>CANFLM010000025.1 GCA_947447895.1 Hyphomicrobiales bacterium
CCGCGTATTGGTCCTGCTGTCGGCCGGCAATCTGGCTGTGACGCAATCGGTGATCTCGCTGCTCAACGAACAGATCGACGCCGAGCGCGATGATGGCGGTCCCTCGCTGCTGAATGTGGAAACCATGTACCAGGCCGCCCGTGTGGTGGGCGATGCGGTGCGTGAGGTCCGGCGGGTCGATGGCCCCTCTCTCGAGGCCGCCAACAGCACCTTCAGCGCCTCCTTCATTCTGGGTGGCCAGATCCATGGCGAGCCACCGCGGATGTTTCAGATCTATTCGGAAGGCAATTTCATCGAAGCGACCAAAGACACACCGTTTTTCCAGATCGGCGAGCACAAATACGGCAAGCCGATCCTTGACCGTGTCGCGCGCCCCGAAATGGCCATTGGCGAAGCCGCCAAGCTGATCCTGCTGTCCTTCGACTCCACTCTGCGCTCGAACCTGTCGGTCGGTATGCCGATTGATCTGATGATCTACCAGCGCGATTCCATGGTGACCGGCGAGCAACGGAGGATCGGCCCTGATGATCCCTATTTCAAAATGCTCTCCAAAGCCTGGTCGGAGGGCTTGCGGTCCACCTTTGCCCATATCGACAGTTATGAAGGCGCACTCGACGCCTGATAGACAGGCAGCGTTTTCGTTAATGGACTATTAAGATCGATTGCCCGACTCCGGTGATTGTGCCAGTGATACTGACCAAACAGCATCACTGGTCAGGGTTTTTTATTGTTGTTTTCAAAGCCACAAACGCTTCAATCGGGTTGCGTGGCCGCCTTGAGCCTATGGCTTTCGGCCTGCATGCCTGCGCATGCGCCGGTTGATCTGGCAATCCCCGAGCCGCAGCAGTTTGAAGCCCTGCAAATCCGCACCAACCATGTGCTGACCAAAGAATGGCCGCAACTGTTCGGTTCGAAAGAACTGGAGGGACTGATTGCGCTGGCCTTGCGCGACAATCCCGACATCGGCGCGGCACTGGCCCGCATTGACCAGTCGCAAGCCCTGACCCAACAGGCCGATGCGCTGTTGCTGCCGACCATCAACGGCTCGCTCGATGCCGTTCAGAGCATGGCACCGGGCACATTGAAGCGGCGCGAACCGCCATTCAATGCCACCCGCTCCAAACAGTTCAGCGCAGGGGCCAATGCCAGCTATCTGCTCGATATCTGGGGCCGCTACCGCTCGCTCTACAGCGCCCAGCAGGCCAATGCGCAAGCCACTGTCTATGATCATCAGTCGGTGATGCTGGCGACAGCCAGTGCCGTCACCAACAGCTATTTCATCATTCTGTCGGCCCATGACCGGATCGCACTAGGCCGCGAGAATATTGCCACCGCCCAACGGATTCTCGATGCGATCCGCGGGCGGTTGTCGGTCGGCACCGCGTCTGCCCTCGATGTGGCCCAGCAGGAGAGCGTGCTGGCCGCGCAAAAGGCATTGATCCCGCAAATGCAGCAACAGGCCTCCCAGACCCGCAATCTGCTGGCCATCCTGTTGGGACGCCCCCCCGAAGGATTTGTGCTCGCGGCCAAAAGCCTGAACAGCCTGAAAGTGCCGCTGGTCCAGGCGGGTTTGCCGTCCGATCTGTTGCGCCAGCGTCCCGATATTGCCCGCGCCGAGGCCCTGATGCTGGCCGCCAGCGCCAATGTCGAAGCCAGCCGGGCGGCCTTTTTGCCCAGTTTCAGCCTGACAGCCTCGGGCGGGCTGGAGAGCATGACACTGAAAACCCTGCTCAGTCCGCATGCCGCCGCCAATTCGTTGCTGGCGGGGGTCAGCCAGCCGCTGTTTGATGGCGGCAATCTGACAGCCCAGTATCAGGGCGAAACAGCCCGCGAGGCCGAAACAGCGGCCATGAGCCGCAAAACGGTTTTAACCGCCTTGAGCGATGTCGAAAATGCCCTGATCGCGGTGGAACAGTCACGCCGCCAGGAGATGCTGGAGCAGGAGGTTGTCAACGCCTCCCGCCGTGCCACCCTGATCAGCGAAGAGCGGCTGAAGGCCGGCACCATCGATATTGTGACCCTGCTGGCCGTGCAACAAAGCCTGTTCCAGGCGCAGGAAAACCTGTTATCGAGCCGTCTGCAGCGCCTGCAGGCCAGTCTTGGCCTGATTGAAGCGCTCGGCGGCGGGTTCCAAAAGCCACAGGACGAGGCCGCTGGCAGGCCTGCCTTGATGGTGCCGCAAAAATCCCGTGATGCTACGATCCTTCTCTCTCCATCGCCTCCGGTCCAAACGCCCTGACACAGACATGAGCAAGCCATGAAACTGCGCACCCTTGTTGTTTTGCTAGGTCTGGCTGCCCTGATTGCGGGGGGCATCGCCTATAAAATCTGGTTTGCGCAAACCCCTGCCGCACCTTCCGCCGGGACTCGTGGCACGCGCGGCAGTGGCGACGGGCCCTTGCCCGTGCTGGCCGTGCGCGCGGAGCGCACCGATGTGCCGGTCGAACTCGATGGCATCGGCACCGTGCAGGCGCTCAACACCGTCACCGTCCGTCCGCAAGTCGATGGCCGGCTGATCTCGCTGCATTTCAAGGACGGGGACACGGTCAAAGCCGGCGATATTCTGGCCAAGATCGATCCGAAAACCTATCAGGCCGCCCTCGATCAGGCGCTGGCCAAAAAGGCACAGGACGAAGCTCAACTGGCCAATGCCCGCCGTGATCTGGAACGCTACACCAATCTGGCGCGCACCGAATATGCCACCCAGCAGCAGGCCGACACGCAGCGCTCTGTTGTCGCCCAACTGGTCGCGCAGGTCGATGCCGATCAGGCCGCCATCGACAATGCCAAAGCCATCCTCGATTACACCACCATCCGCGCCCCCCTTGATGGCCGTACGGGGTTGCGGCTGGTCGATCAGGGCAATCTGCTGCGCGCCTCGGACCAGACCGGCATTGTCACCATCACGCAGGTGCAGCCGATAGCGGTGATTTTCAACTTGCCCCAGCAGCAGTTGCGCGCCGTCAATCAGGCCATGATGCGCGGACCGGTGACCATCGAGGCCCGCGAGGCCGACAATCTGACGGTGATCGACCGCGGGCTGGTCGAGGTGATCGACAACCAGGTCGACCAGACCACCGGCACGGTGCGGATCAAGGCGCGGTTTCCCAATGCGCAACTGGCCCTGTGGCCCGGACAATTCGTCAATGTCCGGTTGCGGGTCGACACACTCAAGGATGCCATCACCGTGCCCACCGCCTCGATCCAGCGCGGGCCGCTTGGCCCCTTCGTCTATGTGGTGGACGCGGACTCTCTTGCCACCCAGCGCCCTGTCACGCTGGCCCGCCAGAGCGAAACCGTCACGGCCATTGCCACAGGCGTGGGTGCCGGCGATCAGGTGGTCACCAGCGGCTTCAACCGCCTGACCGACAAAACGCTGGTGCGGATCGACGAGCCCAAACCGGCTGGCGGCGAGGCCCCGGCCACGCGTCCGCAAGGCGAACGGCGCAGGGCCAATGGTGCTGGCAATAGCGGCGGGACCAGCCAGCCGTGAGCGTCTCCTCCCCCTTCATCCGGCGGCCGGTTGCCACCTCCCTGCTCGGGGTCGCAGTGCTGCTGTGCGGATGGCTGGGGTTCCGTGCGCTGCCAATCGCCGCCTTGCCGCAGGTCGAATTTCCGACCATCCAGATCACCACCCAATATCCCGGTGCCAATCCCGATACGATGGCCTCGCTGATCACCGCCCCGCTGGAGCGGCAATTCGGGCAGATTGCCTCGCTGGCGGAGATGAGTTCGCAAAGTGCGTTCGGCCTGAGCCAGATTACCCTGCAATTCGATCTGGGCCGCGATATCGATGCCGCAGCCCAGGATGTGCAATCCGCCATCAATGCCGCAGCATCCACTTTGCCGCGCTCGCTGCCCTATCCGCCGGTCTATGCCAAGGTCAATCCGGCCGATACGCCGGTGATAACGCTGGCGCTGTCATCCAAAACCGTGCCGATGCGGGTGTTGAGCGATCTGGCCGATACCCTGCTCGGTCCCCGTCTCAGCGAGATTTCCGGCGTAGGACGGGTCACCATCGAAGGCGGTATCCGCCCTGCAGTGCGGATCCAGGTCGATCTGGCCCGGCTGGCGTCCTACAAGATCAGCCTCGAGGATGTCCGCGCGGTTGTCACCGCCGCCAATGCAGCTGCACCCAAAGGAGCGTTGGATGGCACATTCCAATCCTACACATTGGCTGCCAATGACCAGATCAGCGCGGCATCGAGCTATCGCGATGTGGTGGTGGCGACCCGCAACGGTGCCAATGTGCTGTTGCGCGACATTGCCGAAGTGCTCGACGGGCTCGAAAACACCCGTGTCAGCGGTGCCCTGAACACTGAAACCGCCATCATCATCGACATCAGACGCCAGCCCGGTGCCAATATCGTGGCCACCGCCGATCTGGTCACTGCCGCCCTGCCACGGTTAAGGCGCGCCTTGCCGGCGGGCACGCAGTTGAGCGTGGTGCATGACCGCACCGATACGATCCGCGCCTCGATCAGCGATGTTGAATTCACGCTGGTGCTGAGCACGGTGCTGGTGGTTCTTGTGGTGCTGATGTTCCTGCACTCGCTGCGCGCCACGCTGATCGCCGGCATCAGCCTGCCTTTGTCGATCATCGCCACCTTCGGCATGATGTGGTTTCTCGATTTCAGCCTCGACAATCTGTCGCTGATGGCTTTGACCATCGGCACAGGATTTATCGTCGATGATGCGATTGTGATGATTGAGAACATCGCCCGCCACATCGAGGAAGGCGACAATCCGCTCGCAGCAGCCCTTAAAGGCGCGCAGGAGATCGGGTTTACGGTGATTTCACTGACCGTTTCGCTGATTGCCGTGTTCATTCCCCTGCTGTTCATGACCGGGCTGGTCGGCCGCATGTTCCGGGAATTCGCGCTGACGCTGTCGCTGGCTGTCGTGATCTCGGCAGTCATTTCGCTGACCCTGACCCCGATGCTGTGTGCAGTCATCCTGCGCCAGACCCCGAGCCGCCGCGAGCAGGATTTACAGGCCTTTTTTGACCGTCCGATGCAGGTAATGGCCGGTTTTTATGAAAAAACCCTCGTGCTGGCGCTGGCACGGCCCCGTCTGATGCTGGGCCTGACCGCCGCCACCATGGCCCTGACCGCATTGCTCTATACGTTCAGCCCGAAAGGGTTCCTGCCCAACGAGGATACCGGCCTGATTTCGGTGGTGATGGAGGCCGCTCCCGATGTCTCCTTCGGCCAGATGCAGCAATTGCAGGCCCGTGTGACCGAGCGGATCAAGCGGGAACCCTCGGTGGCCAGCGTCATCGCCGTGCTCGGCATAGGCGCACAGAATCTGACCCTCAACAGCGGCAGAATCACCGTCAGCATGGTCCCGCATGGCGAGCGGCAGGAGAGTGCCAGCCAGTTGGGCGCAAAAATCAGGCTGATCGAAAACGAAATCCCCGGCATCAGGCTCTATGTCCGGGAGGTGCAGGACATCCAGATCGCCACGCGCTCCTCGCGCTCCCAGTATCAATACACGCTGACGGGGGCCGATCCGGACGAATTGACCCAATGGGGCAAAAAGCTGGCTGCCGCGCTGGCCGGCGATCCCCGCCTTGCCAACATCGCCTCGGAAACCCAGGATGGTGGATTGCGGGCCTTTATCACGATCGACCGCGAAAAGGCCGGCCGTCTCGGCATTTCGATGCAGTTGATCAATGACACGCTCAATGATGCCTTCAGCCAACGGCAGATTTCGACCATCTATGCCCAATCCAACCAGTATCGGGTGATTTTGGAGGCTGCCCCCGCCTTCCAGAATGATCCGAATGTGCTCGGCAATCTCTATATCGGCACGGCGGCGGGCGCGCAGGTGCCCCTGTCCTCGATCGCCAGCCTGACCCGTGATACGGCCCCGCTGATCATTGCCCATCAGGACCAGTTTCCCGCCTATACGCTGAGCTTCGATCTGGCCCGCAACGCATCACTCGATGCCGCCTTGCGCGCAGTGACCGAGGCCGAGCAGGCCATCGGGCTGCCCCCCTTGCTCTCGGGCCATTTCAGTGCCGACGCCGCCGAATTCCAGCGTGCCCTTGCCGGACAGGTCTGGCTGATCCTGGCGGCTGTGGTGGTGATCTATCTGGTGCTGGGCATGCTTTACGAGAGCTATATCCACCCGATCACCATTCTGTCGACCCTGCCCTCTGCCGGTGTCGGCGCCTTGCTGGCCCTGCTGCTGTCGGGACATGACCTGTCGGTCGTGGCCCTGATCGGCATTATCCTGCTGATGGGCATCGTCAAGAAAAATGCCATCATGATGATCGATTTTGCCATTGTCGCCATGAACGAGCACGGGATGCGGGCCGAACAGGCCATCACGCAGGCCTGCCACTTGCGCTTCAGGCCGATCATGATGACCACTCTGGCCGCCCTGTTCGGCGCCTTGCCACTGGCCTTTGCCAGCGGTGCGGGTGCCGAATTGCGGATCCCGCTCGGTATTTCGATTGTCGGCGGGCTGTTGCTCAGCCAGTTGCTGACGCTCTACACCACACCCGTGATCTTTCTGGCCCTCGACCGGTTCGATCCGCGCCACAAACTGCAGGTCAACGAGACCCTTGTGGCCGACACAACGGAAAAAGCCTGATGGCCAGTCTTTCGGAGCCCTTTATCAAGCGCCCGATTGCCACGACCCTGATGGCAGCGGGACTGATGTTTGCGGGGCTTCTGGCCTATCTCGATCTGCCGGTCTCGAGCCTGCCTGCGGTTGATTTTCCGACCATCCGTGTCTCGGCCAGCCGTCCGGGAGCCGATCCGGCCACCATGGCCGCCACCGTGGCCGCCCCGCTCGAACGGCGTCTGGGCGAAATCGCCGGTGTGACCGAGATCACCTCGACCAGTTCGCTGGGCAATAGCGCGATTACCATCCAGTTCGACGTCAATCGCAAGATCGACAATGCCGCCCGCGATGTGCAAGCCGCCCTCAACGCCGCGGCCACCGACCTGCCGTCAGACCTGCCGACCCTGCCGGTGTTCCGCAAGACCAATCCGGCCGCCGCCCCCGTGCTGGTGCTGGCCATCCGCTCCGATTCGATCCCGACCAGCGACCTCTACGATATTTCGGACAGCGTGATTGCCCAGCGCATTGCCCAAGTGGCAGGAGTGGCCGAGGTCACCGTCAATGGCGCGGAACAGCCCGCCATTCGTGTCAAGGTTGATCCCGCCCGCCTGGCCGGGATGGGCCTTGGCATCGACGAAGTCCGCGCGGCCCTGGTCAGCGCCAATGCGCTTGGGCCGATAGGCTCGTTTGACGGGCAGTATCAGGCCGAAATGCTCGCCACCAATGCCCAGTTGGTCACCATCGAGGATTTCAAACGTGTCATCGTGGCGGTGCGCAATTCGATTGCCATCACCCTTGGCGATGTCGCCGATGTGCGCTCGGGCGTGCGTAACACCCGTGCCGCCGGCTGGTTCAACGGCAAACCGGCCGTCTTGCTCATCATCACCAAACAGCCGCAAGCGAATGTGATCGAAACCGTCGACAAGGTCAAAGCCCTGATCCCCGAATTGCGCCGCTGGATCCCTGCCAGTGTCGAGATGGCCATTGTCTCGGATCGCACCAGCACCATCCGCGCCTCGATCAGCGACCTGCTGGTGACCCTGTGCGCCGCCATCGTGCTGGTAATGATGGTGGTCTGGCTGTTTTTGCGGCGCGGCGCGCAAATTCTGGCGGTTGGCCTGACGGTGCCTTTGTCGCTGGCCGGCAGTTTTGCGGCCATGTGGGTGGCCGGCTTTACACTCGACAACCTGTCTTTGCTGGCGATCACCATCTCGGTGGGGTTTGTGGTGGATGATGCCATTGTGGTGGTCGAGAACATCCATGCGCAGTTGGAGCGCGGGGCAACACGCCTGCAAGCCGCACTGGAAGGAGCCCGCCAGATCGGTTTCACCGTATTTTCGATCAGCCTGTCATTGATAGCCGCCTTTATTCCGATGCTGTTTCTGGATGGGGCGATCGGCCACATGTTCCGCGAATTTGCTCTGACCCTGGCCTTTGCGATCGCCGTTTCGACCTTTGTCTCGCTGACCATTGCCCCGATGATCTGCGCCCGCTTGATGAAGCGCGACAGCGATTATCCCCAAAGCCGCCTCGACCGGCGTTTCGAGGATGGGCTGGAATGGCTGTCACAAACCTATCAGGCTTCCCTGATACCGGTATTGCGCCATCCATGGCTGACCCTGCTGACATTCGTGCTGGTGATCGGTGCCAGCGTGGCGCTGTTCCGTGCCTTGCCGAAAGGCGGCTTTCCGCAAGACGATACCGGTCTGATTTTCGGCTTTACCGAGGCCTCGGCGGATGTGTCCTTCGGGGCGATGATCGGCTTGCAGCAACGCGTGGCCGATATCGTGCTGGCCGATCCGGCGGTTGCCAGTGCCTCCTCGTTTATCGGGGCCTCGGGCGGCATTGCCTCGGTCAATCAGGGCCGTATCCTGATCAGCCTCAAACCTTTTGCAGAGCGCGGGATATCGTCCAATGCTGTGGTGGTCCGGCTGCGCAAAAGCCTTGCGGCGGTGACCGGTATCTGGCTGTTCATGGTACCGGTGCAGGATTTGCGCGTCGGCGGGCGGGTCGGCAAGTCCCCCTTCCAGTTCACCCTGTGGGGGCAGGATCTGGAGGCCTTGCAAACTTGGGCACCGCGCGCTGTCGAAGCCCTCAAGGCCGCACCCGAGCTGGTGGATGTATCCACCGACAAGATCAATGGCGGTCTGCAACTCAATCTGGTGATTGATCGGGCCCGTGCGGCCCAGTTGGGCGTTAAAATCCAGGCCATCGACGCCGTGCTGGGCGATGCCTTCGGACAAAAGCAGATCGCGACCCTCTATTCGCAACGCAATCAGTATAGGGTGGTCATGGAATCCGACCGTC
The DNA here is from genome assembly GCA_947447895.1 of Hyphomicrobiales bacterium. GTDB lineage: Bacteria > Pseudomonadota > Alphaproteobacteria > Rhizobiales > Beijerinckiaceae > CAIYZJ01. The sequence goes on from CANFLM010000025.1 coordinate 8,881, forward strand.
AGCGCGACCCCAGTGACCTGAACGCCCTCTATGTAACCGGCGCGGGAGGCGTGCAAGTGCCGCTGTCCACTCTGGTGCGTTTCGAGCGCGGGGTTTCGCCGTTGCTGGTCAACCATCAGGGCCAGTTTCCGGCCATCACGATCACCTATGATGTCGCCCCCAATGTGTCGCAGGATGCCGCCTTCAAGGCCGTGCGGCGGGTGATCGAGGGGCTGCATCTGCCCGATACGCTCAATTCGGATTTTGCCGGCGATGCCAAGGCCTTTTCTGCGGCCTCGAGCACGCAAGGCCTATTGATTTTGGCGGCATTTGTCGCGGTTTACCTGATTTTGGGGATTTTATACGAAAGCCTTGTCCACCCGCTGACCATTATCTCCACCCTGCCTTCCGCCGGATTGGGGGCCTTGCTGTCGCTCTGGCTGTTCGGCATGGACCTGACATTGATCGCGATGATCGGCATCATCCTGCTGATCGGCATCGTCAAGAAAAACGGCATCATGCTGGTCGATTTCGCCATTGCCGCCCAGCGCGAACAACAGCTGTCTCCCTATGACGCCATCTCCAAGGCCTGCGGTGCGCGGTTCCGTCCGATCCTGATGACCACATTGGCCGCCCTGCTCGGCGCCCTGCCACTGGTGCTGGCAATGGGGCCCGGGGCCGAGTTGCGCCGTCCGCTGGGTGTGACCATCATCGGCGGGCTGGTGCTGTCGCAAATTCTGACGCTGTATACGACACCGGTCATCTATTTGCTGATGGATCGGTTTAGCCGGAAAAAGCCCTACAATTCAGTCTGATAACGATTATTTCTTGCCCGAGAACAGCGGATGCAGGATCATATCGCCTGCCTTGATGCCCAGACGCTGGACCGTACCAGAATTGACCTCCAGCACACTCCAGATCGCTTCGCTGCTGCCGATGGTGCGGGTGGAATGGGGCTCGGTATTCATTGCAATCGAGCTGATGGTGCCGTCCTTTCTGATGAACAGCATATCCAGCGGAATAAACGTGTCCTTCATCCACATGGCCACCGGTGCCTCGGCACCGAATTCGAACAGCATCCCGCGATCGGCCGGCAGATAGCGGCGGAACATCAATCCGCGCGCCCGCTCGTCCAGCGTCCGCATCACCTCGACCATGAAGACATTCTCTTTGCTCGCGCCATTCTGGGACGAGACAATGGTCAGCTTTTCCAGCGCGGGTGAAGCGGCTTGCGCACGGACTTGATACCCGGCGGACACAAAAAGGCCTGTCAGCACCAGGGACAACAGTAAAAACCGGCGCGAGAACAAGGGCCTGATGCGACGCGCTGCTGTGATGGAATTCAAGGTTACGGAATTGAAGGCTACGGAATTCAGGATCATGGGCATCAAGCCTTTTCTGCGTGCCGGTCTTGAAAACTCAAGAACATTGAACCGAAAGGGTTTGCCCCCCCGAGACACGGGAAAATGGCGGCTCTGCCGCAAGGGGTCAAGCAAAATACTCGAGCACAGCACCACTCGAGTGGCCATGATACAGACTTGCCAGCCAAAAGGCTCGCCATCAACCCGTCGGCAGATGCACGCGGGCAAAATCTCCCCGCCCGGACGAGGGCGGAGAGCCGCAATCATAGTCCATCAACACATCAATGGGAGGCCGGCGGCTGCAGACCGTCGAGCGGACGGATCTCGGCCACCATCAGGCCTTTGGAACCGTAGCCATATCGCACCAGAACCTCCTGCCCCGGCTTCAATTCGGCAAAGCCGAAACGGCGCAGGATTTCCATGTGCACGAAAATATCGGGGTGCCCTTCGCCCACATGCACGAAACCGAAACCGCGCAACCGGTTGAACCATTTGACCACCATACGCTCCAACCCGCTGATCGGAACAACCGTGGTATGCATCCTCGGCATCGGCAATTGCGACGGGTGTAACGCGGTGGACGTATCCATGGAGATCACCCGCACCACCTGCCAGCCGCGCTTGGATCTGACGGCTTCGCAGGTGATTCTCGCGCCTTCCAGCGCGGTTTCGAACCCGTCCTTGCGCAGACAGCTGATATGGACCAGCACGTCCTCGACACCGCTGTCGGGCACGATGAAGCCGAAGCCTTTGGCGACATCGAACCATTTGATCGTCCCGGCCACCTCAACCGTGACCGGCATCCCGCCCATATCGGCAAAGCCTGCATATTGCTTGAAATCCAGGGCAGTTGCAGCCTGCGCGACGTACAAGATATCTCTGACTTCATCATTCATCGACCAATACCCACCACCGAATAAAACACGTTAAAATAAAAGCGGCCGTTCAAACGCAGACAGCCCGACACAACAACACCCAGCAAACCCGCTGAACAAAGCCGGACCGGACAACACAAAACATGTCCAGCAAAAAAGCGAAACCCAGCTGTCTTTCAAATCATGTCTCAATCAAGACATTGTTCATTTAATAATAGAAATTTCTAAATTTGAAAACAATGCAACATTTTTAATTGCACTTATCCACTAATAAATTGTTTGTTTATGCAACCATAAATTAAAATTACTATAAAATTATATCTTAAGTTGTAAAATTAATTATTTAAATGAGAATAAACACTATAAAATTTAACAGGATAACAATCAGAGATTGTTATCCTATGTGGATTTTTTATTGAAAGTTAAAAATTTGTCGTCCCCTCGGGCCGGTCGTGAACTCCAACGCTTTATGCCCAAGGCCATCTGGCTGGATACGGTCAGCAGAATTTTGCAGGTCAAGACAAATGAGAATTGACCTATGCGCCAAACAAGGCAAAGACAGGGGATCAATTCTCCACCAACGGGAACGTGCCCCCATGACACAGAGATTTATCCTGACCCTGTCCTGCCCCAATCGCCCCGGCATTGTCGCAGCTGTCTCGGGCCTGATTTTCGATGTCGGCTTCAATATTTTTGATGCCCACCAGTTCGATGATACCGAAACCGGCCGGTTTTTCATGCGGGTCGGCTTCAATACTGTGGATCAGGATTCCGCCCGCAACGAAGCAGCCCTAAAGAGGTTCGAGAGCCAGTTTGAAGCCATCCGCCAGCAATTTGCGATGGATGCCACCATACAGCCGGATGACAAGCCACGCCGTGTGATGATCCTGGCCTCGCAATCCGATCACTGCCTGTCGGATCTTCTCTATCGCCTGCGCATCGGCGAATTACCGGTCACCATCAGCGCGATTGTCTCCAACCACCCGCGCGAGACCTATGCGCATCTGGATTTCGGCGACATCCCGTTCCATTACCTGCCAGTGACACCGGCCACCAAAGCGACCCAGGAACAGGCCCTGCTCGACCTGGTCGACAGCACCGAAACCGATCTGGTGGTGCTGGCGCGCTATATGCAAATTCTCAGCGACAATCTGGCCCGTGCTTTGTCGGGACGCTGCATCAATATCCACCACTCCTTCCTGCCCGGCTTCAAGGGCGCGCGCCCTTACCACCAGGCGCATCGGCGCGGGGTCAAGCTGATCGGCGCCACCGCCCATTATGTGACGGCCGATCTCGATGAAGGTCCGATTATCGAACAGGATGTCGAACGCATCAGCCACAGCGATACGCCGGAAGACCTGATCCGCAAGGGACGCGACATCGAACGCCGTGTGCTGGCCCGCGCGGTCTTGTGGCATGTGCAGGGCCGTGTGCTGCTGAATGGCAGCAAGACGGTCGTTTTCCCGGCCTGAATGCGGCAGTCCGGCCTGACTGTTTCAGGCCGGACTGATACCCAAGCGACCGTTTTTAGGCGCCCTGCTGATCGGCATTGGCAAAAAACAGCTGTTTGCCATCGATCTTGTATTGTCCGATGGCGGCCTGCCCCTCGGCACTGACCAGCCAGTCGACAAAAGCCTGCCCGTCTTTGGCCTTGACATGCGGATGTTTGGCCGGATTGACCAGCATCACGCCATATTGGTTGAACAGGCGGGCATCGCCCTCGACACTGATCTGCAATGTGCCCTTGTTTTTGAACGAGAGCCAGGTGGCCCGATCCGACAGCACATAGGCTTCCATCGCCATGGCCGTATTGAGCGCCGCGCCCATGCCCTGGCCGATTTCACGATACCAGTTCTGGGTGTTGCCCTGTGACTTTGCCGGATCGATCCCGACAGCCTTCCACAAAGCCAGTTCGGCGGCATGGGTGCCGGAACGGTCGCCGCGTGACACGAAAGGCGCCCCCTTCTCGGCAATGGTTTGCAAAGCCGTCGCGATATCCTTGACGCCGTTGATCTTTGCCGGATCACTGGCCGGGCCGATCAGCACGAAGTCGTTATACATCACTGCAAAGCGCTTCAGGCCAAAGCCATCCTCGACAAATTTTTGCTCTTGCGCCTTGGCATGGACAAACACCACATCGGCATCGCCCCTGCGGGCCGTATCAAGCGCCTGGCCGGTGCCTTGCGCGACCACACGCACCTGAATACCGGTTTTCTGGGTAAACAGTGGCAGAAGATGGTCAAACAGTCCGGAATCCTGTGTCGACGTGGTGGACGCCACCGTAATAAACCGCTCCTGGGCCTGCGTGGGTTGACCCGTCAGCAAACAGAATGCACCAATCAAAACACCAAACCATCTCAACATGCGCTATCCTCCTAAAAAGTGATCACCAGACCAGATCCCCTGCTATAAAGGCACGGGCTTGAGCAGTTTGCGGATCATTGAAAAACCGTTCCGCCTCGCTCGCTTCCACGAGCGAGCCAGAGGCCAGAAACAAGATATCATCAGCCAGACGGCGGGCCTGCCCCAAATCATGGGTGCTCATCATCAGCGTCACCCCTTCGGCATGCAAATCCGCCAGCATCGCTTCAATCAAACGGGTGGCCGATGGATCGAGAGCGGCAGTCGGCTCGTCCAGAAACAGCAGATCGGGCCGCAAAGCCCAGGCACGGGCAATCGCCAGTCTTTGCTGCTCCCCGCCCGACAGCAACCGCGCCGGTCGCTCGGCCAGCCCCATCAGACCGAAGCGGTTCAATGCTTCCACGGCACGGCCCCGCAATTGCGCGGCAGGAACGCCAATCGCCGCCAAAGCATGGGTGACATTGTCGAGGACAGAGCGGCGCAACATCACCGGGGTCTGGAACAGCATGGCATGGGCGCGACGCCCCGGCAGATGCCGGTCATTGCGGTGTACCTGGCCCGAGCTTGGCTGCAACAGCCCGTGACCCAGCCGCAACAGCAGGGATTTACCCGCCCCGTTCGGGCCCAGCACCACCAGACGCCGCCCGCTTTTGACCTCGAAATCCATCGGATGGATCAATTCGGTGCCGGAAATGGCAAAGCTGAGGCCGGAAACGGACAGGGCGACAGCAGGGTTGAGATTATCCGGCATGGCGCACCCCGATCCGGCTCATGCCGAAGGCCAGCGCATTGACCAGCAGGGTGATGCCGACCAGAATTATCCCCAAGCCGAGCGCGAGGGCCAGATCGCCCTTGCTGGTTTCCAGAGCAATGGCCGTGGTCATCATGCGGGTGACGCCGGCAATATTGCCGCCGACGATCAACACCGCTCCCACTTCGGCGGTCGCCCGGCCAAAACCGGCCAACAGCGCGGTGGCCAGTGAAAAACGGGCGTCCCACAACAAGGTCCCGATGGCCTCTTTCGGCCCCATGCCGATCGATTGGAGATATTCGCGATAGCCGGCCCAGAGATCTTCGATCGTCTGCCGTGTCAGGGCAATCACGATCGGCAGCACCAGCGAAGCCTGGGCAATGATCATTGCGGAGGGGGTAAACAGCAGGCCGAACCCGCCCAACGGGCCCGAACGCGACAGCAGCAGAAAAAAAACCAAGCCGACCACCACCGGCGGCAGGCCCATCAGCGCATTGATGGCCACAATCATCGCCAAACGGCCACGAAAGCGTGACACGGCGAGCAAAGCCCCCAATGGCAGGCCTATCAGCGCGGCAAGACAAACCGCCGTCAGTGTGACGCGCAGGGACAGGCCGACAATGCCGAGAAAAGCAGGATCAAGACGCACAATCAGCGCCAGAGCCGCTATTAAAGGTGAAGCATCATCGATCATGGTTTGATCATAGGGTAAAACAGGCTCCGGCTAAAGCCCTCAAGCCGGTTCACCAAAGGCTGGCTTTGGCGCGCTCGGGCCATTGATTGTCATAATCGGCACCGCCCGTCTGGCCATCACTCAAAGATGCCAGAATTTCACCTGCGGTCGGCAGTTGTCCGGCTGCCGCATAATGGTCGGGGTTCCAAAGGTCGGACCGGATCACCGCGCGCGAGCATTGGAAATAGACCTTTTCCACCGTGATCACGATCACACTGCGCGGCGGTTTGCCCTCCACGGCAAATGACTGGCACAAAGCGGGATCGGCCGTCACGATGGCGCGGCCATTGACCCGCAAGGTCGTGCCGGAACCGGGGATCAGAAACAGCAACGCCACCCGAGGATCAGCCACGATATTGCGCAGGGAATCGATGCGGTTGTTGCCGCGCCGGTCCGGCAGCATCACGGTCTTGTCATCGACAATCCGCAACAATTCGCCCTGCCTGTCGCCGCGCGGCGAACAATCAAGGCCGTCCGGACCGACCGTTGCCAGGCCGACAAATGGCGAGGCCGCGATCAACTGCCGGTAGACGGGAACCAGATGATCGGTTTCCTTGACCAGCGAGGCCGCCGACGGCGTCCCGTAATAGGTTTCAAGCTCGGAAATCGTCTCGATCGGCTTCATGGCTAGCCCTTTCCAATGGAGACATATGGTTACGCTTTCACGGATGCACGCAACTTACCCAACAGGGCGTTGAGCATAGCCATAGCCACCGCCAGAAAAAAGGGCGAAACAATAAACAGGATCAACGTATTCTGGTTCATGAACAGCCGGATCGAGCGGGTATTGTTCTCGATCTTGTCCAACACCATCTGGCGGGTCCAATCCTTGGTCCAGATGATCTGCCACACCAGTTGCGGCGGTATTTCCTCGCCGGCAGCCTCGACGATGATTTCGGTAATATGGCCGGTTTGCAGCCCCGTTTCCAGGACATCAACCACAGGAGAAACCCGATCGATGCATTGCAGCTTTTTAGCCTCCTGCCATACCGCAATCAGCTTCTTGCGTTCGGCAGCGTTCAATTTCACCAACAATGTATTATCGACGTTCAGGCGAACCAGTTTGAAGCAACTGGGCACATCATAAATCTGCGATTGATAATAATAACCGCCCCACGCCCACAAGGCGATGGTCCCGACAAGCCAGACATGCAACCAGCCAATTTTACGCAGCATCACACGCTGGGCCCTTTTTCCGGCTCATCCCGTAAAAAACGGTCTGTTGAAACCATCACCTAACACAATTTATGATAGTATTCTAGGATCGAACCGGCCTGACAGGAATGACAATGACCATTGGGTTATACGAGGCAGCATGCTGAAACAGTTTGTGCGCAGTGTTGTGCTGGTCCTGATCGGGCTTGCCTGTGCGGGCGGGGTGCGGGCGGAGACCGATTACCAGAATTTTCTCAAAGCCGCCTATTGTGTGGCGGTGATCGACGTCACCACCAAGAATGCCGAGCAGGAATTGCCGGTGCTCAACCTGTATGATTTCACACCGCGCGGGATGGATGTGCTGAAGCTCAAGCGCAAGCGCTATCTCAGCTATCTCAGCAACAATACGACACCGGACGACCGCCAGCAGGCGCGCTCGCGGGCGACCGCAGCCGAAAACGGCCAAATCGACCACCAAACCTGCCGCGATTACATGACCGGCTTCTGCAATGTGCTGAACCGCGACGCCGACCGTTTCCAGAAATGTGTGATGAAACGGCAGGAATGCGTGCGCACACTCGAATGTTTCGAAATGCGGGCTCCGTTCTGATGCGGCTCATCGGGCTTCTTGTGCTGTTGCTCGTTCTAGGTGCCGGAACGGCAGCCACGGCCCAGACGGTGGAACAACGCGCCCTGATCGGACGATTACAGCAGGGCAACACTGCATGTAACCCTGTAGCAACGGATCGAACCTCGCAGGAAAATTGCAGCCGCCGCGCCTTGGCCCGCGAGGTTGCAAAGCAGCAGGGTTATTGCTGGCTCGAACCGAGATCAGCCAGCAATAACGGCCCGATCATGCGCTGTGATCCGAACAAGCGGCAACCCTGAGAGCTTATTTATTCGGCTTTGATGTCATAGGTCAGGGTCGAGCAACCTTCGCCGGCCGCGAGCTTGCTGCAAACCTTGAACACGATGGTTTCTTGTCCAACCCACCCCTTGGCGCGTTCATATCTGAATTTCTTCTTCGGAATGAACACAAAGCTGCCATTGAGCGGCTTGGTCACGATTTCCCAATGATCGATAGTCACCGCCTCGAGATGGTCATAGGAAAAATCGCAAAAACGATTCTGCTTTTCCATCAGCACTTTGACTGTCAGTGCGTCATTTTTGGCGGGGTTGAACTCCACCTTGTCCTTGACCACGCATTCGGCCAACGCCGCCTGTGAGAGGCCGATCAAGGCTACACCGGCCAGAATATAACGATGGAACATCCGAAAATCCTTTTACAACGCGATTATTGCCCCTGATAGCACGCTTGCGCGACGAACCCAATCACCATTTCGAGGGGGATCGGCCGCCAGCGGCAAAGGGGTTCAACGCTTGTTGACCTGGGCCTGCGTAAATCCGGCTTTGCCCGCATAGGACTTCACAATCGCCTCGCGCCGCGTATAGGACAGCACCCGCTCGACATCGTCAAACCCGTTGGGTGCCAGCGCTTCCACCGCGTCAATCACCCGTTCGGGGCCACCTAGACGGTTGAGGGTGCTGATTTCGGCGGTTTTGGGCAGGCGATCGGCCTCGTAAACGGCCAGACCGTGGCGGGGGTGCTCGGCCTGGGCCAAGGCATCGGCCAGCGAGCGGGCATCGAGAATGGCCTGGCTGGCGCCGTTTGAGCCAACCGGATACATCGGATGCGCGGCATCGCCCATCAGGGTCACCCGCCCATGCGTCCAGCGCGGCAGCGGATCACGGTCGCACATCGGATATTCCCAGAAGGCCGCTGTTTGCTTGATCATCGCAATCACATCGACGCCCGGCACGCTGAAGCGGCGGGCAAACGGCAAAACATCCTCGAACCGGCCATTGCGTGACCAGGTTTCGCGTTGCGGAGGCTTGGCAGGATCACCGATCCGGACATTGACCACCCAATTGGTCAGCCGGGTATTCGGCGTGCTGCCCTCGGCAATCGGATAGAGCACCAGCTTGGCCTGCATACCGCCGGCAATGATCATGCTGTCACCGTCGAGAAAACGGGGCCATTCAATCGCGCCGCGCCACATCTTGATGCCGTTCCAGGACGGCGAACCCTGATTGGGGTAAAAATGCTCCCGCACCAGCGAATGGATGCCGTCAGCGCCGATCAGCACATCGCCGCGCATGGATTCGCCCTGCTCGCCCCAGCGGGAATCGGCAAAATGGGCGGTCACCCCGCCTTCATCCTCGATAAAGCCGAGCAGACGGCGGCCTGTGCGCACGGAGTCCTTGCCAAGCCGCTCGACCACGGCATCATAAAGCAGCTTCTGCAACCGGCCGCGATGGATCGAGAATTGCGGCACCTTGAACCCCGCATGCATGCCGCGCGGCTCGCGCCACACCGTCTGCCCGAAACGGTTCATGTAAAGCAGTTCATGGGTGCGGATCGCCACTGAATCGAGGACCGGCAACAGGCCCAGCTCCGCCAATTCGGCAATGGCATGGGGGAGCGTGTTGATGCCGACACCGACCTCGCGCACCTCGGACGCCTGTTCGAACACTGTCGCCTGAATACCGCGCTTATGCAGCATCAGGGCAGCCGTCAGACCGCCGATGCCGCCACCAATGATAATTGCCTTCATGCTTACGCTATTCCCGCTGCCTGCTTCGCCTTGCTCCGGTGTCGCGGGGGACGTATCAGAAAATCCACACGCGATCGGCAGGCAAGTGTAACCAATGCGCGCCAGAGCTCAAGGGGCCATCATGATGGGCGCGGATGGTCATGCCCGGACCACGGAACAGATGCTCCCATGTATGGCCCAGGAACATCGAGGTCACCAGATCGAGCTTGACATGGTTCTGGCCGCCATTGGCGCCGTCAGCCACATGCACGCCTTCGAGCCGGATCACAGCCGATCCCGCCTGCCCGACCTTTGCGGGCGCGCACCGGGCCTGGCCATCCAGCAGATGGTCGCCGATGCGGATCGAGGCGCGGCCATCGCTCATGCCCATGATCTGGCCTTCGATATGGTTGTTCGAGCCCATGAATTCGGCCACAAACAGTGTCTCGGGCGCGTTATACATCTCCTGCGGCGTGCCGGCCTGCTCCACCACACCGCCATTGAGCAGCAGGATGCGGTTGGCAATCGCCAGCGCTTCGGACTGGTCATGGGTCACCATCAGAGCCGCGAGATTTTCACGCTCGATCAGCTCTTTCAGGAAAGCCCGCGCCTCCTCGCGCAATTTGGCATCGAGATTGGACAAAGGCTCGTCCAGCAAGACCACCGTCGGGCCATAGACCAGCGCACGGGCAATCGCCACACGCTGCTGCTGCCCGCCCGACAATTCATGCGGAAACCGGTGTCCGAGCTTGCCCAGACCGAGGCTGTCGAGCGTTTTCTGTACCGTGTCACGCTGCACATCCGGCGCAATGCCCCTGAGTTTGAGGCTGTAGGCGACATTTTCGGCCACCGTACGATGCGGCCACAGCGCATAGGACTGGAACACAAAGCCGAGGCCACGCGCCTCGGTCGGCTGGTTGATGCCGGCTGCCCCCTCAAACACCGTAGTGCCACCAACCGTAATTGTCCCGGCATAGGGCTGTTCAAGACCTGCCACGGCCCTCAGCAAGGTGGTCTTGCCCGATCCCGAGGGTCCGAGCAAAGCCGCCACTTCACCGCGACGCAGGGTGAGTGACACCCCTTTGAGAATCTCGTTGCCACCCAAACGGATGCGCAGATCGTCGACGGCAAGATCAGCCATGTAATTTCACTCCCAAGCGAAGGGCCACCAGCAATCCCAATGAAATCAAAGCCACATTGATGCACGACAGGCAGGTCACGATATCGATCGCCCCGCCTCCCCACCGCGACACCACCAGCGAGCCGATCACTTCGGTTCCCGGACCCAGCAGATAAACAGCCGTTGAATATTCACGCACAAAAATCAGCAGGATCAGCAGCCAGGCCGCCAGCATGCCGTGCTTGATCAGCGGAATGGTGACATCCCGCATCGCCCGTCCCAATCCGGCACCCGTCACGCGTGCCGCTTCCTCCAGTTCGGGAGCGACCTGCAACAGAGCACTTTGAACCAGCCGCAGGCCATAGGCCAGCCAGACCAGCGTATAGGCCACCCACACGGCAAACAGCGTGGTCCGCAATGGCGCCAGCGGCTTGGTGAACAAGAAGACCCAGAAAATCGCCAGACCCGCCACAATCCCAGGCATGGCGCGCGGCAGCATCACAATATAATCGGCAAACCGCACCCAGGCTGAGGTCCAGCGATGCTGGGCCAAAGCGATTACCGTATAGCACCCGATCGACAGAGCGCCGCCAATCGTGGCTATCGCCAGAGTATTGATGATGGCACTGACCACTTCGGAATCATCGAACAATTCGATATAATTATCGAGCGTCAGCACATCGATTAAATTGATGCCCAGTCCCCAGCTCGAGACGAACGAGCGCAGCACAAGCCCCATCATCGGCAGCATCACGGTGCCGGCGAACCAACCGGCAATCAGCAGAAAAGCCGGCCAGCGCCAGGCCCGCAAAGCGACCAGATTGGTGCGCACGGCCTTGCCGCGTACGGCGATGAAACGTTGCGCGGTCCGCAACAAGAGACGTTGCACAAACACCAAAGGCAGTGCCACCGCAATGATCACCATTACCACCACCGCCATCAGCTGATAGGACGGCACGCCCAGCTTGTTGGTGAGCTTGTAGAGATAGGTCGACAGCACCAGCAGGCCTTGCGGATCGCCAAGGATCAGCGGCAGACCGAACACTTCAAAGCCCAGAAAGAAAATCAGCACCCCCGAGAACAGCAAAGCAGGCGTGATCATCGGCAGCGATACATCCATAGCGACCCGTCCGGGCTTGGCTCCCGTCACCCGCGCCGCCTCCTCCAGATCGCCCGGCAAGGAACGCAGGGCCGAAGAAGCGTAAAGATAGACATGCGGGGCATGGGTCAGCCCTGCAATCACGACAAGAGAGGAGAAGGAGTAGATATCCCAGACCGGATTGCCCAGATATTGTTTCCACCACACAGTGACGAAACCAACAGGACCGATGGTGACCACATAGCCGAAAGCCAGCACCAGCGGGGACAGAAAAATCGGCACCAGCAACAAAGGTTCGAGCACATTGCGGCCAGGCATATCGGTGCGGGTCATCAAAAAGGCCAGCAAGGCCCCCAACGGGACAGAAATAGCCGTCATCCCCACGGCCAGCATGGCCGTGGTCCCCAAAGCCCGCCAGAAATCGGGCTCCCTGAATACAAACTCATACGCCCACAACGACAATTGCGCCTTCGGATCGAAAAACGGCGCCGTCAGAAAGCTCTGATAGGTGATCAGGAGAATGGGGGCCAGAACAAACAGGGCCGTGACCGCAATCACGATCCTGCGCGTGGAGGTGCCAGCGACTGCCGTGCTCATTTTTTGATTGCCGCTTGCCATTGATTCAGGAATTCAAGACGCTTGGACTGCTCGAGTGTTTCAAGCAATTCGCGGCTGACCGGAATGGGGCGAGCCTTGTCGCCAAGCAGGTCATCCACAGCCTTGGCCGTTTCCTTGCCCTCGACATCGCCGCGGATCGAGAACAATTCACCCTTGGCAATGATGGACTGACCGCGCTTAGACAGCAGATAATCAAGGAACAGCTTGCCCGCCGCCGGATGCTTGGCCTTGGAAGGGATGAACGCGACGCGGGTGGCAATCAGCGTATAATCCTTGGGCCAGACCATCACGAGATTGGGGTTCTTCTTGATCGACAACAGGCCGTAAGACGCAAAAATATTATAGGCAATCGAATGTTCGCCCGAACCGACCTTTTCGATCATCGCACCGGCGCTGGTATAGACCTTGATATCGGCCGCCCCCATCGCCTTGAACAGATCCCAGCTGGCCGGATCGGCCTTCACATCGCGGTTCATCATCAGGAAGCCGACACCGGACCGCTCGGGATCATAGGCGGTGATTTTACCCTTATAGGCTGCAGCCTTGGTCGCGAGCAGCTTTGCCAGATCCTTGTGGGATTGCGGTACATCCTCGGCAGGCACTTGCGATTTGTTGTAGATGATCGCCATCGGCTCATAGGTCGTGCCATAGGCCATGTTTTCCATCACCGCCCATTTGGGCAACAACGGAATTTCAGGCGAGGCATAGGCCAGGGCCAAACCATCGGCCGCCAGTTTGATCTGCAAATCGGGGGCGGATGACCACGAAATATCGGCCGTACCGGTGCCTGCCGCCGATTCAGCAATCAGGCGGTTATAAAGCTCGGTGGAATTGAGATCGTTATATTCGATCTTGATGCCGTAAAGTGCTTCGAAATCCTTGATCAGTGGCGCAGCGGCCTTTGCATCAGTCGTGGCATAGACGGTCACTGTGCCTTCCTTTTTGGCGGCATCAACCAGCGTCTGATAATCGGCGGGATACCCGGCAGGCAGGCTTTGGGCAGGCAGGCTTTGGATCTGGACACCGAATGCCATAAATCCGGCAACAGCCGCAAACGCGGCACGCTGCAGGGTGCCAGAGATCGAATATGCGGATATCATGGAAAATCCCCCCGATTGTTATACTATTGACGACAGTGATGCCCTATTTTTGAAAAGGGAGCAATCTGCATTTGCGCTTTTTTCAGAGGATTTCAGAATGGTTTTGCACACCCTCACAGCGCCAGCCCAACTCACGGTTGAGCGATGATCACCATCATCTATGACGGTGATTGCCCGCTCTGTCAGGACTATGTGCGCCGCCTGCGGTTGGTCGAGGTTGCGGGCGAGGTTGAACTGGTCAATGCCCGATCAGACCACCCCAGCGTGTTCAAGGCGTGGCAAACCGGCTATGATCTGGATCAGGGCATGCTGGCCGTGATCGGCACCAATGTTTTTTATGGCGCCGAAGCTGTCGCCGCACTGGCCCGCCTGTCAACAACCAACACGTTGTTCAACCGGTTCAACCATGCCGTGCTGTCCCGCCCGAACCTGACAGGACGGCTCTATCCGCTCTTGAAGGCCGCCCGCCGTATTGCCTTGATGCTGAGGGGTAAAGGCAGGTTGAACAATCCGCTCAATTCAACTGGCCGGCCACATAGATAATGGCAGGAAAACTCGCCAGCCAGGCAAAGACAAAGCGGTTGAGCCCGAAATACCAGAAGACCAGACCATGGAACACGCCTGCCATGGCGCAATAGACGACCGCCAGGTCCGGATCCAGAAAGGCCAGCGGCACCAGACATTCCCACATGATAAAGGCCCATGAGCATACCGCCGAGACAGGGCGCAGCCAATAGAGGCTCAAGCGTGACAAGGGACCGTAAATGCCCCCGTCGAGAAACAGGGCCAGGGCCTCACCCGACCGCCATTCGGGATTAAGCAGTTTGATGCCACCGGAGATGAAATAGGACGAGGCGGCATGGATGGCGATATAGATCAATCCGGCCCGCCAGCCCAATTCGGGATCGCCCGACACGCCCACCAGCATGGCAATCAACAGACCCGACAGCACGACAATTGTCATGAAATCACTGCCGCCGTTAAACGCCCCGCGCCAGCGGATCAGGATCACCAGTGTCCCCGCAAACAGAAACCCGACCAGCGGCAGCGATGCGCCATCAATCACCAGCACAAGTGCCGCCAGCAGTCTGAGGACCAGATGCACCAGCCAGATATCCTCGCGCGCCAGAAAGGCAAACAGGCTTTGTATGGGACGCGAGGCATGGGCCAGATCATCGCGGGCAATCGCATAGGTCCACACCCCGCGTGACCCCAAAGCCTCACGCAAGTTGAGAAATTCGAGGCTCTGGATGATCAGGCTGATCCCGCACAGGATTTCGACACTGCGCGCGGCCAAGGCAAGGGACATGACCATTCAAGCCACCCCTGCGGCATAGGGCATAACCGGAGACAGCAGGACGGTGTTGTCCTCGGCCTCGGCGGCATGTCTGGCGGAGTCAAAACCCGGTCGCTCCAGACAGATCCGGAATTGATAGGCCGACAATCCGGCACATCCGGACAACTTTTCGCAAACAAGCCGCTCGACCATGCGATAGGTCACCAGCCGGAGCGCTGCGGCATCATCCTCGCAATCAGCCAGATCATTGGCGAGATGATCCACCAGATTTTGTTCGCTCAAGGCCAGATTGACCTCGGCATTGTAGAAGAGCTGGCTCCAGTTGCGTTTGGCGCGGGGCATGAATTTGTGCCAGTCGGACCATGTGCCCGTTGACTGGTGGCGGTAATACAGCCGCGGCGCACGCCCAAGCGCATGGAAGAACCGCCAATTCGGAAAGAAACTGCGCAACAGAAACAGCCACGGACTGGCGACCGGACGGCTATGCAGCACCAGTGCCGCCAGCAAAAATCCGAAATACCCGATCATCAGCGCAAAATTGACCGACACGCTGACACGCTCCCATGCAATACACCACCAGCGGGTCCGCTTTTAAGGGATGGAACCGCCGCAAGCCAGCAAAATCACGTCCCGCTCCGGGCAACGGATCGCAGGGTTGAAACCTGCGCAGTTCTCATCCGCGATGAATGGGGCTAGTCTGGAAGCCATAAAAATCAGGGAGAGATCATCCATGGCCCATCATCCAACCCAACAGGCCCTTGTGACCGGTGGCACACGCGGGATCGGCGAAGGCATTGCGCGCGCGCTGGCAAAAGCCGGCTATCATGTGACCGCTTGCGGACTGACACAGGACGAGCTGGATCGCTTCAGCCCGCAAGAGGGCATCACCACCGCTCTGCTCGATGTCACCGATGCCGCCTCGGTCGAGACGGTATTGAAAGGCTTTTCCTCGCTTGATGTGCTGGTCAACTGCGCGGGCATCATCCAGCGGGCGGGCAAGGAGTTCGAGATCGACGGCTTCCGCACCACCATCGAGGTCAACCTCAACGGGACCATGCGCATGTGTCTGGCTGCCCAACCCTTGCTGGCCAGGGCGAAGGGATCGATTATCAACACCGCCTCGATGCTGAGCTTTTTCGGCTCGGCCTATGCACCCGGCTATGCGGCCTCCAAAGGGGCTGTGGCGCAGCTGACCAAAAGCCTCGCCGCCGCCTGGGCCAATGAGGGGATCAGGGTCAACGCCATTGCGCCGGGCTGGATTGCCACCGACCTCACCCAGCCTTTGCAGGATGATGCGGCCCGCACAGCCGCCATCATGGCCCGCACCCCCCTCAACCGTTGGGGCACCCCCGATGATCTCGGTGGCGTTGTCGCTTTTCTGGCCTCCGATGCCGCGCGCTTCATCACAGGCACCGTCTTGCCTGTCGATGGCGGCTATCTGACCGTCTAACCGGAGTTTCGAACATGACCCAAGACGATAAATGGACCCCCTACCGCCTGCCGATGCCCAAGGAATCTCCGCCCGAACTGGTCATCCCCGATGCCATTCCGCAGGACGAGCGGGTCTGGGTGCCGGTTGACGACAATGTCTGGTTCCGTCCGCTCTGCATGTCGGCGTCACGCGGATACTGGATGAACCTGCTCAAGGTACGCCGCGCGGGCGTGCTGTCGCGCCACCGCCATCCCCAGCCGGTCCATGGCTATGTCATCAAAGGATCATGGCGCTATCTGGAGCATGACTGGGTGGCCACCGAAGGCGGCTATGTCTACGAGGCACCGGGCGAGACGCATACGCTGGTGGTGGATCCGCATGTCGAGGAAATGATCACGATGTTCCAGGTCAACGGCGCGATGATCTATGTCGATCCCGACGGCAATTGCACCGGCTATGACGATGTGTTCACCCGCATCGACAAATGCCGCAAACATTATATCAAGATCGGCTTGGGCGAGGGCTTTATCGACCAGTTCATCCGTTAGGATTGCCACAAATGCCGCTGTCACCGCTCTATCGGCCTGCCCTTCACCACCAGTCACTGGGGGAGGATTTTTTCGATCGGGTGGCCGCGGCCGATTTCCCGCATACCGTCCTGCGGTTCCGCAATGACCGGCACGCCGCCCGCATCGGGCTGGACCAGCTGACAGATGCGGAATGGATCCACCATTTCGGCCGTTTCTCCCCCCTGCCCGACACGCTGCAAACGCCGCTGGCCTTGCGCTATCACGGCCATCAATTCGGCCATTACAACCCCGATCTGGGCGATGGGCGCGGGTTTTTGTTTGCACAACTCTATGAAACGGGCAGCAACCGCCTGCTTGATCTGGGCACCAAAGGATCGGGCCAGACGCCGTGGTCGCGGCAGGGCGACGGACGCCTGACTCTGAAAGGCGGGATGCGCGAGGTGCTGGCCAGCGAGATGCTCGAGGCACTCGGGGTCAATACGTCGAAAACCTTCAGCCTGATCGAGACGGGTGAAAGCCTGATGCGCGGCGACGAGCCCTCGCCCACCCGCAGCAGCGTGATGGTGCGGCTGAGCCACAGCCATATCCGCATCGGCACCTTCCAGCGGCTGGCCACTCTGGGCGACGAGGCAGGATTACGCCAGTTGGCCGATTATGTGATCGCGCATTACTGGCCCGAGGCCGCCGCCCATCAGGATCCGGTCATCGGCCTGTTCGGGCAGGTGGTGACGGCGGTGGCCCGCATGGGCGCGCAATGGTTTGCGGCGGGCTTTGTCCATGGCGTGCTGAACACCGACAATATCACCCTGACGGGCGAGAGTTTCGATTACGGCCCCTGGCGGTTTTTGCCCCGTTACGATCCGCGCTTCACGGCCGCCTATTTCGACCAGACCGGCCTTTACGCCTTTGGCCGCCAGCCCGAGGCGCTGTTGTGGAATCTGGCGCGTCTGGCCGAAACCCTGGTGCCTTTGACAGAACCGGATGGCTTACGCGAGGCTTTGCAGACATTTTTGCCCCAATTCAAACAGGCTTTGACAGAGCAAACCTTGCGTATGCTGGGTTTGGTGCCCGATGTAACGGCGCAAAGCCAAGCCATTGTGACGCAATTCTATACAAGCTTGCGCGATACCCAAGCCCCGTTTGCCCAAAGCTTCTTCGATCTCTACGGCGCAGGCGATCCCGAACGGCTCGCCCGCAGTCCGAATGCCAGCCTGTATGGCCAACCCGTCTGGCAGGAGACGATTGCCGCCTTGCGCAGCCTGCCCGTCTCCGACATCTCCAGAGCACAGGCCAGCCACCCCTATCTGGAGCGGCACGCACCCGTGTCCATGCTGATCGAGACCGTCGAGGCCCTCTGGCAGGACATCGACAGCCGAGATGACTGGTCGGCCTTCACGCAATATGTGCAGGACATCCGGCTGATGGGGAGCTTTTATGCGCCCCACTGGGCCGACTGAACGGGGTCAGAGCGTATAGCCGCGCTCGCCGTGCTGGGTCAGATCCAGCCCTTCGTCGATCTCGTCATGGCTGGCGCGCAGCCCCAGTGTTGCTTTCAGGGCCAGCATCAGCACAGCCGAAGCCACGGCCGACCAGACCATGACGCTGGCCACACCGATCAGCTGGGTCTGGAACTGGCCCCACATTGTACCATCGGCCCCGTAGCCGACACCGCCCAGCGAGGGATGCGCCAGAAAGGCGACCAGCAGCGTGCCCAAAATACCGCCGACACCGTGGACGGCAAACACATCCAGCGAGTCATCGACAAACCAGCGATGCTTGACGACATCAACCGCAACAAAACACACCAGCGCCCCGCTGACGCCGAGGATCACCCCGCCCATCGGCCCGATAAAGCCCGAAGCAGGCGTGACGGTCGCAAGGCCTGCCACCACACCCGTGACCGTGCCGACCATGCTGGGACGACCGAACCGGATCCATTCCAGCGCCATCCAGACCAGCCCCGCCACCGAGGCAGACATGTGGGTAACCAAAATCGCCATGCCTGCCGCTCCGTCTGCCGTCAGGGCCGAGCCGCCGTTAAAGCCGTACCAGCCCATCCACAACATGCCCGCACCGATCATCGTCATGCCCGGATTATGGGGAGGACGCAGTTCTTTGGGGAAACCGTCACGCGGGCCAAGCAGATAGGCGACAACCAAGGCCGAGGTGCCTGCGGTCGCATGCACCACGAGGCCACCGGCAAAATCCATCACCGAACGCTGCATCAGCCAGCCGCCGCCCCACACCCAATGGGTCACCGGCGCATAGACCACCAGAAGCCACAATCCGCTGAAAGCCACCACCGAGCCGAACCGCATCCGCTCGGGAAAGGCCCCGATGATCAAAGCCGGCGTAATCACCGCAAAGGTCATCTGGAACACGAAGAACACGCTTTCGGGCAGCGTGCCGTTGAGATCGTCACGCCCCATCCCGATCAAAAAGGCCTTGGAGAGATCGCCGATCAGCGCGCCGCCTTCGGCAAAAGACAGGCTGTAGGCACAAGCCAGCCACAGGACCGAGGACAGGCAGGCAATCACCACGCATTGCATCATGACCGACAACACGTTTTTGGACCGCACAAGTCCTCCGTAAAACATGGCCAGTCCCGGCAGCGTCATAAACAGCACCAAGGCCGAGGCGGTCAGGATCCATGCCGTATTGGCACCATCCAGTTTGGCGGTTTCAGCCGCAACGCCCGGCGTGACACCAAGCATCAAGGCGGCAACAGAACACAACAGCACAGTCAGCATCCGGTCAGCGAACATGGCAGCAATCCCCCCACAGCATGGTCTTTTGATGGCCCGCTTGTCTCATTGGGCAAGAAAGCGGCAGATGCTGCTATGTAAAGAAACAAATATATTTTTTCCAGAAAACCAAACCGATTTTATGCTGTTTTTATAATCAAATTCGCCATTTTTGCTTAAAAATTATGCAGCTGCAGTGGCCTGGTGGCCTGTTCCTTCGCACGGGTGAAGACAGTTAACGAATATGGTTAATTTTCACCGGTTAACGCGTTTCTGGGACAAACGCGGCGGGTGACGCGGACACCAAATTGGATCGGCACTGCTCTGGAATTCTTGTTCAAGAATATTCAGACGAGGATCGGAGAATTTAGTAATGCGTATTTTCGAACCGCTTCTGTTGGCTTCTTTGGCATTGTCCGGTACTGCAGGATTTGTCGGCGCAGCGTATCTGAGTCCGAATTTCATCAGTGCCGATTTCTCCTCCCCCCCCCGATAGTCCTGCTGCCAAACCGCTGCAAGGCAATCCGAGCAAAGGCGTTGATGCCTCGCCCGTCAAACTATCCATGCCGAAAACACCCTCTCCGGCTTCCGTTGGTCCGGGACTGCGCGGAGCAGTCAAACAGCATTGCAGCCCCGGCTTTTACACCGCAGGCTATGAATGCAAGATTTCT
Organism: Hyphomicrobiales bacterium; assembly: GCA_947447895.1. Classification (GTDB taxonomy): domain Bacteria; phylum Pseudomonadota; class Alphaproteobacteria; order Rhizobiales; family Beijerinckiaceae; genus CAIYZJ01. The sequence goes on from CANFLM010000025.1 coordinate 29,301, forward strand.
CCGCCCAATCATTATGTGCCGGTCGGCGCGATCTATCCGATCCTGTGCCCGCCCGAGACCTATACGCCTGCAGGGGCCCAATCAAAAGGGCAATGCATGAGGCGGGAGACCAAGAACAACGGACCATCGGCGCAGAGCAAAACAGGAGTCAAAAACGCTCTCACCACCGCCAGGATCGCGCTATGAAAAATGATATCCACAAGATTTTCGACCGCCCCGAAAATAAACAACTCGATCAACCTCCTGTTATTAAACAGGTAATTTTTTTGACGGACCTCCCGCGTCTTTGGCACGGGAAATGCAGATACCCTTCCGAAATCAATAAGGTATCTGAGCATGGCTGCGACGCGTCCACTTCCCCACCTGAATCCGACCCTGAAATCAGAGCAACTGACCCCCAAAACGGGTGCTCAGATTATTGATCTGTCGGCTTATTTTGCGCTGGTCGGCAGCCAGCACAAACCGGGGATCGAGCAGCAGAAATCAGCCGGGCGTTCCTATAGCCACCCTCGCAATCTGCAGGCCAAAGCAGTCCGGTTTTTCCAGGGGCAGGAAGAATTGAACCTGACCAACAAGCACTGATTGACGCCTTTCATTCCTTTATCCTGCCCTGAAACGTGCTCCTGACCCAAGGCCGATTGGACAAGCGCGCCAAATTGCCGCAAACAGCCTCTTGATAAAAGATCTTGCACCGTTATTCCGGCAAGATACGCGTCCGCGCTCCCCCTCTTTTCCTTCTATGGACGATCAAAGGCCAGTCATGACAGATCACCCCGCCTCCCCGACGAATGAAGCCCTTGCCCCGGTCAGCACCTCGGCCCGAGTTCTGGGCGGCATGTCCCATGTCTCGCTGTGGTTCAGCCTTGGCGTCGGCCTGCTGGTCATCCAGATGGGCGCCTATCTGGTTCCTGTCATGGGCCCGAAAGATGCCATGCTGGCCATCGTGCTCGGCTCGGTGATCGGATCGGGCCTGCTGGCCTGGACGGCCAAACTCGGCACCGATACCGGCCTGTCGAGTGCGGGGCTGATCCACCGTGTCTATGGCAGCGGCTTTGCGCGCCTGCCGATTATCCTCAATATCGTGCAGCTGGTCGGCTGGACCACCTTCGAGCTGGTGATCATGCGCGATGGCACCGCGGCCATCGGCGCACAGATGTTCAACCTGTCTCCAGAAAGCCCGCTGGCTCTGGTGGTCACCACGCTCGTCTGGGGCGGTATCCTCAGTGTGCTGATGTTGGGTTCGATGCTGACGCTGGTCCGGACTTTCGTGAACCGTTTCGCCCTGCCTCTGGTGGTGGCCTCGCTGCTCTGGTTGAGCTGGCAGTTCATCGGCAAGCTGATGGCCCAGGATGCGCAGGCCTTCTGGAACCGTCCGAGCACGGGCGGGATGGGCCTGCTGTCCGCACTCGACCTTGTAATCGCCATGCCGGTGTCATGGCTGCCTTTGGTGGCCGATTATGCCCGTTTCGGCCGCTCCGGCGGCGCGACCATGCGCGGCACCTGGATCGGTTATGCCGTGGCCAATATCTGGTGCTATGGTTTGGGTATCGTTGTGGCCAGCCTGTCGGAGCCGGATGCCAATCTGGTCAACACCCTGCTGCTGGCCCAAGGCGGGCTGTTGGCCCTCGGCCTGATCCTGCTGGATGAATTGGACAATGCCTATGGTGATGTCTATTCGGGCTCGGTCTCATCGCATGCCTTGTTTCCATCGGTGTCGATCCGCCAATGGGGTCTGGCCATTGCCATTCTCTGCACCGGTCTGGCGATGGTCCTGCCCATGCACGCTCTGGAACCGTTCCTGCTGCTGCTCAGCTCGATTTTCGTGCCGCTTTACGGGGTCATTCTGGGCCGTCTGGCTTTCGGCCATAGCCAGCATTGCAGCGACACATCATTCGACGTCGCGGCAGCCCTGATCTGGCTGGCGGGCATTGCCTGCTTCCACGGGGCCACCATGTGGGCGCCCGAATTCGGCTCGGCCCTGCCAAGTCTGATCCTGACCTTCGGTGCGGCATTTGTGACGCGTCCGAAATAACCCGACAATAAGCCTGCCAAAAAAAGCCTGCCCTTAGGGGGCAGGCTTTGATCATCAGCGCATCCGATGATCAGAGATCATCGAGATGGTCGACATAGACCAGGCCGGCCTTGGCCAGCGGCTCGCGCATCTTGTACATATCGAGACCCAACACGCCGGAGGCGAGCTGCCGGCGTTTGTCCTCTTCATTGGCCTTGCGTTCGGCGGCCTTGGCGGCCACGGACACGGCTTGAGCCAGCGGCACCACCACCACACCGTCATCATCGGCGACGATCACGTCTCCCGCCCGCACCGCGGCTCCGGCACAGACCACCGGCACATTGACCGCTCCCAAAGTGGCCTTGACGGTGCCCTTGGCCGAAATGGCCTTGGACCAGACCGGAAAGCCCATCTCCTTCAATGTGCGGACATCGCGGCAACCGGCATCGATGATCAGCCCCCTGACGCCCCGCGCCTGCAGGGATGTCGCAAGCAGATCGCCGAACATGCCGTCGCTGTTGTCGGTGGTCACCGCCACCACCAGCACATCGCCGGGCTGGCATTGTTCGACGGCCACATGCAGCATCCAGTTGTCACCGGGCTGGGCCAGCACCGTCACGGCACTGCCGGCAATCGCAGCCCCCGCCCAGACAGGGCGCATATAGGGCTGCATCAAGCCGATGCGCCCCATGCTTTCATGCACGCTCGACACGCCATAGTCGGCGAGAGCGGCGGCAATGGCAGGATCGACGCGGTTGTAGTTGCGGACAACGACGGTTTTCATGCCAGTTCCTCCAGCACCATCGGAAACAGGCGCTGATAGGCTTCGCCATAGGTCATCGCCCGGCCCGAATTGCGCCCGCCCTGCATGCCGCGATTGAGGGCCACGCGGGTGTAATAGTCCCACAGATGCTTTTGCGCCGAAAGCACTTCGAAGGCCTTGCGCTTGGTCTCCCAGACATCGTCGATATTGAGGATCACATTCGGCTTGTAATTGCACTGCTCGGGCTGGTGCGGCTCGAACAGGAACACCGGCGGGGCGGCATAGGCACGGGCCGGATCGGGCTTGTGTCCTGCTGCTTGCGCGATGATCCGCGCTTCCTGGGCAAAGCGTGTCGCCTCCGGATGGTCGACATTATAGGGATCTTCGAGTGAATGGGTCAGCACGAATGACGGGTTCAGCTCGTGCATCACATCGATGGCGCGTTCCATCATGGCTGGCGTGGTGTGCAACGGATAATCACCGGCATCGAAAAACTCGATCTCGGCACCCAGAATATGGGCGGCGGTTTCGGCCTCGGCCTTGCGCTGGGCTTTGACCTCCTCCAGCGTTACGCCGGCCTGTTTCCAGGCCCATTGGCTTTCGCCGCGCTCGCCGAACGACAGGCAGAGGATTTTCATCCGGTAGCCCTTGGCGTGATGCAAGGCGATCGCCCCGCCGGCCCGCCATACGAAATCCCCCGGATGGGCGGTAATCACCAAACCGCTTTTGCCCTTGCTCATTGTGCCATTCTCCTTTGCCATAGCCGCGTCATACATCCCAACGCGGAAAAATCCTGCCGTCAAACAATTTGCGGGCTGTGCGCAACAGGCCCGCCTGCGCCACCTTGACCGCCGCCCCCTCGCCTTCCAGTGTCAGCCTGACCGAGAATTCCCCGGTCGGATGTTCGACCGACAGAACCTTGACCGCCCCCTCCGGCAACACTGCCAGCGCGTGCGCCGGAGAGCCGGGCAGAACGCAAGCGGTGGCCACGGTGACCGCGGCAAATACGCCGATGGAGGCGTGGCACTCATGCGGGATAAACGAACGTGTGGCGATAGAACCTCCGGCTTGCGGCGCCGCCACCAGAACCATTTTAGAGACCACTTTGTCGCGGACATCCCCCAAATTCATCAGGGGACCGGCTTCAAGCCTGATCTCCTCGAGCCGGGCTTTGAGAGCCGTGTCCTTGTCCAGCTGGTCGCGCGGCTCATAGCCGGTGCGCCCGACCGAGGACGCGGCCAGCACAACCACCGGCATGCCGTTGTCGATCAGTGTCACATCCACCCCCGCCACCCGATCGACGCTGCGGCCTGTCGGCAACAGGGCGCCGCAGACCGAGCCTTCGGCATCGAGGAAGTCGATAGCAATCGGGGCCGCAAAGCCCGGCACGCCATCGATCCGCGCCGTTCCGGCCTCGTTGACCACCCCATCGGGGGTCTCCACCAGCAGATCGGCCACCGTGCCGGTATTAACGGTGCGCACCCGCACCCGTGTCTGGGGATCGCTCGCCTTGACCAATCCGCGTGCAATCGCAAAGGGGCCGACACCGGCCAGAATATTGCCGCAATTGGGCGTGGTATCGACCAGCGGGCGATCGACCGAGACCTGGCAGAACAGATAGTCGATATCGATCCCCGGTTCGCCCGAGCGCGAAATGACCGCCACTTTGCTGGTCAGCGGATGCGCCCCGCCCACCCCGTCGACCTGGCGCGGATCGGGCGAGCCCATCACCGACAACAAGACGGCATCGCGCGCGGCCCGGTCCTGCGGCAGATCGTCAGCCAGAAAATACGCACCCTTGGACGTGCCGCCCCGCATCAGCATGCAGGGGATACCTGACTGACTCCCGCTTGTGCTGGCCATCTGCTTGCCCCTCCACTGCTTTGCCGTTGACCGGTCTTTTGATCACCAAGCTTTATAAAGTGATCCGACTCTGATCAAGACGCAAACTCAAGATGATTTTTTTAACTTCGAACAGCTTGAAATATTGCCGCGAAGCTGGCCCTATCAATCAAACAAGGGAGCACATCATGAGCGAGCCGACAGAACCCTGTCACGATATTGCCCATCTCGGCCATGTCGAAATGTTCACACCCAAGCCGGAAGAGAGCCTCCATTTTTTCGTCAATGTGCTGGGTCTGACCGAAAGCGGACGCGAGGGCGACAGTGTCTATCTGCGCGGTTGGGATGATTACGAATTCCACACGCTGAAACTGACCGCCTCCCATACTTCGGGCATGGGCCATGTCGCATGGCGGACCATGAGCCAACAGGCGCTCGAACGCCGCGTCAAAGTCCTGCAGGACAAAGGCTGGGGCGTGGGCTGGACCGACGGCGATCTCGGCCACGGCCCCTCTTTCCGCGCCCGCACGCCGGACGGCCACCCGATCGAGCTTTATTACGATACGAGATGGTATGAAGCCCCCGAAGCACTCAAGCCGGCTTTGAAAAACCAGGCGATGAAATATCCGGCCCGTGGCTGCAATGCCCGCCGGATCGACCATCTCAACCTGCTGGTGCTGGATGTCGCCGAAACACGGGTGTTCTTCGAACAGGGCCTGGGCATGCGCCTGACCGAACAGATCGTGCTGGATGACGGCACCGAGGCCGGCGCCTGGATGACAGCCACCAACAAGACCTACGACATTGCTTTCACCAAGGACAATACCGGCGTGGCCGGCCGCTTCCACCACCTGACCTATGCCCTCGACTGCCGGGAGGATATTTTACGCGCTGCCGATGTGTTTCTGGAAAATGGAGTGTTTATCGAAACCGGACCGCACAAACACGCCGTCCAGCAAACCTTCTTCCTCTATGTCTGGGAACCCGGCGGCAATCGGGTGGAAGTGGCCAATGCCGGAGCGCGGCTGATGCTGGCACCCGACTGGAAACCGATCCGCTGGACCCAGTCAGAACGCGCCAAGGGGCAGGCCTGGGGCTTGAAAACGGTCGAGAGCTTCCACACCCACGGCACGCCGCCGGTGGCCTGAGCAGACGCTCAGTACTCTCTCCCGGCACTGCGGAACAGGCGGCCGATTGTTTCGATCTCGCCGTCTGTCATCATCGGGGATGTGGTGACGGTCAGCGTGCGCGCGGCCAGAGCCTCGGCCTGCGGCATCGGATCGGGCGGTATGATGCCCTTGAGTGCCGGATAGGCCGTCAAAGGGCCTGCAAACAGCCGTGAAACGCCCAATCCCTCGCCGATGGATTGGGCCAGCACC
>CANFLM010000026.1 GCA_947447895.1 Hyphomicrobiales bacterium
CCCTGGATATTCCAGTAGGCCAGTGCGATTTTCAGCGCGGTATCAATCGATTCCGAGCCGGAATTGCAGAAAAAGACGTGATCGAGATCAGCCGGTGCCAGATCGGCAATGCGCGAGGCCAGCTGGAAACCCTTGGCATGGCCGAACTGGAAGGCAGGCGAGAAATCGAGCTCTGCTGCCTGTTTCTGGATCGCCGAGACAATTTCGTCGCGGCCATGGCCGGCATTGCAGCACCACAGACCGGCTGTTCCATCAAGGATCTGGCGGCCATCGGAGGTCGTGTAATACATGTCCTTGGCGCCGGCGACCATGCGCGGGCTCTTCTTGAAGGCGCGGTTGGCCGTAAAGGGCATCCACCAGGCTTCGAGATCATTGGGGGCCAGTGCGGATTGCGTCGGAAAAGGGCGAGCGACATTCATGGGATGCTCCTTAAAGTCCAAAACGGGTTTCTTGCTAATTTACACCACAGCCGCACGGTTGAAACAACCCATATTCATCAGGGCTTTCACATCCTCCACCGATCGCAGCTGACGGCGGGCAGAGGGGTAAATGGTCAAAGGGGGAGTGAAAGGGGTTTAAATGGCGGGTCAATCTTGCTATGAATGGCGGGTGATCCGCGGTTGAGCTGTCGTGGTTCCTTTTTTCACGTGTTGTGTTGCGTTCCGGCGTTTGTTGTTTTTGGCCCTCCAGTCGGGGGCCGGCACAGAAGGTTCGCGTGCAATGGCGTTGGCACAACAGACAAAGGGCATGGGCGATGCCGCCAGCCCTGATCCCGAAGCCGTTCAACAGGCTTTGATGCAAATATTGGCGAGTGATGAATTCCGGGCCTCGCCGCGCCTGTCGGCTTTTCTGACCTTTTGCGTTGGCCGCTCCGTCGAAGGCAAGGCCGATACGCTCAAAGCCTATACCATCGCCACCCAGGTGTTCATGCGACCCGACCATTTCGATCCGCAGGCCGATCCGATCGTGCGGGTCGAGGCGACGCGGTTGCGGCGCGCGATGCAGCGCTATTACGGACAGGAAGGCGCCGGCGATCCGTTGCACCTGCACATGGAGCGCGGGCAATATGGCGTGAGTTTCATTCCGGTTACGCCTTCGGGCCAGAAGCAGGTTATGCCGCAGCTGAGCATCTCGCTGCTCGAAAAACTGGCTGCCATTGCCGACGGCCAAAAAGGGCGTGAGGAGCCTTGCCCGCCTGTGATGTTCGGGCCCCCTCTTGCCGAGACGGCTGCACCCGAACCGCTTGCCTCAACACCGCACACGGACCAGCCGGAACCGCCTTTGCGGTTTTCATTGTCCCTCTTGGAGCTGGATTTGAAACTGGTGTTGCTGGGGCTTGCGGCCCTTGCCACGTTGTTGATGGTGGTCTGGTCCACTCTGCCGGTGCCGATTGCGGCCCCGAAGCCAGACAAGGCGCAGGTCGCCAATCCCGCCCCGAACGCCCGCGTCTTCCAGCCAGCAAGGGTGATGGTGGTGGCGGAGACGGCTTCGCCGGAGGTCGGGGGATGGGTGGATGATCTGCGCGATGCGCTGTCGCGGTTCGACACGCTTGTCGTGTTGGATGCCAGCGTGCAGGGCGACAGACGCAACGGCCTGCCCGATGTCCAGCTGGTGACCCGCAAGACCTCCAAAGGGCTTTTGATGCTGCGGTTGGTGCAGGTGGACACCGGCGAGATCTTCTGGTCGCACGATATGCCGACGACTGGACTGGAGCCCCGGTCCGGGCAAGCGCCGGACGGCCCATCCGCTTTGGCGGTGATGCTGACCGAATTGGCAGCATGGGATGGCCTGATCAACCGCCGCCATTGGGGCGCATTCCACTCCGGACCAACGGGGGACAATGATGAAACGCCCTGCCAGAATTTGGCCATGCGGGCCTTGCTGGCGGAACAACTGGCTCTTGTCCAAGCCGCACAGGCCTGTTTCGAAAAGGATTTGGCCCCGGGCCTCTCGTGGAACAAGCCGCAATGGCGGCTGCGGCTTGATCTGACGGCCCTGATGCTGGGCGATCCCGGCATCAATCCCGCCTCTGTTCTGGCGGAAGCGCAGCGCCAGATCCGCCAGTCCCCCCTGTCCGCCAGTGCTTATGGGCTGGCGGGACATGCCTTGCAGCGGGCAGGGCAGGCGGAGGAGGCGCAGGCGATGCTGGCCAAAGCGCGCCGGCTCAACCCCTATGATCTGGGTTTCGGGAGGCCTTAAACCAAGCCCTCTTGATCCGTGCAGTCTTGATCATTGCGGCAGGGTCGCACATGATGGGTCGGATGTCGTGTGGTTTTCGCCCGGGAGCCAGAGGTGGATCTCTATCAGGCCCATCAGTTTGATCTGCCGTTCGAGGTGCATGGCGACCCCATGGCAGCGGGACCGCTGCTGTTCAATTCCCCCCATTCCGGTGCCTGCTATCCCACAGCTTTTGTGGCGGCTTCACGCCTTGATCCCGCCAGCCTGCGCCGGTCCGAGGATATGTGTGTCGACGAGCTGTTCTCGCCCGTGACCGGGCAGGGGCTGATGCTGATGAGGGCGCATTTTCCGCGCGCTTTTCTGGATGTGAACCGCGAGCCCTTCGAGCTTGACCCCTCGATGTTTGCCGATGACCTGCCCGATTATGCCAATATCCGTTCGCTCAGGGTCTCGGCGGGCCTCGGCACGATTGCCAAAATTGTCTCCGACGGGGCTGAAATCTACCAAAAACCCCTGCAGGTGGCCGAGGTGCTGGCCCGGATCGATGCGCTCTATCATCCCTATCATGAAAAACTGGGGCAATTGCTGCGGCTGTTGCATCGGCGGTACGGATTTGCCGTACTGGTCGATTGCCATTCGATGCCCTCTTTGCCGTTGCGTGATCTGCATCGGCGCGCCGATATCGTGATCGGAGACCGCTTCGGAACCAGCTGCATGGCGATGATCAGCGATGTGGTCGAACAAAGCCTGACGTATGCAGGCTACAAGGTCGCGCGCAACCGCCCTTTTGCCGGTGGTTTTATTACCGAGCATTATGGCCAGCCCAAACAGGGCCTGCACGCGATCCAGATCGAAATCAACCGCGCCCTTTACATGGATGAGCGGACGTATCAGCTGCATCGCGGATTTACGGTCTTGCAGGACGACATGCTGAGGATGACCACCGCGCTGGCCGCTGCCGTTGCCGGATCGGCCATCACCGGTCCCATGCAAGGGGGACGGCTTGCGGCCGAGTAATGCGGTTTTCCGGCGGTGTCCGGCAAAAAAATGGCCACCTCGAGGGCGGCCAGAGTCTAGGGAGGAAACGCCCAGATAGGGCAACGGGATGTCGCGCTCGGCGCAATATCGCGTTGCAACAATATGCTCTTGCGCCGCACAAAAAGCAAGAGTTGTGATGCAGTTGTGGTGCCGATGCAGCAATATTGAAAATTGTTATTAATTAATGGCTTGGTCATTTTTATGCCCAATATAGCCATGCAATTCATGCAGGTCTCTTCTGAATTTCGTAGGGTTGATGCTGATTTTTGCAGATGTTTCTCGAAATTCGGGTTGTGCGCACGGGCCGTCACATCCATGGCGACGCGGCTGTCTTGTGCCCTTTATGCGGTTGTGGCTTGCAAGGCGGGCCGGAATCGCGTCTCTAAACAGCATCATCAAGACGGCCTGGCCATTGGAATGGTTCTGGAGCCTTGACCGGATTGGCCAGTACATGTGGGGTTCGTGATGTCTGCTGTTGATTTTGCATCTTTTGTCGACGATCTGGCGACGCAGTCCGGCGCGGCGATCCTTCCGTTTTTCCGCACCTCGCTGGCCGCAACCGACAAGGCCCCCGGCGGGGTCTTTGATCCGGTGACCGAGGCCGATCGGGCCAGCGAAGTGGTCATGCGTCAGATGATCAAGTCGACATTCCCCGAGCACGGCATTATCGGCGAGGAATATGGCAGCGAAAACGAGGACGCCGAATTTGTCTGGGTGCTGGATCCGATCGACGGCACCAAGGCGTTTATTTCGGGCCTGCCGTTATGGGGCACCCTGATCGGTCTGACCCGCAATGGCCGCCCCTGCTACGGCATGATGCACCAGCCCTTTACACGCGAGCGGTTTTTTGGCGATGGCGGCGTGGCCAAGTGGCGAGGGCCGGGCAGCGAACGCATCCTGAAATCGCGGGCCTGCGCCTCGCTGAAGGAGGCGACCCTGTCGACCACCACGCCGGCGATGTTCGAGGGGCGAGACAAGGAAGCCTATGAACGGGTCGAATCCCTGGCGCGGCTGACCCGTTACGGCTGTGATTGCTATGCCTATTCGATGATTGCCGCAGGGCATATGGATGTGGTGGTCGAAACCAAATTGAAGGCCTATGACATTGTCGCCCTTGTGCCGATCGTCGAAGGCGCGGGCGGCGTTGTCACCGATTGGCAGGGCGGTTCTCCCGCCAATGGCGGCTCGATTGTCGCCAGCGGTGATCCGCGCCTGCATGAGGAAGTGCTCAAACTGCTGAATAGCTGATCCAGCAGTCCAAACCAGACCTCAAGTCCAAGTCTGCGCGCGTTCAGCCGGCAATCGTCTGCAAAACAGTCTCGATGTCTTGCCGGGTGGTTGTGAAACTGGTCACGAACCGCAGGAATTGCTCGTCTTGGCCGATTGAGAAACCCTCGGGCAGGCTGGTACTGCCCCAAGGGGCGGCGCGGATATGGGCTTGGGCCAATCGCGCGGATGCTGTTTTAGGAACCACAACAAACACTTCGTTGGCTTGGGTCAGCCAGGGCAGTTTCACCTTTGCAATGGTTTTGAGCCCCTCGGTCAGGGCCGTGGCCATGGCATTGGCGTGGCGGGCATTGTCGATCCAGTGATCGTTTTCCAGATAGCCCACCATCTGCGCGCCGAGCAGGCGGCCTTTGGAGACCGTATGGCCGCCGCGCTTGCGGCGATAGGGCATGGCTTCGGCATGGGCCTTGTTGAAGAAGATAATGGCTTCGCAGGCCATGCAGCCGTTTTTGGTCGCACCGAACGTGACAACATCGACGCCGGCTTTCCATGTCATCTCGGCGGGTGTGCAGCCAAGGCTGACCATGGCATTGCCGAAACGGGCTCCGTCAAGATGGAACATCAGTTTGTGTTGTTGGCCGAACTGGCCCAACGCCCTGATCTCGTCGAGCGTATAGATGGTGCCGGCCTCGGTGACCTGCGAAATCGACAGCGCCGCAGGCTGGACCGACTTGATGACGCCGGGCGTAAAATGTTCGACCACCGGGGCAAGGGCCGCCACAGTCAATTTACCACCGACGCCCGGTACGCCGACCAGTTTGGCACCGTCGGTAAACATTTCGGGTGCGCCGCATTCGTCATCGAGCACATGGGCTTCGGAATGGCAGAAAATCGCTCCCCAGGGTGGCGACATCGCCGCCAGAGCCAGCGCATTGGCGCCGGTGCCTGTCGCGACCAGAAACACACTGACTTCATGTTCGAATATTGTTGACAGCAAAGCCTCGGCTTTGCCTGTCCACTGGTCGGTCCCGTAGGCCGGCTCCGGTCCGGCATTGGCCGCAATGAGGGCGGCGAGAACCGGCTGGCTCATGCCAGACACATTGTCGCTGGCCAAGTTGAGAATCGGGGCCGTTGGATTGGCGGTCATCGTCATGCACTCCCTGAATTGAGGCAGCAAATTGCCTGCTCCGGCCGACAAAGGAAAGCACTATTTCTGTCTGCCAACCTGCTCGGGACACCCATAGGGTTTGACCCGGAAAGAGAAAAATTGAGTTTCCGATATTTTCTTGCGCATAAATTGCGAATTGAGCAATTTAATATCAAAATTTCTCGAAATGGCCGCTTGTGTGTCGCCGAGTTTTCTGGCAATGTTTGGGCAGATAGGACAGTCTTGCTGTCCCATTCTCTTGCCAGCCTCGGCCGGCAGGTTTGACAGACGTTTGACACTGATCATTCAGGATCCGACTTGATGCGCATGGCTGGCACAAAGACCGTAATGACCGCGACCGGAGCGAAAACTCCGCGTGCGGACAAACGTGCCTACAAAGCGCGTATCTAACGGGCGTCACCGGCATTTCCCGGCAAACGCCCGCAAGGAGCGGGCGCACAGGGAGCGCGCCCGATCAAACTCCTTCCAATCAACGCTCCCAATCGGGCCGGGACTGACCGGCCGCTTATCACTGTGACCGGATGGACCGGGCGCGAGGGCAAGATGAACCAGAAGATTGAAGCAGCGAGCACGCTTCGTGACATGAGTGCCACCTTAGGCCATTCTCATTCTGTGAGTTCGAAAGCCGGAAACTCCAAAGCCCTCAGCTATAATGACCCGCAGCTGCCCGAGGCGCAGGGTCTTTATGATCCAGCTCTGGAAAAGGATTCGTGCGGTGTCGGATTTGTGGCCGACATGAAGCGCGGCAAGTCGCATGGCATCGTCGAGATGGGCCTGCAGATCCTGCTCAATCTGGATCATCGCGGCGCGGTCGGTGCCGACCCCAAGGCCGGTGACGGTTGCGGCATGCTGGTGCAAATTCCGCACAGGTTCCTGTCCGAGGAATGTGCCAAGCTGGGCTTTACCTTGCCCGCCGCTGGTGACTATGCCGTTGGCCATGTGTTTCTGCCGCGTGACGCCGAAGGCCGCAAGATTTGCGAGGCCCTGATCGAAAAGGTCGTGGCCGACGAGGGACAGCATTTTCTCGGCTGGCGCGACGTGCCGGTCAACACCGCCTGTCTGGGTGAATCGGTCAAGCCGACCGAGCCGACCCACCGCCAGATCTTTATCGACAAGGGTGCGGGCATCGCCGATACCGACGGTTTCGAGCGTCGCCTGTTCATCCTGCGCAAGGTGATTTCCAACACCATCTACAATCTGGGCAACCCGCTGACCAAGGGCTTCTATCCGGTCTCACTGTCGGCGCGCACGCTGGTTTACAAGGGCATGTTGCTGGCCACCCAGTTGGGCGAATATTTCCCCGATCTGCTTGACCCGCGCTTTGAATCGGCGTTGGCTCTGGTGCATCAGCGCTTTTCCACCAACACCTTCCCGACATGGTCGCTGGCCCATCCCTACCGGATGGTGGCCCATAACGGCGAAATCAACACCCTGCGGGGCAATGTGAACTGGATGGCCGCACGCCAGGCTTCGGTGGATTCCGAACTGTTCGGGACTGAAATTTCCAAGCTGTGGCCGATCTCCTATGAAGGCCAGTCCGATACCGCCTGTTTCGACAATGCGCTCGAATTCCTGGTGCAAGGCGGCTACTCGCTCGCCCATGCCATGATGATGCTGATCCCCGAAGCCTGGGCCGGCAATCCTCTGATGGACGAGCAACGCCGCTCCTTCTACGAATATCATGCGGCCCTGATGGAACCATGGGACGGCCCCGCCTCCGTGGCCTTTACCGATGGCCGACAGATCGGCGCGACCCTCGACCGTAACGGCCTGCGTCCGGCCCGCTATTATGTCGATGATCAGGGTCTCGTGGTCATGGCCTCCGAAATGGGCGTGCTGCCTCTGCCCGAAGAAACCATCGTCACCAAGTGGCGGTTGCAGCCGGGCAAGATGCTGCTGGTTGATCTCGAACAGGGCCGGATCATTTCCGACGAGGAATTGAAGGAAACCCTGGCCACCGCCAGCCCCTATGCCGATTGGCTCAAGCGCACCCAGATCGTGCTGGAAGATCTGCGTCCGGTCGAACCGCGCGCCTCCCGCACCGATGTCTCCCTGCTCGACCGCCAGCAGGCCTTCGGCTACACGCAGGAAGATCTCAACATCCTGCTCGAGCCGATGGCGATGACCGGTCAGGAAGCGGTCGGCAGCATGGGCACCGACACGCCGATTTCGGTGATGTCGGACAAGTCGAAGCTGCTCTATACCTATTTCAAGCAGAACTTTGCGCAGGTGACCAATCCGCCGATTGATCCGATCCGCGAAGAGCTGGTGATGAGCCTCGTCTCCTTCATCGGTCCGCGCCCCAATATTTTTGATCTGGAAGGCAATTCTCGCCGCAAGCGGCTGGAAGTGCGCCAGCCGATCCTGACCAACGGCGATCTGGAAAAGATCCGTTGCATCGGCCATCTCGAGGATTCCTTCGACACCAAGACGCTGGATATTACCTATCCGGCCGAGGCATCGTCGGCGGGGATGGAAGAAGCCATCGAACGCCTGTGCGAGCGGGCCGAGGCGGCCGTCAAGGGTCGTTACAACATCATCATCCTGTCGGACCGCATGGTCGGACCGGACCGGATCCCGATCCCGGCTTTGCTGGCCACCGCAGCCGTGCATCACCACCTGATCCGCAAGGGTCTGCGGACCTCGGTCGGTCTGGTGGTTGAAACCGGCGAGCCGCGCGAGGTCCACCACTTCGCCTGTCTGGCCGGCTACGGGGCCGAAGCGATCAACCCCTATCTGGCCTTCGAGACCCTGGCTGCGATGGCCAAGGACTTCCCCGAAGAAATCGATGCCTATGAAGTCGAAAAGCGCTTCATCAAGTCGGTGGATAAGGGCCTGTTGAAGGTCATGTCGAAGATGGGCATCTCGACCTACCAGTCCTATTGCGGCGCGCAGATTTTCGATGCCATCGGCTTGAGCGATGAATTGATTGCCAAGTATTTTGCCGGCACCCATTCACGCATCGGCGGCGTCGGCCTCAGCGAAGTGGCACAGGAAACCGTGCATCGCCATACCGATGCCTTCGGTGATGCGCCGATCTATCGCAATGTGCTGGATATTGGCGGCGAATATGCGTTCCGCATCCGCGGCGAGGCCCATGCCTGGACCCCGCAGACCGTGTCGTTGCTGCAACATGCCGTGCGCGGCAATTCGCAGGACAAGTATCGCGCCTATGCCGAATTGCTCAACAACCAGGCCGAGCATTTGTTGACCCTGCGCGGCCTGTTCCGGATCAAGGACGCCTCGGAGGAGGGCCGCAAGCCTGTGCCGCTCGACGAGGTGGAATCGGCCCAGGAGATTGTGAAGCGCTTTGCAACAGGCGCGATGTCCTACGGCTCGATCTCGCGCGAGGCGCATACCACGCTGGCGATTGCCATGAACCGGATCGGCGGCAAGTCGAACACCGGTGAAGGCGGCGAGGAAAGCGACCGCTACAAGCCGATGGCCAATGGCGACACCATGCGTTCGGCCATCAAGCAGGTGGCCTCGGGCCGCTTTGGTGTGACGACCGAATATCTGGTCAATTCCGACATGATGCAGATCAAGGTGGCCCAGGGTGCCAAGCCCGGCGAGGGCGGCCAGCTGCCCGGCCACAAGGTCGATGCCGTGATTGCCAAGGTCCGCCATTCGACACAGGGCGTCGGCCTGATTTCGCCACCGCCGCATCATGACATCTATTCGATCGAGGATCTGGCGCAGCTGATTCATGATCTG
The DNA here is from genome assembly GCA_947447895.1 of Hyphomicrobiales bacterium. Taxonomy (GTDB): domain Bacteria; phylum Pseudomonadota; class Alphaproteobacteria; order Rhizobiales; family Beijerinckiaceae; genus CAIYZJ01. The sequence goes on from CANFLM010000026.1 coordinate 9,326, forward strand.
AAAAACGTTAATCCCGATGCAGCCGTATCGGTCAAGCTGGTCTCGGAAATCGGAGTGGGAACAGTGGCTGCCGGCGTCTCCAAGGCGAGGGCTGACCATGTCACCATTTCCGGCTTTGAAGGCGGCACAGGTGCTTCGCCGCTGTCATCGATCAAGCATGCCGGCTCGCCATGGGAAATCGGCCTGGCCGAAACCCATCAGACGCTCGTGCTCAACGGCTTGCGTTCGCGCATTGCCGTGCAGGTCGATGGCGGTTTGCGGACGGGCCGCGACGTGGTGATCGGAGCGTTGCTCGGGGCCGACGAGTTCGGCTTTGCGACGGCGCCTTTGATTGCCGCAGGCTGCATCATGATGCGCAAGTGCCACCTGAACACCTGCCCCGTCGGGGTGGCGACACAGGATCCGGTGTTGCGCAAGCGCTTCCTTGGTCTGCCCGAGCATGTCATCAATTTCTTCTTCTTCGTCGCCGAAGAAGTGCGCGAGGAAATGGCACGTCTGGGCTATCGGACCTTCAACGAGATGGTTGGCCAGATGCAGATGCTCGATCAGGATCGCGCCATCCAGCACTGGAAGGCCAAGGGTCTCGATTTCTCCAAGATCTTCCACAAGCCCGATCCGGTCTACAAAGACTCGATCTATCACACCGGCACACAGGATCACGGCCTCGCGCATGTGCTCGACCGCAGCCTGATTGCACAGGCCAAGGATGCGATCGAACACCGCAAGCCGGTCAAAATCACCTCGCCGATCAAGTCGGTCAACCGGGCCACGGGGGCGATGCTGTCGGGCGAGATTGCCAAGCGTTACGGCCATAAGGGCCTGCCCAATGATACGGTGCATGTGAACCTGAAAGGCACGGCAGGCCAGAGTTTCGGCGCATGGCTGGCCCATGGTGTGACATTGGAGCTCGAAGGCGAAGCCAACGACTATGTCGGCAAGGGCCTGTCGGGCGGTCGCATCGTGATCTATCCCCCCAAGGAGGCCACCAAGATCGTGCCGCATGAATCCATCATTGTCGGTAACACCGTAATGTATGGTGCGATTGCCGGTGAATGCTACTTCAGCGGTGTGGCCGGCGAGCGTTTCGCCGTCCGCAACTCGGGTGCTGTGGCGGTTGTCGAAGGCACGGGTGACCACGGTTGTGAATATATGACCGGCGGTGTCGTTGTCGTGATCGGCAAGACAGGCCGCAACTTTGCGGCCGGCATGTCGGGCGGTATTGCCTATGTGCTCGACGAGGAAGGCAATTTTGCCGAACGCTGCAACATGGCGATGGTGGAACTGGAGCATGTGCCCGAGGAAGAGGAACTCAACGAGCGCCTCAACCACCAGGGCGGTGATCTGACAGGCCATGGCCGTGTCGACGTGATGTCGGACATGACGCGTTATGACTCGGAACGCTTGCACCGGTTGATCGACAACCATGCCCGCTATACCGGTTCGACCCGCGCCAGAGAGATTCTGGACAATTGGGACCAGTACAAAACCAAATTCCGCAAGGTGATGCCGGTCGAATATCGCCGCGCATTGAAGGAATTGCAGTCGCAAAACGAAAACCGGCCTTTGGCCGTGGCAGGAGAGTGATCATGGGCAAGGTCACAGGCTTTTTGGAAATCGAGCGTCAGGACCGCCGTTATGCACCGGCTTCGGACCGCATCCGGCACTTCAAGGAATTCGTGATTCCTCTGTCCGAGGAGGCGACCAAGGATCAGGCCGCCCGCTGTATGAATTGCGGCATTCCCTACTGCCACAACGGCTGTCCGGTGAATAACCAGATTCCGGATTGGAACGATCTGGTCTATCACGGCGATTGGCAGGAGGCGTCCCGCAATCTTCATTCGACCAACAACTTCCCGGAATTTACCGGCCGCGTTTGCCCCGCTCCGTGCGAGGCATCCTGCACACTCAACCTGACCGACACGCCCGTCACGATCAAATCGATCGAATGTGCGATTGTCGATCGGGCCTGGGAAGAAGGCTGGCTGGTTCCCGAAGTGGCCAGCCACCAGACCGGCAAGCGCATTGCCATTGTCGGATCCGGCCCTGCCGGTTTGGCAGCTGCACAGCAATTGGCCCGCGCGGGCCACGAGGTCCACGTCTATGAAAAGAACGGCAAGCCCGGTGGCCTGCTGCGTTACGGTATTCCCGACTTCAAGATGGAAAAGCCGTTGATCGACCGCAGGATCACCCAGATGGAAGCCGAAGGTGTTGTGTTCCATTACAATGTCGAAGTCGGCAAGCAGAAGGCTCTGAAGGAGCTGGTCGACAGCCATGATGCGGTCATTCTGGCCGGTGGTTCGGAAAAGCCGCGCGATCTGGCCGTGCCGGGCCGAGACTTGCACGGCGTACATTTTGCGATGGATTTTCTGCCGCAGCAGAACCGCCGCGTGTCGCATGAGCAGGTCCAAGCCAACGACCCGATCCTGGCCCAGGGCAAACATGTGGTAGTGATCGGTGGCGGTGATACCGGTTCCGATTGCATCGGCACCTCGGTGCGTCAGGGCGCCCTGTCGGTCACCCAGATCGAAATCATGCCGCAGCCTCCCGAAAAGGAGAACAAGGCGCTGACCTGGCCGAACTGGCCTTTGAAAATGCGCACCTCCTCCTCGCAAGAGGAAGGGGCTGAGCGTGATTTCGCGGTCAACACTGTTTCCTTCACAGGTGAGGACGGACACGTCAAGGAATTGAACTGTGTCCGGGTCGACGAGAATTTCAAGCCGATTGCCGGAACGGAATTCGCGTTGAAAGCCGATCTCGTGCTTCTGGCCATGGGCTTTGTGGCTCCGGTGACCGAGGCCGTTGTCAACGAACTGGGCGTCAAGCTTGATCCTCGCGGCAATGTGGCGGCCGATATGGTCGCCTACAAGACTTCGGCCGAAAAAGTGTTCGCCTGTGGTGATATGCGGCGTGGCCAGTCGCTGGTGGTTTGGGCCATCCGCGAAGGCCGCCAGACCGCCCATAGCGTCGATAAATTCCTGATGGGCACCACCACTCTGCCACGCTGAGAACTCATGTCCCGCCCGATTGCGGCGGGACAATCATCTGCATTCAGTTTTTCAGCATATTGAGCGCGCGCGGGGTCGGCCATCCATCCGGTACCTGTCCGCGCTTGATTTGTTCCTGACGCAAGGCATTGCGGGTTTTCGATCCGATCCGCCCGTCAATCTCGCCGACATCATAGCCAAGGGCCTGCAGGCGTTTCTGGAACTCCACCCGCTCGTCTGCGGACAGCTGCGGCATCGTGCTGGGCCAGGCCTTGACGAAGGGCGCGCCTCCCCTGATCCGGTCTCCCAGATGGGCCACCGTGAGCGCATAGGCATCGGATGCGTTATAGGCGCGGATCATGTCGAAATTTTTGGTAATTAGAAAAACCGGCCCCTCGCTGCCTGCGGGGAAAAACAGTTTCGCATTGCCGCGTTGCGGCATTGGCTTGCCATCCGAACGCTTGACGCCCTGCTTGGCAAAGGCAGCGAAGTCTCCTTCGGTCAGGCTGTAGGCATAGTTTTGCGGGAGTTTGATCTCAAAACCCCAGGGAAGGCCCGCCACCCATCCATGGGCGGCCAGATAATTGGCTGTCGATCCGATAATATCGGACAGGTTGGTCCAGATATTTTTGCGTCCGTCGCCGTCAAAATCGATCGCATAGGCTTTGAAACTCGAGGGCATGAACTGCGTCTGCCCCATCGCGCCGGCCCACGAGCCTTTCATGCTCTCGCGCGGGGCTTGGCCCTTGTCGACCAGCTCAAGCGCGATCATCAATTCATTACGGAAGAAATCGCCGCGGTAGCCGACAAAGGCGAGGCTGGCGAGCGAGCGGATTACATCCTTGTCGCCACTGAAGCCGCCAAAATTGCTTTCCATCCCCCAAATGCCGAGGATCACCCCGCGATCGACCCCGAACCGCTTTTCGGCATGATCGAACAGGGGTTTGTGCTGGGCGAGCAAGGCTTTGCCCTTGTCGATCCGCCCGCCGCCCAAGCCGTCATTGAGATAGGACCAGACCGGCTTGGTAAATTCCGACTGCTTCTGGGTGAGTGCGATCACAGCCGTATCGAGTGTCACCCCCTCCAGACTGCGGTCGAGCGAAGCGGCTTTGAGGCCGCGGGAGACGCCTTGCTGTTTGATTTTCTGCAGGAAAATCTGAAAATCCTCACTCGATTGCGCCATGGCCGAAGGAGCCGCGCACAGGCCGATCACGGTTGCCAGCACCTGGAAAGAGGACAAAAGGGAGCGGATTTTCAACACGGAACCTCACACATCGAATCACAAGGCCAAGGGCCATCCTGTCGTTGTGCCTGAGGAAAGTTTGCAAATCATTGACGTTTGGCCTGCCTCCTTTTATGCGGGCATGGGGTGGCCATTCACGAATGGTTCAGTCTTGTGTGGTTAATGTCCTTTTTGTCTGAATTTTTCACTCGAAATCGAGAATGCTTGAAACATGAGCCAGAGCACAAGTAAGGCAAGAATTCGCAAGGCGGTTTTTCCGGTTGCCGGATTGGGCACCCGTTTCCTGCCGGCCACCAAAGCTGTTCCCAAAGAAATGCTGACGGTGGTGGACCGTCCGGTGATCCAGCATGTTGTCGATGAGGCTCGCGCGGCGGGCATCGAGCACTTCATCTTTGTGACAGGGCGCAACAAAGGGGCGATCGAGGACCATTTCGACATCCAGTTCGAGTTGGACCGCACCTTGCGTGACCGCAACAAGATCAAGGAACTCGAATTGCTGGAAATCGACCTGCCGGGCGCAGGCCAGACCAGTTTCACCCGCCAGCAATCGCCGCTCGGCCTCGGCCATGCGGTCTGGTGCGCGCGCGAGATCGTCGGCAACGAGCCTTTCGCCCTGCTGCTTCCCGATATGCTGCATCACGGTGAGGCGCCATGCCTGAAAGGGATGATCGATGCCTATGACCGGCATCAGGGCAATGTTGTCGCGGTCTATGAAGTGCCAGACAACGAGACCCACCAATACGGCATTGTCGGGATCGAGCAGAAAGGCGGCGATCTCGGCATCACGCAGATGGTTGAAAAGCCGGCCAAAGGCACGGCCCCGTCCAACCTTGCCATTTCCGGACGCTATATCCTGAAGCCTGAGATTTTCGATATTCTGGCCACACAGGAGCGCGGTTCGGGCGGCGAGATCCAGTTGACCGATGCGATGATCGCGCTGGCCAAATCGCAGGATTTCTACGCCCATCTGTTCGATGGCGATATCTACGACACCGGCATGAAAATCGGCTTTCTCACGGCCAATCTCGCTTTGGGTCTGGCCCATCCCGAACTGGGTGCGCCCCTGCGGGCCGCCATCAAGCGCATGGGACTGTGACAGGAATGGCCCGGACCGGACCTGCTGCGGCGGACCAGCTTATCCGCTCCGGCCAACAGGCTTTGGAGGCCGAGAAAGCCGGTCTCGAGGCTCTGATCGCCGCGATGTCGGGCGAGTTGGGTGCATCATTTGCCGCTGCGGCCCAGTTGATTGCCCGCTCCTCCGGTCGGGTCATCGTGTCTGGTATGGGCAAATCGGGCCATATCGGCCGCAAGATTGCCGCGACCCTGGCTTCGACCGGCACACCGGCCTATTTCGTCCATCCGGCGGAAGCCAGCCACGGCGATTTGGGCATGGTCCAGCCTGACGATGTCATTCTGGCACTGTCATGGTCGGGCGAGACAACCGAGCTGAGCGATATTGTCGCTTATGCCAAGCGGTTCCGCGTCACGCTGATCGGGGTTTCCTCGAACCCGGACAGCGCGCTGGGCCGCGAGGCCGATATCCTGATCGCGCTGCCCAAAGCCAAAGAAGCCTGCCCCAATGGCATTGCACCCACCACCTCGACCACGATGCAGGTGGCGCTTGGCGATGCGCTGGCCATTGCCTTGCTGGAGGCGCGCGGCTTTTCCTCGCATGATTTCCGCACCTACCATCCCGGCGGCAAGCTGGGTGCTCAACTCAAGCAGCTGAGTGCCATCATGAGCACCGGCGATCTTCTGCCGCTCGTGGCGCAGGGCTCGCGCATGGGCGAAGCCCTTGTCACCATGAGCGCCAAGGGTTTTGGTTGTGTGCTGGTTGTCGATGCGCGGGGACTGTTGAGCGGCATCATCACCGATGGCGATTTGCGCCGCCACATGAGTGCCGATCTGCTGGGACAGACGGTTGATCAGGTTATGACCGCCAATCCTGCCTCGGTGCCGCCCGAGACGCTGGTGGCCGAAGCGCTGGAAATCGTCGAAACCCGCAAGATCGGCGCCTTGATCGTCACCGAGGACCGCCGGCCGGTCGGCCTGGTCCATGTGCTCGACCTGTTGCGGATCGGCGCGGCCTGATGCCGGTCAGTCGGCTTTGGTAAAGGCCGCTTTTTTGAGGGCGTCGCGAAGGTCCTTGTTGTCGGGCGCCTGATCGGCCCGCCCGAACACCATGGTGCCGAAGCGGTAAGCCAGCCCGTTCTTGCGCGGCAGGAACAGATATTCGATGTTGAAGCTCTTGGTCTTGTCATCGCAGATCGTATAGAGCCGCTTGAAATTGCTGTCGTCCTCATCCGATACCTTGCCCGAGGCAAAACGGCCATTGCAGGCCTTGGCATCGCTGGCCAATGCCGAGCTGACCTGATCGTCGATGGAGGTCGTCTGCGTGGAGAAGATATGCAATAGGCCGATGGCCTGCGGGGCAATCCACGCCACATCGGCCGAGCGCACCACATCCGGCAGGGTTTTGTCGCTGAGCTCGTCCGAACTCATGAAACGGTAATTGCGGAAGTCGGTGCGCGAAAACAGATTGGCCACAAAGCGTGTTGCATCCAGGCGGTCATTGGCTGTGACGCTGCCGCTTGTCTGGTTGGGAGCCGGCGGGGCAGAGGGGCGCACGTCGCGTCGGGCCTCGCGCCCGGCTGGTGAATAGTTGCGGGCGCAATCAAGCAAAACCGTCAGGGCATTCGAGGTGCCTTCGAGCCTGAACTGGTGGATGCTTCCGGCCACCGAAACCGTGAGCATGTTCCCGGAGCGGAACTGGTCGAACAGAGCGGATTTGCTCGGCAATTCAGCCACGATAAAATTGGTGTCCTTGGCCACGCCGGTCAGCACGCTCGCCGGACTGCCGTCAATCGTATAGGCGATGGAATAGCTGTTGCCGGAACGGAACTGGAATTTTTGCGCATTGAAACCGATCCGCCATTCCTCGTCATTATCGATGGCAAAATGCACGCCGATGCCGGATTTATAGCTGGCAAACATGCCGCAATAGGCGAATTCGTTGGTTTTGCGGTTGAGATAGGCGCCACCCGACCAGTTGCCGACCGAAAGGTCGCTGACTTTGTAATTCTGTGCGGCGGCCGGAACCAGCAGGCCAATCCAAATGCAGAGGGTCAGGATGATACGCATGGCGGCCTATGCAGAATGGGTTCTCGGCAGAATGGGGTCTCGATAGGGATCCAATATACCTGCTTTGGAAAAGGATGGAAATCTCACGCAATGTCCATCCTGTGCAATAGTTTGGGTCAATCAGGACCGAAAACGCCTGATCAGATCCAGCCCATCAATTCGCGCCGCATGACGGTTTCGATGACGCTCAGACCTTCGGGCGATGCGTTCAGGCATGGAATATAGCTGAATTGCTCCCCACCGTTGTGCATGAAGATTTCGCGGTTCTCGCCGTCGAGTTCTTCCAGCGTTTCCAGACAATCGGACGAGAAGCCCGGTGCGATGATCGCCATGCGCTTGATGCCCTTTTTGGCCAGGGCCTCGACGGTCTTGTCGGTATAGGGCTGCAGCCATTCTTCCGGCCCGAACCGTGACTGGAAGCTGATCATCATCTGGTCGGGCGTTTTGCCGAGGGACTCACGCAACAGACGCCATGTCTTGTAGCAATGGCAATGATAGGGATCGCCGAGCATCAGATAGCGCTTGGGCACGCCGTGGAAGGAGGTCAGGATCACCTCGGGTTCGAAATCCAGGGTCGCCAGATGGTTGCGGATGGATGCGGCCAGAGCATCGATATAGGCCGGCTCGTCATGATAGGGCGGCGAAATACGGATGGTCGGCTGCCAGCGCATTTTCATCAGCACTTCAAAGGTCTTGTCGCAGGCGGTCGCCGAGGTGGCGGCTGCATATTGCGGATAAAGGGGGATCACCAGCACCCTGTCGCAGCCCTGGGCCTGCAGTGCTTCCATCCGCGACTGGATCGACGGATTGCCATAGCGCATGGCCCAATCGACGATGATCCGGTCATCAAGCTCTTTGGCCACTTCCGCCATGCCTTTGGCCTGGTCGCGGGTGATGGTTTTGAGGAAGGATTCATTGAGTTCGTTGTTCCAGATCGAGGCGTAATCCTTGCCCTTCTTTTGCGGGCGCAGTGACAGGATGATCAAGTTCAGGATCGGCCACCACAGGATGCGCGGGGTATCGATCACGCGGCGGTCGGAGAGGAACTCTTTCAGATAGCGGCGCATCGGCCAGTAATCGGTGCCGTCGGGCGTGCCCAGATTGGTCAGCAGCACACCGATCTTGCCCTGCCGCACTTCGGGATGTCCTGCGGGAAGCGGGCCGACCGCGCGATAGGCAGCCGTGCGGGAAACAGGAACTGGGGACATCGGAGAACCTTTCTGACGCGTTGTGCTTTACACTGGTTATACGGTCTAACCAGAGTTTGGATTTTTAGCCACTGCGGAGTTTGTCACAGCAGGGACGAGCGCACGCTGGTGGCGGCTTGGACCAGAGCAAGCCTTATTGTGGTGCACATGGTTTCCTCGCTGACGCGCGACGCCTGCGTGCTGACATTGATGGCGGCCACGACATGTCCGGTGGCATTGGTGACAGGCACGGCAATCGAACGCAGGCCGAGTTCCAGCTCCTCGTCGACAAAGGCATAGCCCTGCCGTGCAACCTGCTGCAACAGGCCCAGCAAAGCTTGCGTATCGGTGACTGTTTTGGGGGTGAGCGGTTTCAGGGGACTGGCGGCCAGAATGGCCTGCTGGCGTTCGACAGGCTCGAAGGCCAGCAAAGCGCGGCCCAGCGAAGTGCAGGAGGCCGGCAGGCGGGATCCCACCGCCAGCCCGACCGACATGATGCGTTTGGTCGCCGAACGGGCAACATAAACAATATCGGGGCCATCCAGAATAGCCGCCGAGCAGCTTTCGCTGACCTGTTCGCTGACCATTTCCAGTGCGGGAAGGATCACGCGCGGCAGCGGTGTCGAGGACAGATAGGCGTAGCCGAGCGACAGGACTTTCGGCGTCAGGCGGAATTGCCGCCCGTCATCGGTGACATAGCCGAGATGGCCCAGGGTAAACAGCGAACGCCTGACCGTAGCGCGCGGCAAATCGGTCAGTTTGGCAATATCGGCCAGGGTCATCGTCTCGCGTCCCTCGCCAAAGGCGCGGATCACCCGCAAGCCGCGGGCAAAGGCTTCGACATAGGACGGATCGCGCTCGCCGGATGTCGGCTCTGTGGTTTGGCTCATCGGGGCACTCGTCGAAGGCATAGTGTGTCTTTTCAGGTCTTTGTATTGTTCGTGCAGGTTTCGCTTGCGCCTGTCTCAGTGCAGCAGGATCGGCCATTGCGGGAACCGGCACCAACGCCGGTGGGGACCTCCAAGGCCGACGCTTGACGCAAGCGCCCGAACAGCGCAAAATCGTTCGCAGTACGGATGATTGTTCACTATACGAACATATTATCCCGTGTTCGTCAAGTCCTGACGGACACGGGAGGGCAGGAAAGACCGGCGGGAGGTCACATGGCTGAATTCATGTCGTTGCGCGATGCGGTGGCCCATTGCATCGGAGATGGAGACCGGGTGGCCATGGAGGGCTTCACCCATCTTATCCCTCATGCCGCAGGCCACGAGGTGATCCGGCAACAGCGCAAACATCTGACACTGGTGCGGATGACGCCCGATATCATCTATGATCAGCTGATCGGGATGGGCTGCGCGGACAAGCTGGTTTTCTCTTGGGGTGGCAATCCCGGCGTCGGCTCCCTGCACCGTTTTCGGGATGCGATAGAAAACAAATGGCCGCAGCCGTTGGACATCGAGGAACATTCGCATGCCGCGATGGCCAACGCCTATGAGGCGGGAGCCGCCAACCTGCCTTTTGCGATGATGCGCGGCTATCTGGGAGCGGATCTGTCACTGGTCAATCCGAACATAAGGTCCGTCACATGCCCGTTTACCGGCGAGGTTCTGGCGGCGATGCCGGCGATCAGGCCCGATGTGGCCGTCATCCATGCCTTGCGGGCCGATCGTGAAGGCAATGTGCTGCTCGAGGGCATTACTGGGGTCCAGAAGGAAGCCGTGCTGGCCTCCAAACGGGCGATTGTGACGGTGGAGGAGGTGGTCGACACCTTCGGGCCGACGAACCGCAATGCAGTGATCCTGCCCTCATGGACCATCACCGCCGTGTGCGTGGTGCCGGGCGGGGCGCACCCGTCCTATGCGCAGGGCTATTACAGCCGCGACAACAGTTTCTATATCGCATGGGATGCCATCTCGCGTGATCGGGACAGTTTCCTGGCATGGATGACCCGCCATGTGCTGGAACAGGGACCGGAGGCCTTTGCCGTCCATGCCCGTCCTGCCAAAGCCAGCAAGCTGTCGTGAGGAGCTGACCATGTCCGCCGCAACTGCGAACCATACCCCCACAGAAATGATGACGATTGCCGCCGCCCGCGCCCTGCGCAACGAGGATGTCTGCTTTGTCGGCATCGGCGCTCCATCGGCCGCGTGCAATCTCGCCCGTCTGACCCATGCGCCGAATATCACGTTGATCTATGAAAGCGGGACGATCGCCACCCGTCCCACCGTTCTGCCCCTGTCGATCGGCGATGGCGAATTGTGCGATACCGCGCTGACCACCGTCTCGGTGCCGGAAATGTTCCGCTACTGGTTGCAGGGCGGACGCATCAGCGTCGGCTTTCTCGGCGGGGCGCAGATCGACCGCTTCGCCAATCTCAACACGACAGTCGTCGGCGCCTATGATGCGCCCAAAGTGCGCCTGCCGGGCGGGGGTGGCGCACCGGAAATAGCCTCCAATTGCCAGGAAATTTTCATCATCATGGCGCAATCCAAACGCGCCTTTGTCGACAGGCTCGATTTCATCACATCGATGGGGCACGGACGCACCGGGGTCGAGCGGCGGGCGATGGGTATCAAGACCAAGGGACCGACACGGCTGATCACCGACATGGCCATCTATGCCCCCGATCCCGAGACCTGCGAGATGAGTGTAGTCTCGATCCATCCCGGTATCAGCCGTTCGCAGATCGAGGACAGTCTGGGCTGGCCGGTGCGCTATGCCGCAGAGGTGGTTGAAACACCAAGCCCGACCCATGACGAGCTGGAGGTTCTGCGCGATATGCAAGCCCGCACCCGACAGGCGCATCAGCAGTCATGATCGCCACAGGGGCCGTGACATTGCTTTGGCAGGCGGGTGATCGTGTTATAAGACACACCGGAATCACCGTGTGTTGCCCTCTGAGTATGACAAAGGAACTGGCATGAGCTTTTCGGCACTGGATTCAACGCTCAGCGGCTCGTTGTTCGTGCCTGCGTCCATGGGGGAAATCTGGTCTGACCGCTCGCGTCTGGCCGCCATGCTGAAGGTGGAATGGGCGCTGGCTATGGCGCAGACCACCAACGGCCTTTGCCCGCCCGGCGTGGCCGAGGCCTTGGCCGCCATTGAGCCGCGGGATTTCGATCTGGAGGCTTTGGGCCAGTCCACGGCTTTGTCGGGCGTGCCGACCATTCCCTTCATCAATGCCTTGCGCAAAAAATTGCCGCCCGATTACGAACCCCATGTGCACAAGGGAGCGACCACACAGGATGTGATGGATACCGCCCTGATGATGCAGGTGCAGAAGTCGATGGAGGTTTTGCTGCCGCAGGCCATCGGGGTGCTGGCTGCTTTGTCCGCACTGGCGTCGCGCCATGCCGGAACGCCGTGTGTCGGGCGTTCCTATGGCCAGCACGCGGTGCCCGTTAGCTTCGGCTATAAAGTGGCGGTCTGGCTGTCGGGCCTGTGCGATGCGCTGGCCCCCTGGCCGGTTCTGGCACCGACCATTCTGAAAGCCTCGCTGGCAGGACCGGTCGGCACGCTGTCGGGTCGTTCGCCGGCCCATGCCAGGACGGGCCAGGACTTCGCGCGTCTGCTTGGTCTGGCCTTCGATCCGGTGCCATGGCATGTGCGCCGCAGTCCCGTTGTATCCCTTGCCGCCTTTGTCACGCAGGTGCTCGGTTCGCTGGCCAAGATGGCGGGGGACATTGTTAATCTGTCCTCGACCGAAGTCGGGGAGGTCTCCGAGCCCTTCATCGCCGGACGTGGCGGCTCATCGGCCATGCCGCACAAGCGCAATCCCGTGGCGGCCACGGTCATCATAGCGGCCTTTCAGGCGGCCCAAGGCTTGAACCAGACAATGCAAGCCGGATTGGCGGCGTCACACGAGCGGCCCGCAGGGGCATGGCATGCCGAATGGCACGCTCTGCCACAATTGTTCGGGCTGCTGGCCGGTGCCCTCCATGAAGCCAGGCGGATCGCCGAGGGGCTGGAGGTCGATGCCGAACGTATGGCCTTTAATCTCCACCAGACCCATGGCTTGATCTATGCCGATGCGGTTGCCTCGGCCCTGTCTGCCGATCTGGGTGCCGGCCATGCCCATCATCTGATCGAACAGGCCGCAGGCACAGTGCGCCAGACAGGGCAGCACCTGTTGGAGGTGATCGGCGCAAGGCCGGACCTTCCCGACAGTCTTAACAGCGAGCGTTTGAAAGCCCTGTTCGATCCAGCGCCTGCCGTGCAGGCGGCCTCTATGATTGTTCCGGCTGCGCTGGACCAGGCCGCGCAGGTGATGGCCGCTCTTTCAAGGAAAGGATAAACCATGCCCCTGATGGCCGTGAATGGCGTGAGCCTGTTTTATGATCTGGCGGGGCCGGAAGGCGCGCCGGTGGTGGTGTTTTCAAATTCGCTCGGCACCAGTGCGGAAATGTGGGATGCGCAGGCCCGCGCACTCGCGGGCCGTTGCCGCGTCTTGCGCTATGATACCAGAGGCCACGGACGGTCATCGACCGCCGGGCCGGTGACCATCGATCACTTGGCCGATGATCTGGCAGGGCTGATGGATGCGCTGTCGATCCCCTCGGCCCATGTGGTGGGGCTGTCACTGGGCGGCATGACCGCGCAGGCCCTGGCCATCCGCAATCCGGCCAAAGTGCGCTCGCTGGTGTTGATGGCCACCGATGCCAATCTGCCCCCGCAGGATGGATGGCAGGCCCGCGCCAGAACCGTGCGCGAGCAGGGATTGGGCGCGATTGTCGATGCTGCCATGGGCCGGTGGTTCACGGAGCACAGTGCGGTGGCCTGTCCTGAAAAAGTGGCCTTTGCCCGCACCCGCTTTGTCAGCGGCGATGCCGAAGGCTATGCGCTGTGCTGCGAGGCCATTGGCGCGATGGATTTACGGCCGCAACTGGGCGGGATCAAACAGACCTGTCTGGTTGTCGCGGGCCGCCATGACCCCGTCACCACGCCGGAGATGTGTGCAGCCTTGACTGCCGCGATCACCGGTTCGACCTTGCGGATTGTGGAAGGTGCCTCGCATCTGATTGCGATGGAACAGCCCAAGGCCGTCAATGATCTGCTGGTCGACTGGCTCGAGCATCACGGAGCCTTGCTGCCCGCCCCTGCGCGCGGCGCATTCGACGCAGGCCTGGCCAATCGCAAAGCGGTGCTGGGGATTGATCACGTTCAACGCTCGCTGGCCCAATCGGGACCGTTCACCATGCCCTGGCAGGATTTCATCACCCGCAATGCCTGGGGTGAAATGTGGGGTGACGATACGCTGCCCTTCAAACTGCGCTCCTGTGTCACGCTGGCGATGATGGTCGCCCTGCATCGTGAGGAGGAATTCAAGCTGCACGTCAAACCGGCACTGAAAAACGGTTTGACGCTCGAGGAGCTCAGGGCCCTGCTGCTGCACGCTTCGATCTATGCCGGTGTGCCTGCCAGCAATGCCGCCTTCCGCTGGATGCGCGATGTGCTCGGTGACGAACTGGACACGGTGACACCGGCCTGAGCGGCTGGGATTGTCGCAATGGCCGGTGACATGTCCTCCGCGCCCCTGATCACCGAGGCGGTATGGATGGGATGGTTGATCCTGTGGTGATCAGGCCGCGTGGGACACGGATTTATTCTTGGTGATCTGGGCTGTTTTCCGCGGTTCGATCACCTCGCCTTTGATGCCGCCGAGATGGCGGAGACGGGCATCGGTTCCCTCGCCCATGTCCATCAGCACCGCGATGCACATGACATGGCCGATCCGTTTGGGTGGGCCCAGAGGTTCGCCCGCACAGCCGATCCGTTTCATCAGGCGGTGCATGTTCAAGTCGAACACGCCGACACAATGGGTCATGCCGATGCCCATACCGATTTCGTTGCCTGCCAGCAGCAATTCGATAGCGGTGCGGCTGACAGCTGTACGTTCGCCGGTCTGGGAGACATCCGAATCGACGGCAAACCGGCTGCCTTCCCAGATGCGAGGGCTGTAAATAGGCGCTCCATCAGGGAGAAGTTCGGAAAATATGTCATTGATCATAGTAAATCCTGTGGTCGGCAACAGGCGTACTGTTCCAATTACTTGATCTTCTTCGTTCATTTTGAGGAGATAGACTGGATAAAGCGCATCAAATCCGTCGGCTTCCCATGTATTAATAACAGGAACATCCCAATTCATGCGGTCATGAAATACTTTTTTTCTTAACCGATGCATTTGATCAATTTCCCTTGGAAACATAGATCGTTCATGTCCGTGAATAACTCTGATCATAGCGCACCTCTCTTCAGTTGGTCGACAATGATGCAGTGTTTATCAGCTCTCTTAAAATTGAATACTGATCAAAAGAGCAGGATTTAGTTATTTAATTGCAATACAATATAATTTCTACTTATAATTGTATTACGTCTATGATGTATTCGATCTGTTGAATTGTTAAAGTGGCTGGGAAATCAGAGTTGTTGTCTCTTAAAACAGCGCGATTGCGCCCGTAGCCAAGGCTTTGGCCACGGCATGGGTGGTGTTGAGGGCGTCGAGCTTGGCGCGGGCGTTTTCGAGATGGAATTTTACCGTGCGTTCGCTGATGCTCATGATCTGGCTGATATCCCAATCCGATTTGCCCGAGGCACGCCAGCGCAGGCATTCTTTTTCGCGTTGCGACAGCATCGCCCCGTAATTGGGGGCTTCGACCCCGGCATTGAGCAGTGCGTAGTGGTGGAAGTGGTGCGCAATCAGCAGGAGTTGCGGCACGATGGTGGGTCGCATTTTCTGCCATTCGATATCCGAGACATCCGACGTCACAGAAAACAGGGCGAATTCATTCATCCGGCCGCGAATCGGAAACGACAGCCCCTGCTGTCCGATATCGAAGTCCTGCGCCTCGCTGAAAAAGCGTTGGACAACCCGCTGAGAGCGATCGACCTGGGCCCAGTCGATCGGCAGCAGGCCACCCAGACCTGCCTTAACGACCGGGTCGATATCGACATAGTTGTTCTGGTAATAATGGCGTTGCCATTCGGGCGCATAGGTGACGGCAAGCAAAGGCAGAGCGGTTTTTTGGGTCGGGATATTCACAGCAAGATAGGAGATATGGTCGAGGCCGAGTTCTGTGAGAGCCGTTCTGAGTTGGTCGGTCGCATCCTGAAGTTTGTGGGTTTGCGATAGAGTGTCTAGAAGTGAAAATAAATCTTCAGTTTTCATTTACTCACTCCAACTATACATTAAAATTTTATTATCATTTATATTGTAATAATTAATATTTAAGAGTCAAATCAATCGTTATTGAATCCTAAATATAGTTTATTGCGATCCTGTTTTATAGGATCATTATTACATTAACATATAAAATTAACAAGTAGCACATTGAAAATTATGAAAACTATATTTTTGTAACATGTTAGTATGTTCTGTATTCAAAATCATTCGCTAGGTTTTTGTGAAAACTGCGTTATATCGTCGTCCTAAGCAAATCATTGTCATGCTTGAAGGGCTTGGACATGCATTGGAATCTCAGTCGCCAGCTGGCTGTCGGACTTGTCGCGGGTGCAGGCCTATGGATCGCATCGGGCTGGTTGACGGGGGAGCCTCCCGTCCAGAGCCCGGGAGCGAAACAGGCTCCCAAATTGTTCGCGGTCTCGGTGCTGCCGGTCTCGGTTGAGGCCCATTCGCGCGTCTTGACTGTATCGGGACGTTCGGAGGCCGATCGGCGCACTGTGCTGACCGTGCGGGCCAACGGCACCGTGACCCAGATCAATGTGCGGCGCGGATCGCGGATCAAAGAGGGCGAGGTGGTTGCCGTGCTGTCGGACGAGGCACGCGAGGCCAATGTCAACCAGGCGCGCGCCCGTGTCGAGCAACGCCGCAAGGAATATGAAGCCCGCTTGCCGCTGGTGGCGCAAGGCGTGATGCCACGGCTGAATCTGGCCCAATACGAGGCCGACCTCAAAAATGCAGAAGCCGGTCTGGCCACCGCCGAAGCCGAACGCGAGCGCGGTCTGGTGCTCGCTCCGATTGACGGGGTGATTACCGATTTGCCGGTGGAAATCGGGCAGGCAATGCAGCCCGGCGGCGTGATTGCCGAAGTTGTCGCGCTGGATCCGATGCTGGTGGTGATTGATGTGTCCGAGCGCCGGATCGGCGGCATCAAGCCGGGTGATCTTGCCCAGGTGCGTTTGGCCAATGGCGTGGAGGGGCAGGGCGAGGTGCGTTTTGTCTCCTCCCGCGCAGCCATGCAGACGCGGACCTATCGGGTCGATCTGTCGATTGCCAATAAAGACGGGTTGATCCCCGACGGCATTACCGCGGAAGTCGCGCTGAAACTGGCTCCCGTTCCCGCCAGTCGTGTTCCGCGATCAGCCCTGACCTTTGCCGCCGACGGGCAATTGGGCGTGCGTCTGGTGGATCCTGCCAATGTCGTGCAATTCGCGCCTGTGTCTCTGGTGGAGGATGAAGGCCAGTCTCTGTGGGTGTCCGGGCTGGCCGGAGGGTCCAGCCTGATTGTGCAGGGACAGGATTTTGTCAAGGAAGGCCAGCAGGTCACACCTCTGCCAGCTGCGAAACCGTGAGGCCGTCATGAGCAATCCGGTTGACTATGCCATTTCCCATGCCCGCCTGACCCTGGCCCTGTTGGGTTTTTTGCTGGTGGCCGGATTTTCGGCCTATGTGAGCATTCCCAAAGAGGCTGAACCCGATGTACGGGTGCCGATCATCTATGTGCAGCTGACACAGCGCGGGATCAGCCCGGAGGATGCCGAACGGTTGCTTCTGCGTCCGGTCGAAACGCAGATGAAATCGGTCGCCAATGTCAAGGAAATGCGATCGACGGCTTTTGAGGGCGGCGGGTTCGTGCTGCTGGAATTCGAGGCGGGGTTTGATTCCACCCGTGCGCTGGCGGATGTGCGTGCCAAGGTCGATGACTCCAAACGCGATCTGCCCAAGGACGCCGATCAGCCGACCGTGCGCGAGGTCAATCTGTCCCTGTTTCCGGTGCTGGTGGTGGGCCTGACCGGCGAGGTGCCGGAACGGACATTGTTGCGGCTGGCCCGTGATGCCAAGACCGCGCTGGAACAGGTCCCCGGCGTGCTGTCGGCCGAGTTGCGCGGCTCGCGTGACGAGGTGATCGAGGTGGTGGCCGAACCCATGCACCTCAAAAGCTACGGTATTTCACTGTCCGATCTGACGGCAGGAACCTCCATGGGCAATGCCCTCGTCACGGCGGGGGCGATCGAGGGGCAGAGCGGGCGGTTTGCCGTCAAGGTGCCGACTTTGATCGAAACCCCCAATGATGTGCTGAAATTGCCTGTCGTCGCCGGCAATGGCGCATCGGTGGTGCTGGGCGATCTGGCCGAGGTGCGCCCGACCTTCAAGGATGCCACCTCGATCACCCGCATCGATGGCCGTCCGGCGATTGCCATCGAGATCACCAAACGCACCGGCGCAAACCTGATCGAAACGGTCGATGCCGTCAAAAAGGTGGCTGTGCAACTGCAGTCGCGCTGGCCTGAAACGGTGCATGTGACCTTTTCGCAGGACAAGTCCAAAACCATCCGCGACATGCTGCATGAATTGCAAAACAGCGTGATCACGGCGGTGCTGTTGGTGTTCGTGATCATGCTGGTGGTGCTGGGCGGACGCGCCTCGATCTTTATCGGCATTGCCATTCCGGCTTCGTTTCTGACCGGGATTCTCGGGCTGCAGATCGCCGGGCTGACCGTCAATATCGTGGTGCTGTTTGCCCTTATTCTGGCGGTCGGCATGTTGGTCGATGATGCCATTATCGTGTCGGAATTTGCCGAACGGCGTATGGCCGAGGGCATGGCCGCCGGCCCGGCCTATTCGCTGGCTGCCAAACGGATGGCCGGTCCGGTGATTGCCGCCACTTTGACCCGCATTGCCGCCTTTTCGCCGTTGATGTTCTGGCCCGGTATTGTCGGCCAATTCATGAAATACCTGCCGCTGACGCTGATCGCGACACTGTCGGCCTCGCTGGTGGTGGCGTTGTTTTTTACGCCGACCCTCGGTGCCATGCTGGGCCGCGCGCCCGATACCGTCCATGATGACCGCGCCGCCTCTGACGGCCTCTATATGCGGATTGTCCGCCTCTCCCTGCAACGCCCGGGACAAACGCTGCTGGCCACCCTGGTGCTGCTGGTGCTGGTGATTGTCTCCTACGGCAAATTCGGCAACGGGGTCGAGTTTTTCCCCAATGTCGAACCTGATTACGGCATTGCGCAAATCCATGCGCGCGGCAATTTGTCCCTGACCGAGAAGGACCGACTGGTTCGCCAGGTCGAGGAGCGTATCCTGGCGCGCCATGATCTGCGCACGGTCTATGCGCGTGCGGGCGAAGGCCAGAAGGGATCGGCCGAATTGTCGGAGGATACGATCGGCACCATCCAGTTCGAATTTATCGATTGGCAGAAACGGGCCAAAGCCCATGTCATCATGGACGAGATCCGTGCTGCCGCCGCCGATATCCCCGGTATTCTCGTCGAAGTGACAGCCCCCAAAGGGGGGCCTCCCACCGGCAAGGCCATTCAGGTGCAGTTGACCGCGATTGAATCCGCGCTGTTGCCCGAAGCGGCCAGACGCACCGCAGCCCTGATTGCCGCACGCCCCGACATCACCGATCTGGATGATGGCTTGCCATTGCCGGGACTGGATTGGGAAATTGTTGTCGACAAGGCAGAAGCTGCCAAATACGGCATAGCCGCCTCGCAGGTCGGCACCGCCGTGCAACTGATCACCAACGGCACCAAAATTACCGATTTCCGGCCCGAGGGCACCGACAAGGCCGTCGATATCATTGTCCGTTTTCCACCCCAGAAGCGCACATTGGACGAACTGGATGAATTGCGCATCACCGGTCCGCAAGGCTCCGTGCCGATGGGTAATTTCGTCAAACGCGTGCCCGTGCAGCGGGTGGGGCAAATCAACCGCGTCTCCGGACAGCGTGTCATAACCGTCTCTGCCAATGTCAAAGCGGGTGTGCAATCGGCGGTCGTTCAAAAAGAAGTGATTGCCGCTCTGGCGGCAGCCGATCTGGGTGCGGGCGTCACGATCCGCATGAAGGGTGAGGAAGAGGAACGCGAAAAGGCCGGAGCCTTTTTGGTGAAGGCTTTCGGTTCGGCCATCTTCCTGATTTTTGCGATCCTGCTGGCGCAGTTCAACCGTTTCACCTCGGTGTTTCTGGTGATGTCCGCAGTGATCCTGTCGACCATCGGCGTGCTGATCGGGCTGATGGTGATGGGGCAATCCTTCGGGGTGGTGATGACGGGGATCGGCATCATTGCCAATGCCGGTGTGATCGTGAACAACAATATCGTGCTGATCGACACCTATGACCGTCTGAAGCAGGAGGGGTGGGTCACCTATGACGCCATCATCGAGACCTGCCGCGAGCGTGCCCGCCCGGTTGCGCTGACGGCCATTACCGCCGTCCTGGGCGTGTTGGCGATTGCCTTCGGCATCAATCTCGATTTTGTCCACCGCACCATCATGGTCGGCGCGCCTTCCACCCAATGGTGGGTGCATCTGTCGGTGGCCATCGTGTTCGGTCTGGGTTTTGCAACCATCCTCACACTGGTTGTGACACCGGCGGCTTTGCTCGCTCTGGACCGTTTTGCCCTGTGGCGCGGACGGATCAAGGGGCGGTTGATCCGCCAGCATTAGGCCGCGGTTTTCAAGAGAACCCATAAAAAATGGCAGGGGTTTATCCCTGCCATATGCTTTTGATCGATAGGCCTTGAGGCTTTATTGTTTGTCGACCAGCGAGATGCCGTTGCGGGCTGCGACATGGTCCGACAGCATCGGGATATAATCCTGCGCATGGCCGGTATGGACGGGAACGGCAAAAGCGTTTTTGACCGCATTGCCCATCGGATTGGCGATACCGGCATCATTGGCCATGGATTCCAGATAGGTCATATCTTTCAGGCCGTTTTGCAGGGTGAACTTATGCGCGTCGCGGTCGCGTTCCAGCACATATTTCATGAAGGTCTGGTAGAAGCCGCAATCCATACGGCCGCCGCGAACCACGCTGTCGAAACGCTGCGGGGTAATGCCGACCTTTTGTGCCAGTGACAGAGCTTCCGAATAAAGCGCGGCATAGCCCATCGAGACAAAATTGTTGAGGAGTTTCATCCGGTGGCCGTCACCTGTGCCGCCGATATGGATGACACGGCCTGCCCAGGTGTCGAGCACGGGCTTCAGGCGGGCAAACACCTCGTCGGTGCAACCGACCATGGTGTCGAGCATGCCTTCCCAGGCTTCCTTCGGGGTGCGCGACAGCGGCGCGTCAACCAGAATGATGCCCTGGCTGGCCAGCTCAGCGGCCAGTGCCATGGTGGAGGTAGGGTCGGAGGTCGAGCAATCGACGATGATCGAGCCGGGCTTCAGGCCCGCAGCCAGTCCCTCGGGGCCGCGCACCACAGCTTCAACCTGACGCGAGCCTGTGACGCACAAGAACACGATGCTGGAGGCTTCCGCCAATGCCTTCGGACTTTTGGCTTCCTTGGCACCGCGTGTCAGCAGATCTTCAACGGGTGTTCTGTTGCGGTGGCCCATCACGGTCAGGGCATAGCCCTTTTCGACGATATTCTTGGCCATGCCGTGACCCATCAGGCCAACGCCGATAAAACCGATTGTCTCACTCATAGACGTGACTCCCGAAGGTTGTTTTTGGTGGGGTGGTCGTTGTGGCGAAGATGGAACGGCCTATGGCCGTTACCCCTTTTTAAGGCCCGCCAGATCGCGATAGGTGAGGACAACCTGACTGTCGTCCTTCAGGCCGTGGCCCTGGGCAGAGGCCGCCAGAAACATCTGGTGGGCTGCGGCAGCCAACGGCAAGGCGGCCTTGGAGGCGCGCCCGGCATCCATGACGATCGACATGTCCTTGACAAAAATATCGACAGCGCTGGTGACCTCCGGCTCGGCTTGCACCATGCGTGGACCGCGATTGAGCAGCATCCAGCTCGAAGCGGCAGAACCGCCCAGAATGTCAAGGATCACCTGTCCGTCGATGCCGGCCTTTTCGGCCAGCGCCATGCCTTCGGCTGCCGCGGCAATATGGACGCCGCACAGCAACTGGTTGACGGTTTTGACCATCGCGCCCTGTCCGGCCTCGAGCCCGACATGGAACAGTTTTTCACCCATCGCCACCAGCACCGGACGGCAGGCCGCGATGACATCGTCCGAGGCTGCGGCCATGATGGTCAGCGTGCCGCCTTGGGCACCGACCACACCACCGGACACCGGCGCATCGACGAAGTGACGGCCCGTCGCCTCGACGCGCTTGGCCAGAGCGGCCACGCTGTTGGGCGGGCAGGTCGCCATCAGGATGACGGTGGCGGCGCTTGGCAAGGCCTCGAGGGCGCCTGCATCGAACAGCACGCTTTCGGCCTGGGCGATGTTGACGACCATCAACACCAGCGCATCGGCCCCATGTGCTGCCTCTGCCGCATTGGCAGCGATATGGCCGCCGGCATGGCTGAGAGCGGCAAGGGCTTCGGGTTTCATGTCAAAGCCACGGACATGAAACTGCTTTTTGACAAGGTTGAGAGCCATGGGCAGTCCCATGGCTCCCAGCCCGACAAAACCGATATTGCGCGGCTCGCTCATTCTTTGACTGCCCCTGTCATGGCCGAGACGTAATGTTCGACGAAGAAGGAATACAGGATCACCAGCGGCAGCGAGCCGACCAGCGCACCCGCCATCAAAGAGCCCCAGCGATAGATGTCGCCGTCGACGAATTCCGAGACAATCGCCACCGGAACGGTCTTGTTCTGGGTCGATGACAGGAAGGTCAGCGCATAGATGAACTCGTTCCAGCACAGGGTGAGCGAGAAGATCGAGGCCGAAATCAGTCCCGGCACGGCCAGTGGCAGGATGATCTTGATCAGGATCTGCAACCGCGTCGCCCCGTCGATCAAGGCGCATTCCTCAAGCTCGTAGGGAATGGTCTTGAAATAGCCCATCAGCAGCCAGGTCGAGAACGGGATCAGGATGGTCGGATAGACCAGGATCAACGCCATCGGGCTGTCGAACAGGCCATAGGCCTGGATGATGGTTGCCAGCGGGATGAACAGGATCGAGGGAGGGACCAGATAGGCGAGAAAAATCATCGCGCCCACCAGTTCGGCCCCTTTGAAGCGGATCCGCACCAGCGCATAGGCGGCAAACACGCTGGCAAACAGCGACAGCGCAGTCGCCACCACCGAGACATACATCGTGTTCCACAGCCACCGCGGGTATTCGCTTTCAAACAACAGCTTCTGGATGTGTTTGAAGGTCGGTTCCACCACCCAGAACGGGTTGAACTTGTCCATATTGATCAGCTGGGCATCCGGTTTGATGGAGGTCAGCACCATCCAGTAAAACGGGAAAATCAGCACCACCATGATGATGGACAAAGGCAGATAGACGTAGATCAGCTTGCGGATGCCGCCGTCCAGATAGGACATGCCCTCGGATGCGTCATTGACGCCTGCGGTGACCGATGCCGAATCCTGATGGTTATGATGATCACTCATCGGAGCCTCCCTGCTGCCATTTTCTACGTTGCAGGCCAAACCACGATACCATGATCGCGAAAAGCAGGAACGGAATCATTGCTGTTGAAATTGCGGCACCTTCACCCAGATTGCCCGCCAGAATGGCGCGTTGGTAGCCGAGTGTGGCCATCAGATGGGTTGCGTTAACCGGTCCGCCGCGTGTCATGGCCCAGACCAGCTGGAAGTCGGTGAAGGTGAACAGCACCGAGAAGGTCATCACCACCGCAATGATCGGTGTCAGCAACGGGAATGTCACGAAACGGAAATTCTGCCAGCGGGTCGCGCCGTCGAGTGTGGCGGCTTCGTACAATGAAGGGGACACAGTCTGCAGACCGGCCAGCAGGGTGATGGCGATAAAGGGCACCCCACGCCAGATATTGGCAAAAATCAGCGACAGGCGCGCATTGTCGGGACTGCCGAGGAAGTCGATATTTTCAGTGATCAGGCCCATATTCTTGAGCGACCATGAAATGATCGAGAACTGGCTGTCATAAATCCACCAGAAGGCGATGGCCGACAGGACCGTGGGCACCACGAAGGGGATCAACACAATCGAACGGATCAACGACTTGAACGGCAGCTTCTCGTTGAGCAGCAGGGCCAGATACAGGCCGACCAGAAATTTGATGACCGAGGCAATCACCGTATAAAACAGCGTATTGAACACCGACAGCCAGAAAATCTTGTCGTCGGACAGCCATTCGTAATTTTCAAGCCCAATGAAAATACCGTCGCGGCCGATCTTGGCGTCCGTAAACGACAGCCAGACACCCTTGCCGAGCGGATAGGCCAGAAACAGGATGAGAATCACCGCGGCAGGCAGCATGAAGGCCGCGCCCAGCCAATTGCGGTCATTGCTCAGCCTCTGCATCAGAGACCTCTCTGTGCTTTGGAACGAGGCTTGTGGCCTCCCGACGGCATCATGGGCCATTGGGGATCTCCCGAAATTCTTGCGTGATCAAATCAGGGGTCCGGCTGGCCCTTGACGAGGAAAACCGCGCGGAAGCATCCTTCCGCGCGGCATGGATATCGAGGCTTAGCGATAGATGCGCTTGGCCTGGCGTTCCGCAATCGCGATCGCACCCTTGATGTCTTCGCGGCCGGTGCAATAGTTGGCGACCATGTCGAGCATGACAAAGTCGGCAATGGCGGCTGCGGCCTTTTCGTTGACCGGACCGATGCCGCTGGCTGGCAGCGTGTTGCGCGCTGCGTCCTTGAACACGGCATTCTTGGGGTCTTTGGTCCAGATCGGGTTGGCATCATAGGCCATCAAAGGATGGGTCAGATAACCACCGGCAGCTTCCAGCCAAGGATTGTAGTTTTCGGCTTCCAGCACGAAGGCCATGAAGGCTTTCGCAGCATTCGGCACCTTGGTGTATTTGAAGGCCAGCATCGGGAAGGTCAGCTGCAATTCCTGCGGCTTGCCG
>CANFLM010000027.1 GCA_947447895.1 Hyphomicrobiales bacterium
CAGTCTCGGACAGGACATAACCGCCAAACCAAACGATAACCACCAGGATCCGGGCAAGCCGTATCTTGGTCGTTCATCCATTGGGTGCGGGAAACGAATTTCCCGCTTTGGCGGTCTTTTCAGTCTCGAATGAAACTGAAAAACAAGACCCACACAGGCTAGCCCGCATGGGTCATATGTCATCAGACAAGCCTTTAACCCGCTTCGCGCGTGATGCCAAGCACAAAATGATCCCCGCTCCGGATTTTTTCAAAAAAGCGACGAAAACGTCATTGGCCGGCTGCAGACAAACGGAAAATTCCATAAATCTTTGAAAAATATTGATTTTATCAAGAAACAAACCGGACCATAAAAAAACCCGGCCGGAGCCGGGTTTTTCAATCTTATGGAGCAAAAGGCTTAGTTGTTGACCGAAGACAGATCAACGCGCACGCCCGGACCCATGGTCGAGGTAACAGCCAGACGCTGGATGTAGGAGCCCTTGGCGCCTGTCGGCTTGGCCTTGGCCACGGCATCCACGAAAGCGCGGATGTTTTCAGCCAGCTTTTCAGCCGAGAACGAGACCTTGCCGATACCGGCATGGATGATCCCGGCCTTTTCGACGCGGAACTCCACGGCGCCGCCCTTGGCAGCAGCCACGGCAGCGGTGATGTCCATGGTCACGGTGCCGACCTTGGGGTTCGGCATCATGCCGCGCGGGCCGAGCACTTTACCAAGACGACCAACCAGGGGCATCATGTCAGGAGTGGCAATGCAGCGATCGAAGTCGATCGTGCCGCCATTGACAATTTCAAACAGGTCTTCCGCACCGATCACGTCTGCGCCGGCAGCCTTGGCTTCATCAGCCTTCGGGCCACGGGCGAAAACGGCGACGCGCATCGTGCGGCCCGAGCCATTCGGCAGGTTGCACACGCCACGCACCATCTGGTCGGCATGACGAGGGTCAACGCCCAGGTTCATGGCCACTTCGATGGTTTCGTCGAATTTGGCGGTGGAGCGTTCTTTCACCATCGTCAGTGCTTCGGTGAGAGAATAGAGTTTTACGCGGTCAATGCCTTCACGGGCTGCGCGGATACGTTTGCCATGCTGTGCCATGATTATGCCACCACCTCTAGACCCATGGAAATTGCGGAGCCACGGATCATGGCTGCGGCGGCTTCAACCGTGTCGCAGTTCAGATCGGGCATTTTTGCCGCAGCGATTTCGTTGATCTGGGCCTGTGTGATCTTGGCGATCGTGCCACGTCCGGTGGTGCCGGAGCCCTTTTCAATCTTCGCGGCCTTCTTTAGATAGAAGGACACGGGAGGCAACTTCATTTCAAATGTGAAGGAGCGATCCTGATAGGCCGTGATGACGACCGGAATCGGGGTGCCCTTTTCCATCTGTGCGGTCTTCGCGTTGAAGGCCTTGCAGAATTCCATAATGTTCAGGCCACGCTGACCGAGCGCAGGACCGATTGGGGGCGAAGGATTCGCCGCGCCAGCCGGCACCTGAAGCTTCACGTAACCAGTGATCTTCTTTGCCATTGTACTGCTCCAATTATGCCCGACACCGGAACGGCTTGGGCGGTTGCAGATTGCGGTGCGGTATGAGCTCCCGGCGGCAAAACCGGGCATACCTCCCGCAAAGTGAAGGCCGCTTTATCAAGCGGCCCGTCTCGAAAGGCAAGCTTTTATATCAAGCCTGCCCTTTATGGCTGGCGAAAAGGCCTTAGACCTTTTCCACCTGCGCATATTCCAGATCCACAGGGGTTGCACGACCGAAGATCGACACAGCCACTTTCAGACGGGCGCGAGCCTCGTCCACTTCTTCAACCACACCGTTGAAGGAGGCAAACGGACCATCCGCCACCCGCACCTGCTCACCCACTTCGAAGGTGACGGAGGGTTTCGGACGTTCGACGCCATCAGCCACCTGGCCCTTGATCCGGTCGGCTTCCCGCTCGGAGATCGGCATCGGCTTGTTGTCCTGGCCAAGGAAACCCGTCACTTTCGGGGTATTCTTGATCAGATGGAACACTTCGTCGGTCAGATCGCATTTGACCAGCACGTAACCGGGGAAAAATTTGCGCTCGGTGTCAACCTTGCGGCCACGGCGCACTTCTACCACTTTTTCGGTCGGCACGAGGATTTCGTCGAAATGCTCGACCAGATTGCGCTGGGCGGCCTGATCGCGAATCGATTGCGCGACCTTGTTCTCGAAATTCGAATAGGCGTGAACGATATACCAGCGCTTCGACATGGGTTTAAGTCTCTTTCCTCAGCGTCTCAAATTCTTATACGTCGGTATTATCAGCGACCCAAACCGAGCAGAAGGCCGACAAACCAGCGGATCGCAATATCGGACAGCAGAAAGAATACACTGGCCACAACCACCATGACAAACACCATGCCGGTTGTCACAAGCGTTTCCTTACGGCTCGGCCATGTGACCTTTGCCGCTTCCGAGCGCACATTCTGCATGAACGCGAAGAAATTCGATTTCGCCATGACTTTAAGTCTTGTCCTTGGGAGCGTGCACCAATCAGTCCACGACCGTTATAGTCTGTCACAACCACACCCGAAGGCGGCCTGCGTTCGATACTCAAGCAACCCGACCTTCGAGCCGCCCTACCCTTGGCCAGGCAGCACGACTGTCGTGTCGAAACGATTCCGGTGGCAGGAGTGGAGGGACTCGAACCCGCAACCCCCGGTTTTGGAGACCGGTGCTCTAGCCAGTTGAGCTACACTCCTCCGGAAACGCCTGCGGCGGCCCATAGGTCCGCCGCGCCCCGTTCATTGACACGAGCGAAGGGGATTTGCAAGCACCTCTCCACATCTCGCTGTCAAAAAAACGCAACAATAGCACCCGATAGTCTGGAATTGATCTACCGGGAGACCACCGCACCAGAATTCAAGGCCGGGTGCGGTGACCATTTGAACGAGCGGCAGCCGGGCTGCCTTGCGGTGTGCGGAGAGCCGCACACCGACTATCGCTGATTAGGCGATGATGGATGCGACGACGCCTGCGCCGACGGTGCGGCCACCTTCGCGGATTGCGAAACGCAGCTTTTCTTCCATCGCGATCGGCGAAATCAGTTCGACTTCCATCGCGATGTTGTCACCAGGCATCACCATTTCCGTGCCTTCGGGAAGCGCGACCATGCCGGTCACGTCCGTCGTGCGGAAATAGAACTGCGGGCGGTAGTTCGTGAAGAATGGCGTATGACGGCCACCTTCTTCCTTGGTCAGAATATAGGCTTCTGCCTTGAACTTGGTGTGGCCCTTCACGGAACCCGGCTTGGCCAGAACCTGACCGCGCTCGACTTCCTCGCGCTTGGTGCCGCGCAGCAGGCAGCCCACGTTATCGCCGGCTTCACCCTGATCGAGCAGCTTGCGGAACATTTCGACGCCCGTGCAGGTCGTCTTGATGGTGGGCTTCAAACCGATGATTTCGATTTCTTCTCCGACCTTCACAACGCCACGCTCGATACGGCCGGTCACAACGGTGCCGCGACCCGAGATCGAGAACACGTCTTCAACAGGCATCAGGAATGGCTGGTCCTTCGGACGCTCTGGCTGAGGAATATAGGCATCAACCGTTTCCATCAGCTTCAGGATCGCGTCATGGCCGATTTCCGGACGCTTGTCTTCCAGCGCGCAGACAGCCGAACCCTTGGTGATCGGAATATCGTCGCCGGGGAAATCATACTTGGACAGCAGCTCGCGCACTTCCAGCTCGACCAGTTCCAGCAGCTCTTCGTCGTCGACCAGGTCGACCTTGTTCATGAAGACAACCAGAGCAGGCACACCGACCTGACGGGCCAGCAGAATGTGCTCGCGGGTCTGGGGCATCGGGCCGTCAGCGGCCGACACAACCAGGATCGCGCCATCCATCTGCGCCGCACCGGTGATCATGTTCTTCACATAATCGGCGTGGCCGGGGCAATCGACGTGGGCATAGTGGCGGTTCTTGGTTTCGTATTCGACGTGAGCCGTCGAAATCGTGATCCCGCGAGCCTTTTCTTCAGGCGCCTTGTCAATCTGGTCGTAAGCGGTGAAGTGCGCACCACCGGCTTCAGCGAGCACCTTCGTGATCGCAGCCGTCAATGACGTCTTCCCATGGTCAACGTGACCAATCGTACCGATGTTGCAATGCGGCTTATTCCGCTCAAACTTTTCCTTGGCCATGGCTCTTCATCACCTCTTATCATACACAAAAATCGGATGCTCCCTCTGGCACGGTCAAGCAGGCCAAAGTCCAACAGCGCGCCCGAAATATCGCCAAATTCCGCGCCGTTCAAGCGAGAAAACTTGTCTATGGGGCTTTTGTGACGCTTTTATTAAAAATCAAGGCAAAGACAGGCGAAAACGGCATTTCTTGCCCAACGGATACAACACTCTTGCAAAGCGCGACTGCGCGCCCGAGCTGATGCGATGTCCTAAAATAATAAATGAACCGGGTGAAGGGAATCGAACCGCCAAAGGCCTGCCATGCAGGCCGTCAAAACCAAAAGAATCGAAGGTTCTGGATCCGGAATGGACCGAATGGAGCGGGTGAAGGGAATCGAACCCTCGTATTCAGCTTGGAAGGCTGCTGCTCTACCATTGAGCTACACCCGCTTGATGGAGGTGCTTATGCCAGCACTCGCTTCCAGTGGCAAGATGGAATGTTGTGTTTCGGAGTTGGTGTGCCGTCTCGCTCCAAAAGTCGTGGATGGCCGGAACAAGTCCGGCCATGACAGTATGGGGGGAGATTTGGGTGATCGGTTTGGAGGCGTTGCCTGGAGGGGTTGGGTTTAGGGGCGTGGGTCTGGAGGTGTGGGTCTAGAGGTGTGGGTTTGGGGATTTTGTATGGGCAGGTCGAGAGTTAAAACGGCATCACCAAGCAAACGCGCCGATATTTCCAAAACTGTCATGACCGTCCTTGTGGCGGTCATCCACGATTTGTTTTTGGTTTTGAAAAAGCCAAACCACAGCCCCTTGCAAAGCGCGACTGCGCGGCCGGGCTGATGCGAGGTCCTGATGGAAAAAGAGTGGTGGGGGAAGCAGGACTCGAACCTGCGAAGGCGTAGCCAGCGGATTTACAGTCCGCCCCCTTTGCCGCTCGGGACATTCCCCCATACCTGTCGAACTCCGGCTTACAAGTCCGACGCAGGACACGAGTCACGCTCGCATCATGTGCGCCGCTTTATGGTAGCCGATCCGATTGGTGTCAACCTGAAAAAGCGCAAAGACAAAAGATCTTTCTAGAAAACGGCCGATTTGCGTCTCACTGCCGCCCATGCGAAAGAAGGGACAACCAAGGAGCTTGTCTTGAAACAGCAACGTCCGCCGCAAGGCTTTAAAGGCAAACGCGGGTCCGAAACACCCTCTGGCGCATCCCGTACAAGCGGGCCGAAATCGGCTGGCGCCGGCCAGTTCCAGAAGCCTTCGCCGCGCTTTATCGAGCGCGAGACCAGCCGCTACGACAATCCCTGGCGCGGACGTGATGCCAAAGCGCATGAGCCGAACCAGCAGGAGAGCCGCTCCTTCGAACGACAGGACCGCCGCAAAGCCGGGCCCGATACGGGGGCAGGTCTCGAAGGCCCGCGCCATGGCCGCATGATGCTGTATGGCTTGCACGCCGTGAATGCCGCACTGGGCAATCCCAAACGCCGCTCCCACCGACTTTATGTGACACCCAATGCCCTGCCCCGCCTTGACCACGTGCCGACCGACCGCGGCTTCGAGACCATCGAGGTGCGCCCCGATGCGCTGGACAGGCTGCTGGGCACCGACACCGTGCATCAGGGCGTCGCGCTTGAAGTCGAGCCGCTGGCCGGTGTCGGACTGGATGACCTGGCCACCGAGGGCATCGTGCTGGTGCTGGACCAGATCACCGACCCGCACAATGTCGGGGCAATCCT
This sequence comes from Hyphomicrobiales bacterium, assembly GCA_947447895.1. Lineage (GTDB taxonomy): Bacteria > Pseudomonadota > Alphaproteobacteria > Rhizobiales > Beijerinckiaceae > CAIYZJ01. Next base: position 5,888 of record CANFLM010000027.1, read on the forward strand.
GCGCTCGGCGGCGGCCTTCGGCGTCAAGGCTCTGGTGGTGACCGAACGCCACAGCCCGCACATGACAGGCGTGCTGGCCAAGACCGCGTCCGGCGCGCTCGAACATGTGCCGATCATCGAGGTGGTCAACCTTTCACAATGCCTGATCCAGCTGGGGTCGATGGGCTTTTGGCGAATCGGGCTGGATTCCGAGGGGCCGGAGGTGCTCAACAACACCAAGATCACCCCGCCGCTGGCTTTGGTGCTGGGGGCGGAAGGCAAGGGCTTGCGACGCCTGACGCGCGAGCGTTGCGATGTGCTGGCCCGTCTCGATATGCCCGGCGCAATCAAAAGTCTCAATGTCTCCAATGCCGCAGCCATCTCGCTGGCCTTGTTGACCCTGCGGTAAGACCCGCCCGCCCCCCTTGCCCTGCCAGCGCCCTACACCTTTTCGCCTTAGACGAAGTGTGGGGGTTCGTCGCATGCCAATCCCCTTTATATTGATGGCTCACGGTTGTTGTTCGGTAATGTTCGCGTTGCTGTCCCAATGGCCGATTTGAAAGGCTGGCATCAACCGATCAGCCATACAGAACGTTAAGTCACCTGCGGATCGGAACAGATTTCCATGTGACCAGGGTAAGGAGACACGGGGACCGCCGAGCGGGCCTCTCGATCAAGGGGGATGACGAATGTGGCCGCGTGACACAACCATATTCACGCATTTCCAGTTCACAAGGCCAAGACACAGAACAAGCTGAACCCGGCTTTGTTCTGCATTTCGGCTTTCGCTTTCCAGCAAGCTCAGAAGGAACAATTGTATGAGCGCGACAGACTACTCCCACGGGGCGGCAGACCGCCCGATGACCGCCGAAGAAAAGAAGGTTATTCTTGCTTCTTCGCTTGGTACAGTGTTTGAATGGTATGATTTCTATTTGGCCGGTTCGCTGGCTGCCAACATCAACGCCAACTTCTTTTCGGGCGTCAATGAAACCGCAGGTTTCATTTTCGTGCTGTTGAGCTTCGCGGCAGGTTTCGCCGTGCGCCCTTTCGGTGCATTGGTGTTCGGACGTCTCGGCGACATGATCGGCCGCAAATACACCTTCCTCGTCACCATGACCCTGATGGGTGTGGCCACTTTCGTGGTCGGCCTGATGCCAAACTATGCCGCCATCGGGATGCTGGCCCCGATCGGCTTCATCATATGCCGCCTCATCCAGGGTCTGGCATTGGGTGGTGAATATGGCGGTGCGGCAACCTATGTGGCCGAACATTCGCCACAGGGCCGTCGCGGCTTCTACACCTCGTGGATCCAGACCACCGCAACCGTCGGCCTGTTTGCCTCCTTGCTGGTGATCCTGACCCTGCGTCTGAGCCTGACCCCCGAAGAATTTGCCGCTTGGGGCTGGCGCGTGCCGTTCCTGGTCTCGATCGTTCTGCTCGGCGTGTCGATCTGGATTCGCTTGCAGCTCAATGAATCGCCTGCCTTCCAAAAGATGAAGGATGAAGGTTCGCTCTCCAAAGCGCCGCTCAGCGAAGCCTTCGGCAAGTGGCAGAACCAGAAGATCGCCATCATCGCTTTGCTCGGTGGTACAGCCGGTCAGGCTGTGGTCTGGTATACGGGCCAGTTCTATGCCCTGTTCTTCCTGACACAGACCCTGAAAATCGACGGTACGACCGCCAATCTGCTGATTGCCCTGTCCCTGTTGGTCGGCACACCGTTCTTCATTTTCTTCGGTTCGCTGTCGGACAAGATCGGCCGTAAGCCAATCATTCTCGCCGGTTGCTTGCTGGCAGCTGTCACCTACTTCCCGCTGTTCGGCAAGATCGCGGAAGTCGGCAATCCGAAGCTGATCGAAGCCCATAACAGCGTGAAAGTTGTTGTAAAAGCTGATCCTGCCGTTTGCGGCAGCGTGTTTGATCCTGTCGCCATCCGGGTGTTTACCCAGTCCTGCGACATTGCCCGCCGCGCTCTGGCAGCAAACGGTATCAAATATACATCTGAAAACGCTGCGGCCGGTGCAGGCACCGTTGTCAGCATCAACGGCAAGGACATTGCCGTTGCCAATGAGGACAAAGGCTTTGCAGCCAAGGCAACGGCGGCAGCTGTCGAAGCTGGCTATCCCAAGGTTGGTGATCCCACCATCCTGAAGGCTGCCGGTATCGGCGAACTGTTTGCCAGCAGCCGTGCTTTGACACTGGCCGGGCTGCTGCTGATCCTCGTGATCTATGTGACCATGGTCTATGGCCCGATTGCCGCTCTGCTGGTTGAACTGTTCCCGACCCGCATCCGCTATTCGGGTATGTCCCTGCCCTACCACATCGGTAACGGCTGGTTCGGCGGCTTCCTGCCTCCTACCGCCTTTGCGATTGCAGCCTCGACCGGCGATATCTTCTCCGGCCTGTGGTATCCGATCGTGATTGCGCTTGGCACCTTTGTGATCGGTCTGATCTTCATGCCGGAAACCAAAGACCGCGACATCTTCAAGGACGGTTGATGCAATTGGACGGGGCCGGATCAACCGGCCCCGTTCCGACGGCTCGGACCTCGATGAAGACAACAAAAAAGCCCCTCGCGGGGCTTTTTTTTATTGGTCAGGGCATCTTGAGACAGGGGCAGTCCCGATCGCCAGATCGTGTCAGCGGCAGACTTCCTGCTGGCGGATAATCCATTGTCCGAGATAGGGGTCCCAGATCCGGCGCTGCACGAGGCGGCAGTTGTAATAGGGCTCTGGCTCCACATAATAGGGCGTGCCGGGATAATAGGCCGGCGGGGCCGAATAGACGGGGGCAGCCTGCGCACGTGGCGCAGCCAACAAAGCACCGCCAAGCAGGGCGCCAGCGACCACGCCACCGGCCAACCAGCCGTTACGGTCATAGCGCGCCTCAGCCTGCTGAACCGTGCCGGCAGCCAATGCCGCCACTGCCACAGCGGTCAAAATGACTTTACGCATTGCACTCTCCATCTTTGCCGAAAAAGTTACCTTGAGTGATGAGACCCATTATAATCCAGAACACAGAAACTGCAAAAGCCTGACTTGGCTGTTCGGGCAACGCGTCCTTTAACCAATCCGGTAGCACAGAATCGCATGATCGGGGCATAGGAAGTCTTATTCCACTCAATCATGTCTCTTTCTAGACGAACCTGTGTGAACAGAAGCTGAATGAACCAGACAGGATGCGGTTGAACCGCAAATGAGCAGGCGGAAATTCACCTTTTGAGGCTTTTTCACTTGCTCTTCGTCTCAGGTCTTGATAGCCACTTTCTCACCAAGACAGCCGATTTAGCTCAGTTGGTAGAGCAACCGCCTTGTAAGCGGTAGGTCGCGAGTTCGAGTCCCGCAATCGGCACCATTTCCTTCTAATGCTGGGTGCAACTTTCCTTGCTGGTGTCATCGGCCGGCCCCTTTTGGCAGGTTTTGACATCGAGACGCCCGGAAGGATCAGGGCGGCCTTTCACCTTCACCTGTTTGGGAGCGGCGACCCGATCGGGCAAATGGCCTGCTGGCAGGACGCGGTTGATCCGCGCTCCGAATTGGACCATCACCGCCGTGCCATTGGGCAGGACCGGATCGTCATCCCCTTGCAATTGGTCGATTACCTGGGTGCTGCCGTCGCTGAAGCTGATCGTATATTCGATGCCGTTATCGGTCTCGAGATAATGTTGCAGCCCCATGCCCGTTAATCCGCCCGCGGCTGCCGACACCAGCCAGGCCGCGCTATTGCCGCCCGCCGCCGCCCCTGCCACACTGCCTGCCAAGGCCCCGGCCGTCACAGCGGGTTGGACACTGGAGCGTATATTGACCCGCCGCTGGTCGATGATGGTGCCGAATTTCACTTTATAGGCTTGCGAGGCATCCGCCTCCTTCACATCGTTCAGGGAGCGGTTGGCACAACCAAGGGTCAGGACACTGAGCAGAACAACACTGCAAATCCGCATGGCAAACCTCTAAAAAATGTCAAAAAATGAGACTCGATGATAAGTCATCTTTCAATCACGGATCAACAGCTCAGACGCATGATCAAGACCGGGCAGATTGCTTGCGCCGGACATGGTCCTGCCCGTATTTTCGGACGGCTCGATTGCCGGTCAGGCATGCGGATGCACCGGCACAACCGTGTGTTTTTTGTCGATCATGGGGAGGCCCTGGCCCAAGGGTTCAGACCTTGCGGCCATAGTCTGCCGCTCGCATACCGGCAATGGCGCAGCTCTAAACCTTTGACATTTGGTGATTAACACTGTTTGCCGAAAGGGTATGCCATCAGGCGATGATGCTATAAAGTTGAGGACAGCAGACCTGTTCTGAGTGGAGCCCCAGTGACAACCATCAAAAATCTGGCTTTTGTGACCAGTGACATGCCGGAGGCGCGGCTTGCCGCCAGCCACTTTGCCAAACTCTATGGCGAGGTCCCGCCCGAGCAGGCCGATGTGATTGTCGCGCTTGGCGGGGATGGCCTGATGCTGCAAACCCTGCACAGTTTCATGGACCAGGGCAAACCGATTTACGGGATCAATCGTGGCTCGGTCGGCTTTTTGATGAACGAATATCGCGAGCTTGACCTGCTGGACCGGATCAAAACCGCTGAACGCAGCATCATCCACCCATTGCTGATGCAGGCCACCGATCAGGAAGGACATATTTGCGAGGCCCGCGCGATCAACGAAGTCTCGATTTTCCGGCAATCCTATCAGGCCGCCAAACTCTCGCTGTCGGTGGACGGCCGGGTGCGGATGCCGGAATTGGTGGCCGATGGCGTTCTGGTCGCCACTCCCGCGGGCTCGACAGCCTATAACCTGTCGGCCAATGGTCCGATCCTGCCGCTCAACGCGCCGATGCTGGCCCTGACACCGATCTCGGCCTTCCGCCCGCGCCGCTGGCGCGGGGCCTTGCTGCCCGACAAAGCCACCATCACGATTTCCGTGCTCGAGGCGCAAAAGCGTCCGGTCAATGCCGTGGCCGACCACTTCGAGTTTCGCTCGGTTGTTGAAATCCAGGTGAGGATGGATCGTGAAACCGAACTGGTCATGTTGCACGACCCCGATCACGGGCTGGAAGAACGCATTTTGCGCGAGCAATTCGGGACCTGATTCTCAAGCCGACCGGGCTTTGAAGGCAACACTCCCCGATCCGAACGCTCGCAAAAAACTGTTGCTGTTCGGCTTGAAGGGCCAGGAAAAAACCTTGTCGGCCCTATCTGCTCCAACGGCTTGGTCTGTCGCAAAGGCTGTTTGAGGCTCGACCACATCATCCTGCAGAATGCTCGGCTCCGGCATTTCGGGGACAGCCATCGATTTGAGGGTTAACTCATAGCGTTTTTGCTGGGCATATTCGATCAACAGTCTGGCTTCGCTTTGCAACATCATGCCATAGAGCGCATCCCCAACCGGAACCCCTTTCTTGTCCATCATCCTGATCAGGCGGGTCAAGGCCTCATGGTCGAGGGCCTGGCCGTCCTGCAAGGATTTTGTCTCCTCGAGAATTCGCGCGAGCAAATGACCACTGTGCTTTGACAGTCCGGCATAGCGGCACAGGCCCCGCAGGGCCAATCCGCCCATCCGGCATAAGCGCAGGGCATGGCCCGGTTTCATGGAGCAGGCCTCGGCCAGCAAAGCAGCGGTGAAAGCGAATTGTCCGGCCAGAGCGGCGCGGATGATCACAAATGTATTGAGCCACCGGCGTTCATGCAGGAAGCGCGCAATGAGGGGCAGTTCATGCCCTTCGGCGTGTGCCGTCCGCAAGACAATGCGATCCAGACGGCGCTCCAGTTGTTTCACGTCCGGCTGGGGAGGCTCTCCGGCCACATCGCCCAGAAAATCGATTTTCAGTTTCACAAAGGCCGAGACATCATGACGGCGCAACAATTGGGCCGTGACCTGTTTATGATCGGCATGTGTCGGATTCTCGAACCGCTGCCAGACCCGTTCCGAGGCCTCCAGCGTCAACCGGCTGCCAAGATTGTCCAGCAGTTTCAGCACAGCGGCATTGCAGGCCGATTGGGCCAGCGTATCGACCACCACCGGCGACAGATCGGGGCGTCCGGCAATGGCACATTGCACGAGCGGGTTGTTGCTGGCGAGGCCCGCCAGCAATTCCGTGTCCGGCAACCGTGTCGAACGGGCAAAAACGGGGGCTGACACCTGGGCCACATCTTTCGCAAGGATGAGGTGCAGCGAGCGGGGGAATTGTGAGGAACCGGCCACAACCCCGGACAAGGCAGAACGGACCTCGATGGCCGGATCGGCCGCCATGGCCGTCAAGGCCAGCAGGATATTGTCCTGGTCAGGATGCGGTTCTGTTTGTCCGGCATAGGCTTGGGCCAGAACACCGGTGAGTTCCGCGCGTTTATGGCGATCGACCCGATTGGCATAGAGCAAAAACATGTGTGAAAGATTCATTGTAAAAAACCTGTCTGCAGTATGATTCCCTTGATTTAGAATAGAAAAACAGAGTTAATAAATTCCTAACAGGATCAGATCAATGATCGGGAGGACAGGCCCATGGACACGCCCCAGACACAAGCCGACAAACAGCGGCACCAGCGTGGCGGCCTGTTTTACGAGGATTTCCATATAGGCGAGCAGATCCGGCACCGCTTGACGCGCACCGTCACGCAGATGGACAACATGCTTTTTTCCAACATGACCCTGAACCCGCAACCGCTCCATATCGATGCGCATTTTTGCGCAACCGAGACAGAATGGGGCAAGCCCTTGATGAATTCGTTGTTCACCCTCGGGCTGATGATCGGCATCGGCGTCAATGACCTGACCAACGGCACCACCATTGCCAATCTGGGCATGACAGACGTGGTTTTCCCGCATCCCCTGTTCGAGAATGACACGGTGCATTGCACAACAGACATTGTCGACAAGCGCGAATCGCGCTCGCGGCCTGAAGCAGGTATCGTGACTTTCCTGCATCGGGCCTATAATCAGCATAATGTGCTGGTGGCCCAATGCCACAGGCAGGCTTTCATGCGCAAACGGCCTGTGGCCTGACCCTCTGCCGCCTCCCTCTCGATCACAGGATCATCCCCCATGCGTTCTCTGCTGTTTGTTCCGGGCGACAGCCCTGCCAAAATCGACAAGGCTTTGGGGTCGGGCGCTGATACGCTGTTGCTGGATCTGGAAGATTCGATCGCGCTGTCCGGCAAGCAGACCGCCCGACAGCTTGTCGCGGAAAGACTGGCCGCTCTTGCTCCGTTGAAAATCCGACCGCGCCTCTATGTGCGCATCAATGCGCTCGATACGGGATTGGCGGATGACGATCTGGATGCGGTCATCAAGGCCGGACCGGACGGGATCATGCTGCCCAAAAGCATCAATGGCGCGAGCGTGCAGCAACTGGCAGCCAAAATCGCCGTGCGCGAGGCCGAAGCACAGATCGCAGATGGAACAATCCGTATCATCGCCATTGCCACAGAGACGGCGCAATCGCTGTTCCATCTGGCCAGCTATCAGGGGGCAAGCGACCGTCTCGATGGCCTGACATGGGGGGCAGAGGATTTGTCCGCCGATCTCGGCTCCGAAACCAACCGGCTCGACAATGGCGATTATACCGATCCATACCGGCTGGCCCGCGCTTTGGTGCTGGTGGGAGCATCAGCGGCCCAGTTGCCGGCTATCGATACGGTGTTCACCGCCTATCGTGACAGCGAAGCGCTGACCCGCGAATGTGAGGCGGCGCGGCGCGATGGCTTCAGTGCCAAAATGGCCATCCACCCTGCCCAGGTCCCGATCATCAATGCGGTCTTTACCCCCTCGCCCGAGGCGATCAGCCATGCCCGGGCGATTGTCGATGCCTTTGCCGCCGATCCGCAAGCCGGTGTGGTGGGGATCGGGGGACAGATGATCGATCGCCCGCATCTGCGGCGCGCCGAACGGGTGCTGGCACGCGCTACGGCTGCCAGCAACCGGTCCTAGGACAACGGCAGAAGGATCAACCGCCGCCCAAAGGACGGGTGATCGAAAACAGCTCGTCGACCACTGCATAATCGGCATAACCGCAACGGGCGATGGTGCGGGCCAAAGTCATGTCAAAACGGCCATCGCGGATGCAGCGGTCGTCGATATAGACGCCGACAACATGGCCCAGCACCAGATAGCGGTCCATCGGCTGGCCATCAAAGGTCGTCAACTCCTGCACCGAGACCAGTTTGCATTCCAGCGCGGCTGCGACGCCTTTGACGCGCGGCGACTTGACCAATTGGCTGGCTTCCATGGCCAGACCGGCATGCTCGAATTCGCTCTCGCCGCGCGGCAACGGGGCAGAGGTCGCATTCATCTCGTTGCGCATGTCATAGGTCACGAGGTTGCAGACAAATTCCCGGCTTTCCTGAATAAAAGCCACCGAATCCTTCATGCCCTCAGAAGAAAACCCGACAATCGGCGGGCGCGAGGCGAAAATGTTGAAAAACGAATAGGGTGCCAGATTGACCCGCCCCTGCCCGTCCAGCGTGCTGATCCAGCCGATCGGACGCGGGGCGACAATCGCCTTGACCGGATCATGCGGCAGGCCGTGGTCGTAGCTCACTGTATCATAAAACATGGGTGATCCTCATTTTAGGGTCGGAAACGGCCGTCAGGCCTGCCAGCGGGTGGCAATCTGGTCGAGATCGGGGCGCGGACGGTCAGACGGTGTCTCGCTGGCATGGCCGATATGGATAAATCCGGCAATGCGCTCTGCCGCATCAAGGCCCAGCGCGGAACGGGCATCCTCGTCATAGGCCATCCATTCGGTCAGCCAGCAGGCGCCAAAGCCCAAGGCCCCTGCCGCAGAAAGCAGGTTCATGCAGACGGCGCCAGCCGATAATTGCTGCTCCCAGACAGGGATTTTGGCATGTTCGGCCGCTTTCGAGACCACAGCAATCACCAGAGGAGCGCGGGTCAGGCGGTCCTGCTCCACCGCCAGCCGTTCGGGATCGGTCATGCCTTGCTTGCGACCGGCAATCGCGGCGAAAGCCTGCCCCAATGTGGCACGGGCCTCGCCCTCGATGACAATGAAACGCCAGGGGGCGAGCTTGCCGTGGTCCGGCACCCGCGAGGCAATGGTCAACATCGTGTCAATCTGCTGCCTGTCGGGGGCGGGCCCCGTCAACAAGCGCGCGGACACCGAACGGCGGGTCTGTAAAGCCGCAAGCCAATCTGTCATGAACCTCTAGTCCCTCTGCGCATCACCGATGCAGCATTGATAGTGGCTTTTGCCTCATCCGCAAAGACATCTGTTTCAACCGCGGTCGGCCTGCCCCTGCGGAAGGGGCAAGAGGCCGACAGGCAGATATTGACGCGCGCAAAAGGATGGCGCAAGAAAGCGCATGGTTGCACATCACCAGCATACAGGCCGACAATCAAAAGCCCGTCTTTGCGGTGTTTTGGTGGCTGTCTTGTGGTTGCTGACGGGTTTCCAGCCTGTTCTGGCGCAGTTTTCGGCCAATGGCCAATTTGCCCTGCCCTCGGCCAGTCCCGTTGCGCCCAACACGGTGCTGACCCTGACCGCCACCATCGAGGGCACCCAGACGGTCCTCAACCGCGGCTTGCTGTGGAAAATCTATGATGCTCCGGCCGACCGCCGCGCGAAACTGATCAACAGTTCCAGCCAGCCCAATCCGCGCTTCGAGCTGGCGCCCGGCGCCTATATCATCCATGTCACCTATGGCTTGGCCAGTGCGTCGCGCCGGATTGTCATTGCCCAGCAGGCGGTGAACGAGCGGATCGGCATTGCGGTCGGCGGTTTAAGCCTTTCGGCACGGGTGGGTGATACGCCCATCCCCGAATCCCGGGTGAGTTTCAGCATCTATGTGGCTCTGGGCAACAATCCCGAAGGGCGGCTGGTGGCCGAAAATGTGCCGACCAACCGGATTTTGCAACTGCCGATCGGCAGCTACCGCATTGTCTCGCGCTACGGCAACACCAATGCGGTGGCCACCGCCGATTTGCGCATCGACTCCGGTGTGCTCTCGCAAGCGGTCATCACCCACCGTGCCGCCACCGTGATTCTGAAACTGGTCCGCGAACCCAACAGCGAGGCCCTTGGCGGCACCCGCTTTTCGGTCCTGACACCGGGTGGCGATATCGTGCGCGAAGTCTCGGGCGCTTTCCCGAGCATGACGCTGGCCGAAGGCGACTATGTCATCATCGCCCGCAACAACGGCAAAATCTACAATGCCGATGTTACCATCAAGAATGGCGAGGACCGCGATGTCGAAGTGCTGGCCAAAGAGCCGCTGGCGCAGGAATAGGCCTGCTCACAATTCGCTGAAAATCGGCAGGGTCTCGTGCTGTTCCAGCCAGGCCGTGTAACCGGCCGGCAACAGATCGCGCCCTGCCAGCAGATGGTCGAGGTAGAAACGCGGCGGCAGCAGGCCGTCGGCCAGATCTTTACCGGCAATATAGACCACCGCCTCCACCGGTTTTGACAAAGCGGGACAATCGACCACCAGCGTTTGCCGCCGGTAATGGCCAGCGGCCACCCCTTCATAATGGTCAAGCACCTCAAGCCCGCGCGGTTCCATCAAGGTCAGCGTTCCGTAAACCGTCGCGCCCGGCTTCTGCATGATATTGGCGGCCGCCCCTTTGGCAAATTTGGCCCAGGGCTTGTTGAACACCACCTGCCAGCCTTCCAGCACGCCCAACAGACGGTCGGCGGTTTTCACCCCTTCGGGCGCAAGGCGTTTATCGATGAGGCGCCCGGCATCCATGTTCGAGCCATAGGCGAAATACCAGACGGACGGCATCGCTTTTTCCTTGTGTTCGATGCCATAATCCCGCCGAAGCGGCGGGATTATGTGTGTTTTTTTTGCGGTTCAGGCTTTTTGCTTGCGCCGCTCGTCGGGGGCGATCGCCTCGTCGGACAGGCTGGCAATCGCCTCGTCCAACGACATGCTGGTCTGGTCGGGTGAACCGAGACGGCGGATCGACACGGTGCGTTCGGCACCCTCCTTCTTGCCGACCACGATCAGCACGGGGATTTTGGCCATCGAATGTTCGCGCACTTTGTAGGTGATCTTCTCGTTGCGCAGATCGCCTTCCACCCGCATGCCGGCTTTGGTCAGCGCAGTGATCACGTCATAGGCGTAATCATCGGCATCCGAGGTGATGGTGCACACCACCACCTGCACCGGCGACAGCCAGAGCGGGAAGTGACCGGCAAAATGCTCGATCAGAATACCGGTAAAGCGTTCCAGCGATCCGAACATCGCGCGATGCAGCATCACGGGGGTCTTTTTGTCGCCTTCAGGCGCGATATAGGTGGCCCCAAAGCGTTGCGGCAGGTTGAAATCGACCTGCAGCGTGCCGCATTGCCAATCGCGCCCGATGGTGTCGCGCAAGACATATTCGAGCTTGGGACCGTAGAAAGCCCCTTCACCGCTGTTAAGCGTCCATGGACGCTCGGAGGCCTGCAAAGCCTCCATCAGCGCGGCTTCGGCCTGATCCCACACTCCGTCATCCCCCACCCGCTTTTCGGGGCGGTCGGAGAATTTGATGCGGACATCGTCAAAGCCGAAATCCTCGTAGATCGACAGAATGAGATCATTGACCTTGAGGCTTTCGGCCATGATCTGTTCCGGCGTCACGAAAATATGGGCGTCGTCCTGGGTAAAGGCACGCACCCGCATCAGGCCATGCAACGCGCCCGAGGGCTCGTAGCGGTGGACGATGCCGAATTCGGCAATCTTGGTCGGCAAATCGCGGTAACTTTTCAGCCCGTGCTTGAAAATCTGCACATGGCCGGGGCAATTCATCGGCTTGAGGGCGAAAACCCGGTCATCCTCGGTGGTGGTGATGAACATGTTCTCGCGATAGCTCTGCCAATGGCCGGAGGTTTCCCACAAAGCGCGGTCGAGCACTTGTGGTGTATTGACCTCGATATAACCGGCCTCCTGCTGGCGGCGGCGCATATAGCCAATCAGCGTCTGGAACAGGGTCCAGCCCTTGGGGTGCCAGAAAATCGTGCCCGGACCTTCCTCCTGGAAGTGGAACAGATCCATCTCGCGGCCCAGACGGCGGTGGTCGCGCTTTTCGGCCTCTTCCAGCTGATGCAGATAGAGGTCCAGATCTTCCTTCTTCTGGAAGGCGGTGGCGTAAATGCGGGTCAGCATCTGGTTGTTGCTGTCACCGCGCCAATAGGCGCCTGCTACCTTCATCAACTTGAAGGCATCGCCGATTTTTCCGGTCGAGGTCATGTGCGGACCACGGCACAAATCGATCCAGTCACCCTGGCGGTACATTTTCAGGTCTTCGCCGGCCGGAATGGCATCGATCAGCTCGACCTTGAAGGCTTCGCCTTTTTCGGTGAACAGCCGCTTGGCCTCGTCGCGTGTCCAGACTTCCTTGGTGAAGGGCTTGTCACGGGCAATGATCTTGCGCATTTCGGCTTCGATGGCCGGAAAATCATCGGGTGTGAACGGCTCGGAGCGGGCAAAATCGTAGTAGAAACCGTTCTCGATGACCGGGCCGATGGTCACCTGCGTATCGGGCCAGAGGGTCTGGACCGCTTCGGCCAGCACATGGGCAGCGTCGTGGCGGATCAGTTCCAGCGCGCGCGGATCATCGCGCGACACGAATTCGATTTTGGAATCACGATCGATCGGATCAGCCAGATCGCACACCACACCATCAAGGGCCATGGCCACGGTGCGCTTGGCCAAAGAGGGGGAAATCCCCTTGGCAATATCGAGGCCTGTTATGCCTTTGGCAAAATCACGGACTGCCCCGTCGGGAAAGGTTAGATGGATCATCACGGTCCTCCTCGGCCCACTCCTGCCAACCACGCAGGTAAGCCTGACCGGGCACGGACATCAGCGAGGCGCGGCGGAGCCCGGTTCCACAGCGTCGCAAGTGCGAACAGGGCCCGGATTTGTTCCTGTCCAGAGCCCATAGCGCCACGGTCTATCCCACGAGGCCGTTCTGGGCAAGCTGTCGGGCACAAGATCGATACCGTCACCCCCGTTCGGGCGGCAGCGGCAGATGCGTGCCAATCCGATCCAGCTGCCAGCCCAGGCACCATGCCGGCCGATGGCCTCGCTGGTATAATCCGAGCAACTTGGCCAATAACGACAGTGTCGGCCGATCAAAAGCGACAAACTCAACTGATAGACCCGAATTAACCCTCTTAAAAAACGGCGGGGGAAAAGGAACACCCACCGCAGAATTAACGATTGCTTCACCATTCAACCTCGATTAAAACGCTGTTTATGATCATTCGTATGACGACGGCCCCGCGCCGAAACGCAACAACGATCGCCTTGTTATCCGGTTTGCTTCTTGCAACCGCAACAGGGTCTGGTGCTCTCGCTCTGACCTCCGGTGACACTATGTCATGGGCAGGCAAGGTGAAAGGGCTAACCGTTGCGCCTGTCTCCTTCCCCGGATCAGAAGCCTATAGCTTTGTGACCTCGCCGTCGATGACGCGGGTGTTTTCAGGTGTTCCATCCAACAATACCTCAGCCCTCACAGGTGCCTCAGGCTCCAACCTGTCCTTCGGTATAGTTCCTGCGCGACAGGGCATGGGGGTTGAAAGCGATTTGAACCTGACCCCGCTTTCGGGCGTCAGCACCAGCAACCAGACGCCAAAGACCGGCCTTGTTGCTGAATACTGGGCCCAGCCCGGCACCATCAAATTGCGCGCCGAAGGCAAAATGGGCCTGCTTGGCTCCAGCGGTTTCGGAGGAGTTGTCGGCGCCGATTACGTGCATCGCCTGTCCGATGCGGTGGTGATTGCCGGTGGTCCGCGTCTGGCGATTACGGGCAATGATTACGCGAGCAATGTCTATGGCATCACCCTGACCGATCCGATGAAGCTCAACCGGGCTTTGGCCGGGCGTCCGGACACGATGCGGTTTGTGGGTGCCGGAGCCAGCCTCAACCTCAACGGCTCCGCTTCGACATCGGCGACCATCTACGCCACGTTCGATCGCATGATGATCAACACAACCGACATCAATGCCAATAAGAACCTGCCAGCCCAGAACCAGTTCAGCTTCGGCGCGCAGTTCAATTACAATTTCGGCGGCCGCTGATCAGCCCGCTGCCTGCTCGATCATCTCGACAGCCTCAACCACCGCATCGAAGGTCAACAGCGTCGAGGCATGACGGGCTTTATAGTCCCGCACCGGTTCCAGCACTTGGGCATCATCCCAGGGGGCTGAAGGCGCAGGGCCGTTGTCCTTCAGCATGGCGCGCACAGTATCGCGCACGGCCCGCAATTCATCCCCTGTCGCGCCGATCACATGCCGCGCCATGATCGACGAGGAGGCCTGCCCCAGAGCGCAAGCCTTGACCTCGTGGCCAAACCGCACCACGCGGCCGTCCTGCATATCCAGGTCGACCGTGACGGTCGAGCCGCACAGTTTGGAATGTTTGGTTGCACTGGACTGCGGATGCTCGAGCCGCCCGAGCAGCGGAATATCGGCAGCCAGTTCGAGAATTCTGCGGTTATAGATTTCATTCATCATGATAATTGAGATATAATGCGTTCAAGTGCTTTCGGCGAGGGCTGATTTCACACAACGGGCATCTCATTGTCTTTTTTGCCGGTTTTGCGCATTGGATCAATGATCTTCGTTTTTTTGATGGTGACAGTGGTCTAATGGCATTCATGTCGCGTAAGAGGTTTAGTTCGTCTCAAGCGAGGAGGCTCCACATGGACGCCGTGGTTAAGCCCTTTATCAAGTCCGGTACCGATTTTACTCCCAAAGCTCCTGTTATCCGCCCGTCGCGGGAAGAGGCCGAGGAAGCCGTGCGCACGCTGTTGCGCTGGGCCGGTGAAGATCCAGCCCGTGAGGGCCTTCTGGATACACCCAAGCGTGTCACAAAAGCCTATGGCGAGTTTTTCGCCGGTTATGACGAGTCACCCGCAGACATTCTCGACAAGGTTTTCGAGGAAGTCGCCGGTTATGATGATATGGTGCTGGTGAAAGATATCGATTTCGCCTCCCATTGCGAACATCACATGGTGCCTTTTGTCGGAAAAGCGCATATCGCCTATTATCCGAGTGAAGGCGTGGTTGGCCTGTCAAAACTTGCGCGTCTGGTGGATGCCTATGCCCGCAGGCTGCAAACACAGGAAACCATGACGGCCCAGATCGTTGCAGCCCTTGACGATTCCCTCAAACCACGCGGCATTGCGGTTCTGCTGGAAGCCGAACATATGTGTATGTCGATGCGAGGTGTGATGAAACAGGGATCCTCGACCATCACCAGCCAGTTCACCGGCGTGTTCCGCGATGATCCGGCCGAGCAGGTGCGGTTTATGAGCATGCTGCGCGGTTTCTCTCCGCGCGGCTAAGCCATCAATCCCTGTTCCTTGCCCTGTCCCTTGGCAGGCAAATCATGCTAACTCCGTATGGACTTTGGTTCATACGGAGTTTTTTATGTCCGCCCCATCCGATAATCCGCCCCTCACCTCTCCGGCTTTCTCTCTGGCGCCCACCAGGCACGAAATCGAGGAAGGCAGCGACCTCCTGCCCAAATTCGACCAGAACGGGCTCATGACGGCGGTAGCCGTGGACGCCGACAGCGGCGAGGTGCTGATGGTGGCCTTCATGAACGAGGAAGCCTTCGACAAAACCATTGCCACAGGCGAAGCCTGGTACTGGTCGCGCTCGCGCCACACGCTGTGGCATAAGGGCGATACATCCCATCAGATTCAGACCGTCATCGATATGCGGATTGATTGCGATCAGGATTGTGTGGTGCTGCGGGTCAAGGTCGCCGGCGATGGCGGGTGCTGCCATACCGGCCGCAAGAGCTGTTTCTACCGTTTTGTCCGGCAGGACCATGAAGGCCCAAAACTTGTTATGGTCGAGCAGCCCCGATAGGTTAATGTGCCCCATCCGCTCATTGTGAGGATTGCGGGTTTGGATTGACGAATGGTTGCTGCTGGGCAGGCGTAACAGGGTCCGGCTTCTTGCCTTTTTCGTCCGGCATTAAGGCAACCCGGGCAACATCCCAGCCCAGCTTGCCGATTTCAGTCCGGGCTTTGGGTGAGATATCCCCCGTCACAACGAATAACGGGCGGCCCTTGGCCCCGATCTGCTTCACATTGGCCGAAATCGCTTGTGCCAATTGGGCATTGCGCTCGGTCCAGTAGAACTCATCAATCGGATAGGCGGCAATCAGCCGATCATTTTTGAGCAGGGTCAGCACGGCATTTTCGACCATCACAAAGCTATGGATCGGTGACGGCGGCTTCCAGCTGGCCAGAATTTCGGCCCGCAGGCGCTCGAAATAGGCCTCATTGCGGTTCTCGGCTTTGATCGCATGCTCGATGAACAAATCACTGTCCCTCGCCTTGATGGTCTCCAACGCCACGGCGATCACATAAATATCCGACGGCGTATAGGCGGAATTGTTGAACAGCAGTTTGATCTGCTCGTCCTCGATCCCCACTGTTTTCAATTTGGTGCGGGCATCGCGCAAGATCTGGCCTGCGGTCTTGTTGCGCAGAGCGTTTTTTAAGGCCGCTGTGGTCGAAATCGACGAGGCGGTCACCACCGCCATGCGGGTCGTGGCCATGGTGGTGGATTGCATGATGGTTGAGCCCGGAATGGCCGTCATCGCGCCCTTGACCGAGAGACCGCCGAAACCAGCCGCCGAGGCCAATTGCTTGAGCCGGTCGGCCAGTGGCTTGAAATCGGTATAGGGATCGACATCCAGATCGGAAGCCAGTTCACGTTTGGCCGTATCAACCCCCACCAGACCGCCGACAAAACTGCCGCGATTGGGATCGTCGTTCTCGCCGGAAGCGTCAAGACTGTCGAAGAAATTCCCGACCCCCTGGAACGAATTCTTGACCGTATCCAGCGGACTGATCAGCAGTTGCCCGCCGAATTTGAATGGTGAGATCGCAGCCGAACCAAAGGCTTCGATAAAGCTGCCGGCTTGCGTGCGCTCGTTCAGGATGTTGAGGACATCCAGTTCGGCCAGACGCACTTTGAGCAATCCGTCACCGACCACATCGAAATTGCCGAAGCTGGTTTCCACATGATAGATGCGGCTGTAATTGTTGCGCTCGACCAATTGCCGGATCTTGTAATTGGCCCCTTGCGCACGAGCACCGAGAATATCTCTGGCTGTCAGATTTTTAGGCGTTTCATAAGCGGTAACCGCCGATTTTGGAGGTGTTGCGGTATCCTTATCGGCTTTTGGCGTTTCCGATGGCTTATCCGCCTCGGATGACTTGGAGGGCGCCGTCGATTTCGCAGGAGAGTGGGATCCAGCAGGGCGGGCAACTGGAAGAGGGATTTTGGCTGTTGAAGTCGACACGTCTGGGACTTTGGCAAGCTTGTCGGCTTGAACGGGAGTGTCTGCTTTGGCGGGGGGGACAGGAGCTGCCACAGGAGCAACGGGAGTGGACAGCTGCCCTGCCTCGGCAGGAGAAACAGCACCATTGGTTCCCTGGGCCTGCACATCAAAGGCGGTAAAGGCAACAGACAGCACAGCCAAAACGGCAAGCGCAAGACCCGATACAAGGACACCAATGGATCTACCGTTCATCGCCACTTTCTGACAAAAACGATCCTGCATAATCAGCGCCTATGTTCATCCAAGCAAACCGGCAGCGTCGTAAATATCGGCGACAACCTTGACCGATTGCGGAAGATCCTTGATCGACACCTCAACGTCACGTGAGGAAAAATCCCGTTTGATCGCTGAGATCATCGCCAGCGCGCTCGAATCGGCTTCCGTCACCTTCGCAAAGTCCAGCACCACCATTTTTTCAGAAAAGGGTTTGCTTAACTCGGCGAACCAGCCGCCAACGGTATTCATGGTCAAAGGGCCGATTAAAGCCACATATTTCATCGCAGGCAAACCGGTAGAAGGCTTTGCGCCGCTCATTTGGTATTCTTCTTCTTGAGGGCGGCAATTACACCCGGAACGCCATCACTGCTCACCAGAGCGGTGAACTCGTCACGATAGGCTGCCACCAGACTGATGCCTTCGACCTGGACATCATAGACTTTCCAACTGCCTGTCGCATTGGAAAGTGAATAATCGATAGAAGTGGGTGAACCGCGACCGACCATCTGCGTGCGCACGGTCACATCACTGTCCGAACCGTTGGAGCGGGTCGAACGAACCGCGACATCCATATCGCGCAGATTGTTGATGGCGTTGGAATAGGTGCGGATCAACAGATGTGAAAATTCGGTCGTAATCTGCTTTTGCTCTGACGGGCTGGCTTTCAACCAGTTGCGCCCCATCGCAATCTGGGAAATACGACCGAAATCGAACCGTGGAACCAGTTCACGCTCGATGATCGCCGTCAATTGCGGGTTCACACCGTTACTGGCAGGCGGCAATGACCTGACAGACGCCGTGACCTCGCTGGCCATGGCCTTCACAAGATCCTCTGGACCAGCCGCCAAAGCCGGAACTGATGCTCCGACGAACAGTGAAAGCAAGAGGAGAGCAATGGTATTGCGCACGTTTATAATCCTTGGTCCGTATGCTCGACTAAAACGCGTCAATTGCCCTGCTTGGCTGCAGAGATCAGCGCGTCACGGCGCTGCAAAAACAAACTGCGCGTAAAGCGATACTTATCGAGGCTTGATGACGAAATTAAGTCTTCGGTCGCGGAATTGGTGCTGCGCACATGCACATATTCGGCTCCGGTCAGACTATAGCTCGGAATCGGCTCCAAATAGGTGCGCGGATCGGAGGCGATCCGCAATCCGCGACCGACGGTGTCACGCAAGGTGGAGACCCCCAGGACCGGCAAAACCAGATAAGGGCCAGGACCAACGCCCCAGACACCCAGGGTCACGCCATAATCGCCTTTGCCTTTGGCCAAACCCATATCACTGGCCACGTCGAACAAACCGCCAAGACCCAGGCTGGTATTGATCAAGACCCGCGAGAAATCATTGCCAGCAAGATTGCCACGCCCCTGCAAACCATGATTGACGCCGATATAGACGTCATCCAGATTGCCGAACACATTGCCGATGCCCCGCCGAACCGGTTCGGGCAGCAGATTGGTATAGAGGAATTTAACCGGCGTTGTGATGACAGCATCAAAGGCTTCATTGAACATGAACACGCCGCGATTGAGAGGCTCGAACGGAT
Source organism: Hyphomicrobiales bacterium (assembly GCA_947447895.1). Lineage (GTDB taxonomy): Bacteria > Pseudomonadota > Alphaproteobacteria > Rhizobiales > Beijerinckiaceae > CAIYZJ01. Next base: position 24,933 of record CANFLM010000027.1, read on the forward strand.
CGAGAATAGCCGGCTCAGGCTCGGCCTGGGCTGCGGCAGTTGCCGGCGCCGGCTTTTTGGCGGCCTGAACAGGTGCGCCAAGCAGCGCAAACGAAACCAGCAATGCAAGTGGCAGATGTTTTAGAGAGAGTGTCATTTGCTCGTTCCTGTCGATTCAGACGCTTTACTAAAGAGAAACTGGCTGATCAGTTTTTCCAAAATCATGGCCGGTTGGGTTTTCGAAATACGGTCACCTTGCCCCAGATACACGGAGTCGCCCCCCGCTTCCAAGCTCACATATTGTTCGCCCAACAAACCGGAGGTCAGGATAGAGGCGATTGTGTCTTTTGAGAACTTGTAGTTTTGATCAATCCGCAAAATAGCCTTGGCTTCATAGGTTTGGCTGTCGAGTGTGATCGAATCGACACGCCCGACCACCACACCGGCACTTTTGACCGGCGCACGCACCTTCAATCCGCCGATATTGTCGAACCGGGCTTCGACGCGGTACCCCTCGCTGGTCTCTAGCCCCGTGAGATTGCCGACCTTCATGGCCAGAAACACCAGTGCCAGAATACCGGCCGCCACAAACAGCCCGACAGCGAGATCGAATTTCGACTTTTTCATCCGTTCAATCCCCGGAACATCCACACAGTCAGCACAAAATCCAGCATCAGAACCGCCAAAGACGAGGTGACCACCGTGCGGGTGGTCGCGCTGGAAACACCTTCAGCCGTGGGCGGGGCGTAATATCCCTCGAACACGGCTATCAACCCGACAGCCACACCGAAAACAAGGCTTTTGATCAGTCCGTTGACAATATCAAGCCGGAAATCGACCCCAGCCTGCATTTGCGACCAGAAAGAGCCGTCGTCAATCCCGATGAGTTTGACCCCGACCAGATAGGCGCCGAAGACTCCGGCTGCCGAAAACATGCAAGCCAGCAAAGGTAAGGATACCACAGATGCCAAAAACCGCGGGGAAATAATGCGGGCGATCGGGTTAACCGCCATCATATCCATTGCGGCAATCTGGTCGGTCGCCTGCATCAAACCGATTTCCGCCGTCACGGCCGAACCGGCGCGTCCGGCAAACAGCAGCGCTGTCACCACCGGACCCAATTCACGCACCAGCGAGAGAGCCACCAACACACCCAGCGTTTCGGCGGACCCGAAGCGCTGCAGCACCTCGTAGCCCTGGATGGCCAGTACCATGCCGACAAAGGTCCCCGATACGACGATGATCAGCAACGAGCGCACACCGGAGAAATACAATTCGCGCACCAGCAGGCTGAACCGCCGCAACGGCACGCCGATCACCATCAGGATCGCCAGAAAGAACCGGCCCGCCAGCCCCAACCGCGCGAGCGCATTCAATACGCTGCGCCCCAAGCCCTCGATCATCTCGATCACACTGTTCATGGGGTCCCCCCCCCGTTGGGTCCTGCAACGGTTTTGCCCAGCAACTGGTCGAGCAGCGGCGGGGCCGGATAGTGGAACGGGACGGGACCGTCGGGCAGCCCGTCGGCAAATTGCCGCACGAAGGCATCGGTGGTTGTGCGGACGTCGTCGGGTGTCAAATCACGATAGACCTGGCCTTCGGCCAGCACGATCACCCGATCGGCGATTTTCAGGCTTGCATCGAGATCATGCGTCACCACCAGCGAGGTCAGCCCGAAGGCATCATTGAGACGACGGATCAACCGCGCCACAATGCCGGTCGAAATCGGATCAAGCCCGGTAAATGGCTCGTCATAGAGCATCAGCATCGGATCAAGCGCGACGGCCCGGGCCAGCGCAACGCGACGCGCCATACCTCCCGACAATTGCGACGGCATCAAGCCCGCCGCACCGCGCAGGCCCACCGCCTGCAATTTCAGCAGGACCAGATCGCGAATCACGCTTTCGGGCAAATTGGTCTGCTCCCGATAGGGGAAAGCCACATTGTCGAAGACGGACAGATCGGTAAACAGGGCACCAAACTGGAACAGCATCCCGAAACGGGTGCGCAAGGCGTACAAAGCCGCCCTGTCGAGCTTGGGGACATTCTGCCCATCGACCAGAATTTTTCCCTTATTGGGCAGTATCCGCCCACCAATCAGGCCTAAAAGTGTGGTTTTTCCACTGCCGGAGCCACCCATCACCGCCAGAACTTCGCCTTTGCGCACGCTCAAGGACAGGCCGCGCAAAATCGGCCTTTCGTCATAGGCAAAATGCACATCCTTGATCTCGATCAGAGGATCAGGGTGCGTGGGGGCTGACTTCACAACTGACATTTCATGGTCCATACAGGCAGCAGGCAGTGGCATCCTACTGCCTGTATATGGCTCAATTAAGAACAGACAAGCAACTGCTTTATCCCAAAAAAGAGCAGTTTTCTTGGCCGTTTGCCCTGCCTGATCAGGCGGTCGCGATATAATCCCGCATGGCTCTGGATTCAGCCTCGATTTCGGCGACCCGATACTTGACCACATCCCCGATCGACACCAATCCGGCCAGACGGCCATCGACCACCACGGGAAGATGACGGAAACGCCCCATCGTCATTTCATCCATCAATTCGGGAATCGAAGTGTGCAGACCGCAGGTGATCACGTGGGAGGTCATGAAATCGCCTACCGGACGGTTGATGCTGGCAGGATCGGCGGCAACAGCACGCACAATGTCGCGTTCGGACAGAATGCCTTTGACCTGCATGTCGGATGACGCTGCGACCAGCGCGCCAATCCGCTTTTCAGCGAGCAATCTTGCCGCATCGTGCAAGCTGCTGTCAGGAGATACCGTCAGGACATGGCGTCCTTTGGTGGCGAGAATACGCTCAACACTCATGGCATAACCTCCCTGCTTTGATTTTAAGTCATCGGTCCTGTGTCAACATCCATTCCCAGAGATAAAGGCGTGACGAGCTGTCACCGGGAGAAGTGTGCGCCAAGATCTCCGATCCGGCAACTCCCCTTTCGGGCAGGGTCTCAAACAGCGCAGAATGAGGGACTGTCTCTGTCCTAACGGGGACGGCCGACCGGATCGAGCAGCGGAAACACCATCAAGCCGACGACAAACCCACCGATATGGGCTTCCCAGGCGATATGCTCGCTGCCGCCAGCGACCGGATTGAAAAGGCCTGTCAGCAGGTTGATCGCCAGCCAAGTGCCCAAGAACCACATGACCCGCTGGTCCTGCCAGGCTTCGCGCAGGCTTAATGCTGGCGGCTGATGGCCGGTCGGCATACCGAAGGACAGGCCGGAAAAGCCGGCGCCGGGCTGGAACATGAACAGCGCAGCCGCCGCCATGCACCCCGCAATGCCCGCCGATGCGCCAACCAGTGGCGAGACATCATACCAGTTCAACGCAAAATGGGTCAGCCCGCCGCCGATGGCGCAAAGGCCGAACAGCAACAAGAACCGCTCGGCCCCGATCCGTCGCGCCAAGGGGGATCCGAAAGCGGCGAGCCACACGCAATTCAGGAACAGATGCAGGCCACTGCCATGCAGCAAGGCATAGGATAAGAGCGTCCACGGCCGCATCGTGTCTTCTTCGGTCAGGAACTGGATGATCACCGCATCTTCCGCACTCAGCTTCTGTCCCAAAGCGGTTTGCAAGGCGGCCAGCGGGTCAAGGCCCAGACCTGCCGCAAAGCGGGCCGGAATAAACGACCAGTCCAGCAACAGGAACGAGCCCAATTCCTCGGGCAGCAGCACCATCACAAAATAGATCGCCCCCATCAGCAGCAACAGGGCCGTGATGACAGGCGGCATATTGAAGACGGGTTCGCGCTGGGAAGACATCGGCTGGGCCTTTGCGGGAGAGAACGGCACTGTTGCTGGACGACCAACAGGTTTGGATACCAGCCCCCACCTTCTCTCACTTAAACCCGAAAATGTCACCACTGGCCCAAAAAGTCGCTGCTGGGGCCAATGCGGGGGCAGACTGCAGCTTGGACGCGCCCATTAACCTTGATGACAGGCTTTGCTTGCCTTGCCCCCTCCGGGACCGTTAACGTTTTGTTAACACTTTCATCGGGCGGCAATCATGCGGCGTTTGGCAACTCTTGGTTTTGGTCTTGTGCTGGGCTTGGCCCTCACCGCCCTGTCGGGTGGCCAGACCCTTGCGCGCGACAGCCGACATCTCGCCGCTCTGCCGGCATTGAGCATCAATAATTTCTCGCAATCGGGATCCATCGCCAAACCGCCGATCGGCTGGGCGCAATTATGTGCGACCCACCCGGAAGAGTGCGAAGGCCCTGCTGACATGGTGACCGTCGCGCAGCAGCAACAGATTATCCCGCTGACCCGCGACAACTGGGCAACGCTCAACCGCATCAATGCACTGGTCAATGACACGATCGAGCAAGTCTCCGATCTCGATCACTACGGCGTGCTGGAATGGTGGGCCTATCCCGAAGACGGCAAAGGCGATTGCGAGGATTTGCAACTGCTCAAGCGCAAACTCTTGATGGAAGCCGGCATGCCGCGCCAGACCCTGCTGATGACCGTTGTGCGCGATACACATGGCGAGGGCCATGCCGTCTTGATGGCGCGCACCGATCGTGGCGATATGGTGCTCGACAGCCGCACCAGCACCATCAAGCCCTGGCAGAAAACCAGCTATAAATTCATCAAGCGCCAGTCGCATGACGACCAGAATGTCTGGGTCTATTTCGGCGATGGCAGCGACAGCCTCACCACCGCCTCGCCTGCACGCTGATCCAGCACGAAGACCGGACAGGCAATCGCCTCAAAGCGCCTTGAGGCCTTTGGCAAACCGCTTGTAATTCTTGATATAGCTTTCGGATGTCGCCCGGACACGCTTGGCGGCTTCTTCGTCCAGTGTGCGGATGACGCGGGCTGGCGAGCCGACAATCAGCGAATAATCGGGGAACTCCTTGCCCTCGCCGACAAAGGCATGGGCGCCGACCAGAGAATAGCGACCGATTTTGGCGCCATTCAGGATTGTTGCCCCCATGCCGACCAGCGACCCCTCGCCGATCGTGCAGCCATGCAAAATGGCGGCATGGCCCACCGTGGCATAGGGGCCGATGCTCATCGGGAAGCCCATATCGGTGTGCAGCACGCTGCCATCCTGGATATTGGTGCCTTCCAGCAGGTCGATCAACTCGTTGTCACCGCGCAGGACGGCCCCGAACCAGATCGAGCAATCCACACCGAGCCTGACACTGCCGATCACTCTGGCATCGGGAGCAATCCAGTAGCGGTCATCGGCCGGAAGCTCGGGGATACGGTCTTCGAGTTGATACAGTGCCATCACGGGCCCCTTTGAAAAATCAGTCGTCGTGATCGTCTTCCAGATCGATATCGAGAATCGACTGGACAAAGGCATAGGAGCGGTCGCCATCCTCGATATCAAGCGAGATAATGCCGACAAATTCCTCGCCGACAAACACTTCGGCCGAATCTTTCAGCTTGGGGCGCGCAGTCACGCGAATAGCCGCATTGCCATAGAGACGACGCAGATAATCCTGCAATTTCTGAATTTCGACCTTATCCATCACATCTATCCTGTTCGAGTCAGTCCAATCCTATGCCCCACGATTGCCATGCCGCGCGGCAGGCTGCAAGCCGTGATTGCCCCGATCAGGGGTCCACAATGCGGCTTCCGCTGCCAAGATCCTGAAGACAATAGGCTTATTGGTCCGAGATATTCTTGTCGGCCAAGATCTGGTCCATGGTACGGGCCGGTTCCGCACATCCCGCCTCGCCCACCACTTTGGCCGGCACACCGGCCACCGTGGTGGTGCGCGGTACGTCATGCAGCACCACAGACCCTGCCGCCACCCGCGCGCACTGGCCGATATCGATATTGCCGAGAATTTTAGCACCCGCCCCGATCAGCACACCGCGCCGGATTTTCGGATGGCGGTCCCCCTGATCCTTGCCGGTGCCGCCCAAAGTCACATCCTGCAACATCGACACATCATCCTCGATCACCGCCGTGGAACCGACCACGAGGCCGGTGGCATGGTCGAGAAACACGCCTTTGCCGATGCGGGCGGCCGGATGGATATCGGTCTGGAACACTTCGGACGAGCGGCTTTGCAGATAGAGTGCGAAATCATGCCGTCCGGCCTGCCACAAGGTATGGGCAAAACGGTGCGTCTGCAGGGCGTGGTAGCCCTTGAAATAGAGCAAAGGTTCCAGCAGGCGGGTACAGGCCGGATCGCGGTCGGCCACCGCCAGACAATCGGCCACCATTGCTTCGGTCAGCAGCGGATCATTGCTGACCAGTTCCGCCAGAGTGCCCATCAAGACCTCGTAGGACACCGCGGGATGGGCCAGCCGGCATGCCAGACGGCCAATGACAGCCTTGGCAAACCCCTCATGATCGAGCACCGCCGACTGCATCAGGCCCGCCAGAGCCGGCTCGTTTTTCGCCGCAGTCTGCGCATCCAGCCGGATACGGGCCCACAGTGGATCGAAACGGGTCACGGCTTCGGACCCAGATCGGGCGGGGTGTGACACATGCGGCTTGGTCATGACTTCCCTTCCGTTTCAACGGATTTGTTCAACATGTTACGCCAGAAACCTGACGAGCCATCACTCGAAGTCAGAATTTATCATCAATGGTGCTGCAAAAGAAACGCTAAAACCGCCTCTTTGTGACTGCGGTCGCCCACCGCCAGATTGTGGTCGCGCCCTTCGATGTCGAACACCTGCGCCGAGGGGATCAGTGCCCCCAGCGGATGCGGATCGCCCGCCACAGTGTCATTGGTTCCCACGGAAATCAGCACGGGTACCCTGATCTGCCCTGCCTCCTGCGCGCTCAATACCTGCCGCGACCCGCGGATACAGGCCGCCAGGGCCTTCAAATCACTTCCGGTCTGTTCGGCAAACACCCTGAACATCCGCTGCATGGGATCGGTCAGGCCATCGGCCGAGGGGGCTTCCATCGCATCGGCAATGCCCAGAGGCAGACCGACGCCCTCGACCAGATGGATGCCCAACCCGCCCAGCAACGCCGCACGGACACGGTCGGGATGATAGAGCGCCAGATGCGCGGTAATGCGTGCGCCCATCGAGTAGCCCATGATGTCGGCCTTGGGCAGGCCCAGATGATCAAGCAGATTCACGACATCCTGCGCCATGATCCGGGCATGATAGGCGGCGGGATCATACAACTTCTCGCTCTGCCCGTGGCCGCGATTATCAAGTGCAACCACCCGATATCCCGCCCGGTTGAGCACCTTGACCCATTGGGTATTGACCCAGTTCACCGCATGGTTGGACGCAAAGCCATGCACAAGCACAACCACGCCCTGCTCGTCCCCCTCGGCCGGAGTATCGATAAAGGCAAGACGCACGGAACCGGATTGAAAGAACTGCATGTGGGATCTCGCTTGATAAGTCATTCTGGTTGCAGTTAGAGCATAAATATCCACCTCAAGACAATCCAAGCTTGCCCCGCTCCATGCCGGATAAAGCCCATTTGCCTCGCGGCAGGTCATCCAAACACCAGCGGAGTGCTGAATTGTCTGTTTTTGCAGGGCCGGCCCTTGCATTTTTTGCCAAACGATCCTAAAAGGCCCGTTCGAGCGGCTCCGGCTGGGGGCTTAACGGAAGACCGGAATGATCCATTCCGGCAGAACCATGGTGGTTCGCCTTCCGGTGTCTCCGCCTTCGGACAACCTCCCGTTCGGGCCTTTGGCGAGGCTCGAAGGGCTTAGCGTCGGGGTCGCATAACGGTGAAAGGCCAAATGAATGCCTCTTTATGAGCATATCTATATTGCGCGTC
>CANFLM010000028.1 GCA_947447895.1 Hyphomicrobiales bacterium
GCGTGCGCAGGTTCTCGACGTCGACGTCGAGAAAGAGCGTATCTCGCTGGGCATCAAGCAGCTCGGCAGCGATCCATTCGTGGAAGCTGCATCGACTGGCGAACTGAAGAAGAACGCCATCGTGACCTGCGAAGTGACCGAAGTGAAGGAAGGCGGAATCGACGTGAAAATCGCCGGGACCGAATTCACCACCTTCATCAAGCGTTCGGAACTGGCCCGCGATCGTTCGGAACAGCGTCCGGAGCGTTTCGCCGCCGGCGAAAAGATCGATGCCCGCGTCATCACCTTCGACCGCAAGACCCGCAAGGTCTCGGTGTCGATCAAGGCGCTGGAAATGGCCGAAGAAAAAGAAGCCATTGCACAATATGGTTCGGCTGATGCCGGTGCCTCGCTGGGTGACATTCTCGGCGCGGCCCTCAAAAAGGCCAGCAAGGACGGCGAATAAGCCGCTCCTGTCGGGCAGCAGAGCTGCCTGACCGATGACATCCGATCCCGTGTGGAGACATCCACACGGGATTTTCTTTTCGGGATCATGATGATGTGGCGGCATTCGATCCGCTTGCGGATCTGATGCGTAAAGTGACAACGAAATCAAAGGTGCGGCATGTATCGGGCAGAGACACACGGGATCGAAGTCACGGCAGAGCCGGTCTATCTGGCCGACCAGTCCGCCCCGCTACAGGGCCGCTGGTTCTGGGCCTATACGATCACCATCACCAACCACTCCACCGAGGCCGTTCAGCTGATCAGCCGCCACTGGCGCATCACCGACGGCAAGGGTCGCTTGCACGAGGTGCGCGGCGAGGGCGTGATCGGCGAACAGCCGCTGATCGAACCGGGCGGCAGTTTCAGCTATACCAGCGGTTGCCCATTGGAGACGCCCGAGGGTATCATGGTCGGTGACTATGCCATGGCGAAGCCGGATGGCGAGATGATCAGCGTGGCAATCCCTGCGTTTTCACTCGACAGCCAGACAACAAAACGGGTGCTGCATTGACCGCCACACGACAGGACGTGTTGACCATTCTCGAAAGACTGGTCGGTTTCAACACCGTGAGCGACCAGTCCAATCTGGCCTTGCAGGATTATGTCGAAGCCTATCTGACAGCCAAGGGCGTGCCCGTGATGCGCGTGCCCAATGCGACCGGCGACAAGGCCACCCTGTTTGCCACCATCGGCCCACAAACCGATGGCGGAATTGTGCTGTCGGGTCATACCGATGTTGTGCCCGTAGCGGGCCAGCACTGGAGCAGCGACCCGTTCACGCTGCGCGTGACCGCCGACAAGGCCTATGGGCGCGGCGCGGTCGATATGAAGGCCTTTGCCGCCATTGCGCTGTCGCAGGTCGACGAGATGCTGGCCGCACCGCTCAAACGACCGATCCATCTGATGTTCAGCTATGACGAGGAAACCACTTGCCTCGGCGTGGTCGACACCATCGCCCTGATGGGCCACAGCCTGCCGCGCCCCTCAGTCGTGTTTGTCGGCGAACCGACCGAACTGGAAGTGGCCGATGCCCACAAGGGCGTCACCGTGTTCCGCACGCTGGTCCATGGCCACGAGGCCCATTCCTCCAAACCCCATTTGGGCGCGCATGCCATTTCCGGCGGCATTGCCTTTGGCGCCGAGGCGGAAGTCATTGCCGCCGAACTCAAAGCCGCCGGTGATCCGCTCAAGCGGTTTGATCCGCCTTATGCCACCTTGCATATCGGCATGTTCCATGGCGGGCATGGCCGCAACATTCTGGCCAATCTGTGCACACTCGACTGGGAAATCCGCTCGGTCGCCGGCACCGATCCCTATGCCGCTCTGGCGCGTCTGGATGCCTTTTCACGCGATGTGATCGTGCCCAGAATGCAGGCCGATGGCTGGCCGGCCTCCATCACCACCGAGGTGCTGGTCGATGTGCCCGGTCTCAACCCCGAAGCCGGGTCGCCTGCCGAAACGCTGGCGCTGAGACTGGCAGGCCGGAACGCCACCATTTCGGTGCCCTACGGCACCGAGGCCGGCCATTTCCAGCGCGCCGGCATCCCCACCGTGGTCTGCGGCCCCGGCTCGATCAACCAGGCCCACCAGCCCGATGAATGGATTGCGCTGAGTGAAATCGATCGCGGCTTGGCGTTCAATCGGGCATTGATTGCGGAGTTGTCGCAGTAAATTGGTGCTGCGCAGGCTTGAATTCCGGCGTTCATCCCATGCACAAGGCCCGGGAAAAACAGGGCGACCAGCACTCAACCGTCATGGCCGGACTTGTTCCGGCCATCCACGAGACGCCCTACTCACCCCACCCCGACCTCTGCCGGCGCCACGTGGTAATGGGTCGAGCAGAATTCGCAGGTGACGGTGATGGCGCCGTCGTCGGCGATCATGTGGCGGCGCTCGTCCTCGCTGAAGCGTTCGATCATGCCGACAATCCGCTCGCGCGAACAGCGGCAACGGTCGACCAGGGACTGGCTTTCGAACACCCGTACGCCGCGCTCGTGAAACAGCCGGTAGAGCAATTCCTCGCTGGTCAGCAGCGGATCGACCAATTCGTGATCCTCGACGGTTTCGACCAGCGCGCGCGCTTCCAGCCAGTCATCATCGTCATTCTGGGTCATGATATCGGCACCGGCCGGTGCATCGCCGGGATGCAGATCGGCGTGGCGGCGTTTTTCGGGTGAGGACGGCAGAAACTGCACGACAATGCCGCCCGCCCGCCAGACATCCTTGCCACCCTCGATCACCTGCCCCACCGCCAGACGGACGCGGGTCGGGATTTGTTCGGATTGGGTGAAATATTGATGCGCCGCCTCTTCGAGTCCCTGCCCGCTCAAGGCGACAATGCCCTGATAGCGGGCATTCTGGATGCCCTGTTCGATGGTCAGGCCGAGATGGCCATGGCCGAGCAGTTCGGCGGGCGAAGCCTCGGGTGCCGCTGCCACCGCCGCCTCGTCATAACGGGCATAGGCGCGGATGTTTTCGGGCAGATCATAATCGACCACCAGCAATTCGACCGCACCGGTGGTGCGGGCCTGCAACTGGAATTGCCCGTCGATCTTGAGGGCCGCACCCAGCAGGGCCGTCAAGGCCACCGCCTCACCGAGCAGACGCGCAACCGCCCGGGGATAGGCATGGCGATGCAGGATCGCATCCAGCATCGGCCCGATCCGCACCAGACGGCCACGCACATCCAGCGCCTCGACCGTGAAGGGCAGAACCTGATCCTCGCCCGTCACGCTGACCACGACAGCACTCACGCCGACGCTCCAAGGCACCAGGCCAGAATGCCCTTTTGCGCATGCAGGCGGTTTTCGGCCTCATCGAACACCACCGATTGCGGACCGTCCATCACCTCGTCCGTCACCTCCTCGCCGCGATGGGCAGGCAGGCAGTGCATGAACAGGGCCTTGGGCGAGGCCGCCCGCATCAGGCGGCTGTTGACCTGATAGGGCAAAAGCAGATTGTGCCGGCGGCCTGCATCCTCATCCCCCATCGAGACCCAGCAATCGGTCACAACCACATCGGCGCCGTCGACCGCATCATAGGGATCCTTGGTGGCCGTGACCTTGGCACCCTCGCGCCGCGCCCAGGCGATCATTTCGGCCGAAGGCGCCAATTCGTCAGGCGTGGCAATCGTCAGACGGAAATCGAACCGGGCAGCGGCATGCACCCACGAGGCCAGCACATTGTTGCTGTCGCCCATCCAGGCGACATGACGGCCCTGGATCGGCCCGCGATGCTCCTCATAGGTCATCAGATCGGCCATGACCTGACACGGATGCGACAACTTGGTCAGGCCATTGATGACCGGCACGCTGGCATGGGCGGCCAATTCCCGCACCGCGGCATGGTCGAGCATGCGGATCATGATGGCGTCGACATAGCGCGACAGCACACGGGCGGTATCGGCGATTGTCTCGCCGCGGCCCAGCTGCATTTCGGCACCGGTCAGCATCAGCGTTTCGCCACCCAATTCGCGCATCCCGACATCGAAGGACACGCGCGTGCGGGTGGAGGGCTTGTCGAAAATCATCGCCAGCGTCTTGCCTTCGAGTGGACGCGAGGCCGCTTTGACACCGCGCTTGCGCGCCGCCTTGATGGATTTGGCCCCGTCCATAATCTGTTGCAACTGCTCTGTCGAAAACTCGGACAGATCCAGAAAATGCCGGGCCCCGCCCGACATGGCTGTTTGGGTCATCGTCATTGGTCCTTTGAGGCCGTCTTGGCTTTGTGCGCCGCCTGCTGTTCAAGCGCGACACAGGCTTTCTCCAGCCGTTCGATGGCACTGGCCACATGGCTTTCGTCGATAATCAACGGTGGCAACAGGCGCACGACATTGTCTCCCGCCCCGACACTCAGCAGATGCTGGTCGCGCAAGGCCGTCACAAGCTCGCCATTGTTGATCTTGGCCTTCAGGCCGATCAGCAACCCCTCGCCGCGCACCGATTCGATGATGGCGGGATGGCGGTCGGCGACAGATGCCAGACTTTGCTTGAGCAGCAAACTCATCTTCTCGACATGCTCGAGAAAACCCGGCGCCAGCACCACATCCAGCACGGCATTGCCCACCGCCATGGCCAGCGGATTGCCGCCATAGGTGGTGCCATGCACACCCGCTGTCATGCCCTTGCCGGCTTCGGTTGTGGCCAGACAGGCCCCGAGCGGAAAGCCGCCGCCGATGCCCTTGGCAACCGCCATGATGTCGGGCGCGACACCGGCCTTCTGGTGGGCAAAGAATTTGCCTGTCCGGCCGACACCTGCCTGCACCTCGTCGAAAATCAGCAACAGGCCGTGCTTGTCGCACATTTCGCGCAGGCCACGCAGGCATTGCGGCGGCACCGGACGCACCCCGCCCTCGCCCTGCACAGGCTCGACCAGAATGGCCGCTGTTTCAGGACCGATCGCCGCTTCAATGGCCTTGTGATCACCGAACGGCACCTGATCGAAGCCTTCGACCTTGGGGCCGAAGCCTTCCAGATATTTGGCCTGTCCACCGGCAGCGATGGTGGCCAATGTGCGGCCATGGAACGCACCTTCGAAGGTGATGATCCGGTAGCGTTCGGGATGGCCGTTGGCCGAATGGTATTTGCGTGCCATCTTGATGGCGCATTCCATCGCCTCGGCACCCGAATTGGTGAAGAACACCGTATCGGCAAAAGTGTTGTCAGTCAGCCGCTTGGCGAGCTTCTCGCCCTCGGGAATATGGTAGAGGTTCGAAATATGCCACAGCTTCTCGCCCTGGGCTTTCAACGCCTCGACCAGATGCGGATGCGAATGGCCGAGCGAATTCACCGCGATGCCGGCGGCAAAATCCAGATAGCGATCTCCCTGTGGTGTGATCAGCCATGGCCCCTCGCCTCGCTCGAAGGAGAGATCTATACGCGCAAAAGTCGGCAACAAAGGCGACAACTGGCTCTCTCCCATGGCGGTCTCACTTTCCGGTCAATGCGGTCATCCGCGAAAATAAAGTGCCGCCCGACAGGGGCGGCACAACATCCCCTATTCTAAAACGCTTGGCGCGCCTGTCAATTCCACCGTGTCAAGTCCTCTCTGGTGGTGCAGTGCACACTATCCCCACGTGATGGCTGTTGAAAACATCGGATCGGCAGCGGTTCTTCTTAGGCATCGGATGCCGCATATAGTACTTTGCAAATCAACAAATACGACATATGGGGTTAACTGGCTTGAAGATGCCCGTCTGGCTTGTCTTGATGACAAGCTCGAATGCGGTGCTGGATCAGGTCAGGACGCTTCAACCGAACTGGAGCATAGAATGGGCTGGACTGAGGAACGGGTCGAACAGTTGAAGAAACTGTGGAACCAGGGATTGAGCGCAAGTCAGATTGCGGCCGAATTGGGCCACGGGGTCACCCGCAATGCCGTGATCGGCAAGGTCCACCGTCTCGGCCTTTCTGGTCGCGCCAAAGCACCGGCATCATCGGCGCCGCGCGTGCGCAAGGCCACGCGCGCTCCGAGCCATCCGATGACCATGACCACCCGTGGCAATCTGGCCCTTGCGCCTCGCATTGCCCCGACCCCGCGTCCGGTTGTCGAATATCAGCCTGCCATCGTCGCCGAAGACGTCGTTGTGCCGATGTCGGAACGCGTGACGATTATGGAACTGCGCGAATCCATGTGCCGTTGGCCATTGGGCGACCCCTCCACCAGCGAATTCCGCTTCTGCGGCGGCCCGTCGCCGATCGGCACGCCCTATTGCACGTTCCACGAGCGCATCGCCTACCAGCCCTCGACCCTCCGCCAGCGCGAGAAAAAGCAATACAGCCACGGCTGACACAGGCTCAGTGTATGTCGCAATAAAAAAGGCACCCCACGGTGCCTTTTTTATTGGGCAAGCGTTCTGCAGAATCCATTAAGGATTAGTCCGTAAAGGTCTCGTCAAAGGCATAGCCCGCTCCGCGAACGGTACGGATCGGATCTCGTTCTTTTCCTTCGTTGATGGCCTTGCGCAGCCTGCCGACATGCACATCGACCGTGCGTTCGTCGATCTCGCTGTCATCGCCCCAGACAACATCCAGCAATTGGGCGCGGCTGAAGACGCGGCCGGGACGTTCCATCAGACATTCGAGAATTTTATATTCGGTTGGACCCAGATGCAGACTGCGTGGACCGCGTTTGATCCGATGGCTGGTCCTGTCGAGAACCAGAGTCCCCGCTTGCAGCAAGGAAGCAACCCTTTCAGGGGCCGCGCGGCGCAACAAGGCACTGACGCGGGCCAGCAATTCAGGCACCGAGAAGGGCTTGACGATGTAATCATCCGCACCCGTGGCCAGACCACGCACGCGCTCGTCCTCGGCCCCGCGCGCGGTCAGCAGAATAATCGGCAGGCGCTGCGTTTCTGGACGCTGGCGCAAGCGGCGGCACAACTCGATGCCGGAAAGGCCCGGCAGCATCCAGTCCAGCAACACCAGATCCGGCACGCTTTCGCGCAACAAAAGATCCGCCTCGTCGCCGTGATCGGTACAGGTGACCTGATAGCCTGCCGCTTCGAGATTGTAGCGCAGCAGAACGGAGAGCGCCTCCTCGTCCTCGACAACCAGAATGCGGGGCTTGCTCATGATCCGGCTCTAGTCGGGGGTTACGGCTTGCCGGTCGGATCAAGCGGCGCATAATGGCCCGACACCCGCGGGCGATCGGTGCTGATCGCTGTCCCTGTCACCAGATAATGGATGGTTTCGGCGATATTGGTGGCGTGGTCACCGATGCGCTCGATGTTTTTGGCGCAGAACAGGAGATGCGTACAAAAACCGATATTGCGCGGATCTTCCATCATATAGGTGAGTAATTCACGAAACAGCGAATTGTAGAGCTGGTCGATTTCCTCGTCATGGTTCCAGACATCCAGAGCTGCCGCCACATCACGCTGGGCATAGGCATCGATCACCCGCTTGAGCCGGTCGAGCGCCAATTCGCTCATATGGACCACCCCGCCGACGATCTTCTGCGGCGCAAACTGGCCGTTGATGGCCACCACCCGCTTGGCGATGTTTTTGGACAGATCGCCGATCCGCTCCATATCCGAGGCCAGACGGATCGAGGAGACAATCGCCCGCAAATCCACGGCCATCGGCTGACGCTTGGCGATGGTCAGAATGGCTTTTTCCTCGACATCGCGCTCCAGCACATCGAGGCGGTGGTCGGTCTCGATCACCCGTTGTGCCAGATCGGTATCACCGCGCACCAGTGCCTGGATGGCATTCGACAGCATGGTTTCCGACAACCCGCCCATTTCGGCGATCTTGCGGCCCAGTTCCATCAATTCTTCGCCGTAGGATTTGACAATATGTTCGGACATGGCGGGTGTCTCCCTGATCAACCGAAGCGGCCGGTGATGTAATCCTGCGTGCGCTGGTCACGCGGCGAGGTAAAAATTTTCGAAGTGTCGCTGAACTCGATCAGCTCGCCCAAATACATGAAGGCCGTATATTCCGACACACGCGCCGCCTGCTGCATATTATGCGTGACGATGGCGATGGTGTAATCGGATTTCAGCTCGTCGATCAGCTCCTCGATCTTGGCGGTCGAGATCGGATCAAGCGCCGAGCAAGGCTCGTCGAACAAGATCACTTCGGGGCGGATCGCCACAGAGCGGGCAATGCATAACCGTTGCTGCTGGCCGCCCGAGAGGCTGAGGCCGGACGCGTTGAGCTTGTCCTTCACCTCGTTCCAGAGCGCTGCCTTCATCAAAGCAGTTTCGATGCGCTCATCCATTTCGGATTTGCTCAAACGCTCATAGAGCTTAATGCCGAAGGCGATGTTATCATAGATCGTCATCGGAAAGGGTGTCGGCTTCTGGAACACCATACCGATGCGTGAACGCAGGAGATTCAGATCCTCGCTCTTGTCGAGCAGATTGCGACCCTCGAAAACCACCTCTCCCTCGGCGCGCTGGCCCGGATAGAGATCATACATGCGGTTGAGCACGCGCAGCAACGTGGATTTTCCGCAACCCGACGGGCCGATAAAGGCTGTCACTTGATTGGCATAAAGCGGCAGGGAAATGGTTTTCAGCGCCTGGGTGTCGCCATAATAGAAACGCAGATCGCGGACATCGATTTTGACCGGATGGGGCATGCTGTAGTTCATTTCTCGTTCCTTGAAGAGCCGAGCACACGGGCTGCGATATTGAGGGAAAGCACGGCAAAGGTGATCAGCAAAGCGCCGGACCAAGCCAGTTTTTTCCAGTTGGGATCGGGATTGTTGACAAAATTGTTGATCGTGACGGGCAGATTGGCAATCGAGCCTGTCAGGTCGAGGCTCCAGAACTGGTTGTTCAGCACGGTAAACAGCAAAGGCGCGGTTTCACCGCTGACGCGGGCCACAGCCAGCAGAACACCCGTGACCAGTCCGGCTTTGGCGGCCCGATAGGCCACGCGGCGGATCACCAGCGAGCGCGGCAAGCCCAGAGCACTGGCGGCTTCGCGCAAGGGATTGGGGACCAGCAACAGCATGTCCTCGGTGGTGCGCACCACCACCGGAATAACGATCACCGCCAGGGCGAGCGCACCGGCAATGCCCGAAAAACCGCCCATCGGCACCACCACCGCGCCATAGACGAACAGGCCGATAATGATGGACGGCGCCGAAAGGAGAATATCGTTGATAAACCGGATCACCGAAGTCAGTTTCGAGTGCCGGCCATATTCGGCCATATAAGTACCCGCGAGCAGGCCGATCGGAGCACCGATACCGACGCCAATGGCCGTGAGCATCAGCGAGCCGACGATCGCATTGGCCAAACCGCCGCCGGTGCTGTTGGGTGGCGGAGTGTTCTGGGCCAACAGATCGAGGCTCAAACCGGGCAGACCATTGCTGACCAGCGTACCCAGTATCATCACGAGCCATGCCAGCCCGAATACAGTGGCACCATAGCACAGTCCCATCGCCAGAAGATTGATGCGCTTGCGACCGGCATAATAGGGGTTGGCTTTCGGAGGGCTCATGCCGTTATTTTCCCTGATTGCGTTCGAGCCGCATCAGCATGAGGCGGGCGGCTGTCAAAACCATGAATGTGAGCACGAACAGCAACAGGCCGAGCAGGATCAGCGAAGACTGGTGCAAACCGTCACTTTCGGCAAATTCACTGGCAATCGCGGCGGAAATGGTGGTGGCTGGGGCAAACAGCGAGGCTTTGATCTTGAAGGCATTGCCGATCACGAAAGCCACCGCCATGGTTTCGCCCAAAGCACGCCCCAGCCCAAGCATCACGCCGCCGATCACGCCGACACGGGTATAGGGGATCACAACGTTCCAGACGACTTCCCACGTGGTGCACCCGGCCCCGTAAGCGGCCTCTTTCAGCACCACCGGCACGGTCGCAAAGACATCGCGTGAAATGGCTGTGATGAAGGGCAGCACCATGATGGCCAGAATGAGCGCGGCATTGAACAGGCTGAGATTGCTGGCAGGTCCGGCAAAGATGACATTCAGCACTGGCACATCGGCAAAAAAGTCGATGACAGCGGGCTGGAAATGCTCGGCCAGAAAGGGGCCGAGCACGAAAAAGCCCCACATGCCGTAGATGATCGAGGGAATACCGGCCAACAATTCAATCGCAATGGAGATGGGACGGCGCAAGGCATGCGGGCACAGTTCGGTCAAAAAAATCGAGATGCCGAGACCAACCGGCACCGCAATCACCATCGCCAATAATGACGAGACAAGCGTGCCGTAAATCGGACCCAAAGCCCCCAAGACGGGCTGCGGCTTGAGAGATGGCGCCCAGCGTTGGGTGGTCAGAAAATCGAAGCCGTAGGTTTTGATGGCGGGCCAAGCCCCGATAAACAACGAGATGATGATTCCGCCCAGCAACACCAATACGGAGATGGCTGCGGTTCGGGTCAGGCTTTCAAACAGCACATCGCCCCATCGCATCGACCGCAGCACCCGCGCGCGCGCCAGGCTGCCGTTTTTGTCCACTGTTGCCGTGTTGGCAATCTCGCTGGAAGACATGATGTTCACTGCTCTGGTTGATCCTGATCAGGGAGAGGTAAATCCTCTCCCTGCAATAGCCAAGTCATGCGAGGGGCAAAAGGGCTGCTTATTTCAATTTCAACTCGGTTGCCCACGTTTTTTCGATCAGCGAGACAACCGAAGCCGGCATCGGGATATAATCAAGCTCCTCGGCTGTTTTGTCACCGGACTTGAAAGCCCAGGTAAAGAATTTGACAGCCTCTGCCGAAGCATCTGCGTCTTTCGGGGTCACATGCATCAAAATGAAGGTAGCGGCAGTGATCGGCCATGATTGCTCGCCCGCCTGTTCGGTCAGGATTTGGTAATAGCCCGGCGAATTGGCCCAATCGGCATTGGCGGCAGCCGACTGGAAGGCCGCAATGGTGGGGGAGACCGTCTTGCCGGCTTTATTGATCAGATTGACATAGGTCATCTTGTTTTGCTTGGCATAGGCATATTCAACATAGCCGATGGCATTTTTGGTCTGGCCGACATTGCCGGCTACACCGTCATTCCCCTTGGCTCCGACACCGACGGGCCATTCGATCGAAGCACCGGCGCCGACATCGGCTTTCCAGGTGGCGCTGACCTTAGAGAGGTAATCGGTAAAATTGAAAGTGGTGCCCGACCCGTCCGAGCGGCGCACAACCGTAATCGCTGTAGCAGGCAGGGTCAGGGACGGATTGAGCTTTTTGATCGCCGCATCATCCCATTTCTTGATGGTGCCGAGGAAAATATTGGCCAAAGTCGGCCCGTCCAACACCAGTTCACCTGGCTTGATGCCCTCAAGATTGACGACAGGCACAATGCCGCCCATCACCATCGGCCACTGCACGAGGCCTGCTTTTTTGAGTTCTTCAGTGGTCAATGGCGCATCGCTGGCCCCGAAAGTCACTGTTTTGGCCTGAATTTGCTTGATGCCTGCACCCGAACCGATCGACTGGTAATTCAGGCCATTGCCTGTCTCTTTCTTGTAGAGATCAGCCCATTTCGAAAAAATCGGAAAGGCAAAGGTCGAGCCTGCGCCCGAGATATCGGCGGCATGGGCGACGGGGACCGCAAGGCCCAGCATCAAACCAATAGCGGCCAGAACAGATGACAGTTTCACGGGATCACTCCTGTTTCAATCTCAGCCACAGCCTTTGTGGGTGGCGATCATGACAGCCTTACCCCCCTTGTATGACACTAAGATGACGTTTTTGTCATAATCGGGAAGTCAGCCATTCCCCTGATCCATTCCCGTTTCATACGGTCATGGACTTGAGCGGCAACAGCACACGGAATACCGCGCCCTGCCCTGCCTGGCTGTCGATCTGCAAACGGCCACGATGATGGCTGACAATATGCTTGACCAGTGCCAGACCAAGACCCGTACCGCCCTTTTCGCGGCTTTGCGAGACGTCGACCCGATAGAACCGCTCGGTCAGCCGTGGCAGATGCTCGGCCGGAATCCCCGCGCCATAATCGCGCACCTCCAGACAGACATCCTGCCCACCCGATGGCTGGTCGATCACTGACAGGCTTACATCAACCCTGCCGCCTGACTGACCGTATTTGATGGCGTTTTCAATCAGGTTTTCGATCACCCGCGACAATTCATCGACATCTCCAGCCACCCAGAAGGGCCGATCGGTATTGAACAGATTGAGCGCGACAGAGCGCTCCTTGGCCAGTGTCATCAGGCTCTCGGCCATATGCTCGACCAACGGGGCCAGATCGACCGGATTTACCGGCAGCCGGTGGGCATTCAACTCCACACGCGACAGCGACAACAGATCGTCGATCAAGCGCGTCATCCGGCGGGCTTGCGACCGCATGATCTCCAGAAAGCGTTCGCGCGCCGTGACGTCTTCTTTGGCCGGACCCTGCAGGGTTTCGATAAAGCCGAGCAGAGAAGCGAGTGGCGTACGCAATTCATGGCTGGCATTGGCGACAAAATCGACCCGCATATGCTCCAGCCGCCGTTCAGTGGTCAGATCATGGAGCATCAGCATCATCACCGGCTGGTCCCGCTCGGGGGCCGTATAACCTGTCGGAAGAGGCAGGATTTTGACGCGGAAAGCCCGTTCGATCGGGGTTTTCTCGTTGATTTCCAGATCAACCGCCTCACCCTGGCCCATCACCCGCTCGACGGCATCAACCAGATCGGGCATCCGCAACGTGAAAAACAACGGCCTACCCATCTGCAAAGTCGGCCAGACATGGCGGGCAGCGGCATTGGTAAAGCTGACCAGACGGCGCGGGTCGATCAGAATCACAGGATCAGGAACGGCCTCCAGTGCCTCGGTCAAAATCGCATTGGTCTTGGCCAGACTGCCACGCTCCATCCGCTGTCCTTTCGGCGCCTGTCACAGACAGGTTCAGGCCTTGAAAATATCCTTGTGCTGCTCGCGCAACAGGTTCTTTTGGACCTTGCCCATGGTATTGCGCGGCAGATCATCAACGATGAACACATATTTGGGCTGTTTGAACTTGGCCAGACGGTCGGCCAGATGCGCGATAATCTGCTTGTCATCGAGTTTGGCGGTCTTGGCCACCACCACCACCGCCACCACGCCTTCGCCGAAATCGGGATGCGGAACGCCAATCACTGCGCTTTCAACCACACCTTCCATCGAATCAATCTCGGTTTCCACTTCTTTCGGATAGACATTGAACCCGCCCGAAATGATCAAATCCTTGCCGCGTCCGACGATGTGGACATAGCCCCGCGAATCGATCTTGCCGAGATCGCCAGTGATGAAAAACCCGTCGGCGCGGAATTCGGAAGCAGTTTTTTCCGGCATCCGCCAATAGCCCTTGAACACGTTCGGGCCTTTGACTTCGAGCATCCCGATCTCGTCAACACCGAAATGCTTGCCGGTGTCGGGATCGACCACCCGCACCGCAATCCCCGGCAGCGCAAAGCCGACCGTGCCCGCCACCCGGTCTCCATCATAGGGATTTGAGGTGTTCATATTGGTTTCGGTCATGCCGTAGCGTTCGAGAATGGCATGGCCGGTGCGGGCCGACCATTCGCGATGCGTTTCGGCCAGCAAGGGTGCGGAACCGGAGACGAACAGGCGCATATGTTTGGTTGCGTCTCTGGTCAGCCCCTCATGCTGCAACAGGCGGGTGTAGAAGGTCGGCACGCCCATCATGCAGGTCGCCTGCGGCATCAGGCGCAGGATCTGATCAGGGTCGAATTTCGGCAGGAAGATCATCGACGCGCCGGACACCAGAATAGTGTTGATCGCCACAAACAGGCCATGCGTGTGGTAGATCGGCAAAGCATGCAGCAACACGTCCCGGGGCGTAAACCGCCAATAGTCTTTCAGCGTCAGCGCATTGGAGGACAGATTGTCATGGCTCAGCATCGCGCCCTTGGAGCGTCCCGTTGTGCCCGAAGTGTAGAGAATGGCGGCAATGTCATCCGCCCCGCGCGCCACCGGCGCATGTTCGGGCGAGGCCGCATCAGCCAGACTGGCCAGCGAACCCAATCCATCCGCAGCCAAAGCCTCAACATGGGTCACACCTGCCTTTTCAGCGGCTTGCGACAGGGCTTCGCGGCGCGCAGGATCGCAAACCAAGAGACGCGGCTCGGCATCGCCGATGAAATAGCTGATTTCCGCCGTGGTATAGGCCGTGTTGAGCGGCACGAACACCGCGCCAGCCCGCACAGCACCAAGCGTCAAAGCCATCGTCTCGACCGATTTTTCGATCTGCAGGCAAATGCGGTCGCCCGGTGCCACACCGAGGCTTTTCAGCACATTGGCATAGCGGGCCGTCCGCTCCAGCAATTGGGCGCGCGTCCATGCCGAACCATCGGGAAACTGCACCACCTTGTGGGTGGCGGGATGGGAAGGGTCAGCGATGATGTCAAACAGATGGTTGCTCATGACAAGGGTCCTGCTGGGTCGGCACGCGTTGGTCGCGTTTGAGGGTTGACGGGCCTTTATTGGCCCTTTCAACACAAAATGGAAAGGATTTTATCGAAGTAAACCCTTTCCATCCTGTCTTTGCCATCCGGTCTTTTCCATCTGGCCTTCGTCCCCTGCCCTTTATTGCGTGTCAGGCAAGCGGAGCCTGATGGGGGTGGGCAATCGCCAGCATGGCCTCGCGGGACATGCCGACCGCCACACCGATATCAAGCAGCTGGTTCCAGGTCGTCTCGTCGACCGGAATACCCCGCTTGAGCCGATCCGCCCGCTTGGCCCGTTCGGGGTCGCCGGGCAATTGCACGGTCGCGTCGCGCCCTTCAGGCGGCAATTGCACCCAGCGGATAAAGGCCTCCAATTCGCTGAAATAGCTGTCGGTGGTCCCCATTTTGTCGGGCGAGACGACAATCGAAAACATCGAATTGATGATGGCATCGCGGGATTTCGGGCCCGACTGGGTTTTGCCGCCACTCAACGCTGCGGCCAAAGCCTCGCAGGCAAAGGCCAGAGCCCAGCCTTTATGGGCGCCAAAAGAGGTCAAAGCACCATAAGGTTCTTCGAACAGGGCGGCCGGATTGGTGGTCGGCTCGCCCTGCCCGTCGATCAGGGCACCAGGTTGGACCGGCACGCCTTTGTTATAGGCGACACGGATCTTGCCGACGGCCAGCTCGCTGGTCGCAAAATCAACAATCACCGGCGGGCCGTCCTGACGCGGAATTCCGATTGATACCGGATTGGTGCCCAGACGGGCCGCCAGTCCGTGATACGGAGCGACCGACGGCTTGGAGACCACATTGACGAAATGCAGTGACACCATGCCCCGCGCCGCGCATTGTTCGGACCAATGGCCGATCCGGCCGATATGATGGCTGTTGCGCAAGGCCATGATGCAGGAACCGGTGCTTTGCGCCCGCGCAATCGCCTGATCGATGACCTCGGTGGCATTGGTCTGGCCCAGACCCAATTCCCCGTCGAAGATCAGCATATTGCCCTGGTCAAGCACCAGTCTGGGATGGTGGTTGAGCTTCATTTCGCCCTTCAGCGCATTGCCGAGATAGGCGGGGATCATGCCGATGCCATGGGAATCATGGCCACGCAGATTGGCTTCGATCAGATGCCTCGAAACAATCTCGCATTCATGCGGATTGGATCCGGCCGTTGCAAACATTGCCTGCACCAATGCGAGCAGCTTGGGCTCCTCCAACCACACTTCACCGACGGCTTGTGTCACGCGAACCTCCCTGACAGCTCTTGTTCGAGTGGCATGACCGGTCGCGGCCCTGCCTTCCCACCGACCGGCGCCTTGTTGCACCGATGCTTGTTTCAGCGTGGCGGATAAAAGCGCGCTTGCCAAGACCGGTGTTGCCGAAACAGAACAGGCATGCAGTGGATCGGGGGCTGGATCAGTCGCAGCCTCTTAATTCACATATAAAAAATGATTATTATTTTTATTCACAAAATGAATTTGTTTGTTTGACATAAAGAACGATTAGTCCTACATAGCGGATTAATGGCCGCGGTCAATACCCAAGGCCCCACCCTATTGTATTTTGGAGGATGAGTGGATGTCGAACCTGATCAATCGTCGCTTCGTATTGAGTGTGGCCCTGACTGCGGCCCTGTCGCTCGGCATGGCTGCAAAGCCGGCCCAGGCCGCCGACCCGTTGAAAGAAATCCGGATCGACTGGGCCACCTATAACCCCGTTTCGCTGGTGCTCAAGGACCAGAAGCTCTTGGAAAAGGAATTCGAGAAAGACGGCATTGCCATCCGCTGGGTGCAATCGGCAGGCTCGAACAAGGCGCTTGAATTTCTCAATGCCGGATCGCTCGATCTCGGCTCCACCGCTGGTGCGGCGGCTTTGATCGGCAAGATCAACGGCAACCCGATCAAATCGGTCTATGTGTTCTCCCGTCCCGAATGGACCGCTTTGGTCACCAAATCCGACGCCATCAAGACGGTGGCCGATCTGAAGGGCAAGCGCGTGGCGGTCACCCGCGGCACCGATCCGCATATCTTCCTGGTGCGGGCACTGGCCGATGCCAAGCTGACCGAAAAAGATGTGAAACTGGTGCTGCTGCAGCATGCCGATGGCCGCACCGCGCTTGAGCGTGGCGATGTCGAGGCCTGGGCAGGTCTCGATCCGATCATGGCTTCGGCGGAAGTCGAAAGCGGCGCGCGGCTGTTTTTCCGCAAACCGGCCGACAACACCTGGGGCGTGCTGAATGCCCGCGAGGAATTCGCCAAGAATTATCCCGATGTGATCAAGCGCGTGCTGGCTGTCTATGAAACCGCCCGCCTGTGGTCGCTGGCCAATCCGAAAGAATTGTCGAAATCACTGGTCGAAGCCACCAAGCTGTCCGACGCCGTGATTGCCAAGCAGCTCGAGCGCACCGAATTGACCCACGGCCCGATCGGTGCGGCCCAAAGTGAAACAATTATCGCTGCAGGGCTTGCCTTACAGGAGGCAGGTGTGCTCAAGCCAGAGACCAATATCAAAGCCGTGGTGGCGGATTTGATTGATGGATCCTATTTAGCTGCTAAAAAGTAACCAGACGGACGCATTGTCCCCCAAGTTGAAGCGCGTATGACCGACACGATGTCACACAGCGACCTGCGACACTCCGTGGATCCCCGGGATCCGCGGAGTTCGCGCGTCAAGGGCTCGAACCCCTCCCGCAGCTTTGCACTGGCAGGGATCCTTCTGCCGTTGCTGCTGGCCATCCTGTGGGAAGCGGCCATCCGCAGCGGGTTGGCCGTCGGCCGTTTGATGCCTCCCCCCTCGACCATCGGGGCGACCTTGTGGGAGCTGGCCAAAAGCGGCGAATTGCAGCTGCATTGCCTCGCCACTTTGGGGCGTGTGCTGGCAGGCTTTGCGCTGGGTGCCCTGTTCGGCACGATGATCGGAGCCGCCGCGGGGGCATTGGTGGTGGTGCGCCGCCTGATCGATCCGACCCTGCAAGCCCTCAGGGCCGTGCCGTCGATCGCCTGGGTGCCCTTGTTCATTCTCTGGATGGGGATTTTCGAGACCTCCAAAGTCGCCCTGATCGCGGTCGGCGTGTTTTTCCCTGTCTATCTCGGCGTCGCGGGGGCCATCGAGGGCATCGACCGCAAGCTGATCGAGGTCGGACAGGTGTTCAGGCTCAACCGCTGGGCGATGATCCGCCGCGTGATGTTGCCTGCTGTGTTGCCAGCCTGGATTATTGCGCTGCGCTCGGGCCTCGGCCTCGGTTTCATGTTTGTGGTCGCCGCCGAATTTATGGGCGCATCCGAGGGCTTGGGCTTTTTGCTGGTTGACGGCCAGCAGATGGGCAAGCCCGCACAAATTCTTGCATCGATCATCACCTTTGCCGTGCTCGGCAAGCTGGCCGACGGTGTGCTGGTAATGGTCAGCAAACCGCTGCTGCTCTGGCAGGATACAGCGCGGGGGGCCTTGTAATGTTGCGGTTGAGCGGCCTTTCAAAAACCTATGCCGACGGCACCGAAGCCTTGCGCGATATCTCCCTGCAGGTCGGCAAGGGAGACATTCTGGCGCTGGTCGGCGGGTCGGGCTGCGGCAAAACCACCTTGTTGCGGCTGATCGCCGGATTGGATATCCCGAGCTCGGGCGCGATCACCGTCAATGGCGAAACCATCAAGGGTCCGCATCCCTCCATCGGCATCGTGTTCCAGGAGCCGCGTCTGCTGCCCTGGCTGACGGTCGCCGGCAATGTCGGCTTCGGCCTTGCCGATCTGCCCCCGCAGGAGCGGCAGGTCCGTATTCTGCATGCGCTCGAAAAGGTCGGGCTGGCGGGCTATGACCAGCGTTGGCCGCGTGAACTGTCGGGCGGGCAGCAACAGCGTGTCGCCATTGCCCGCGCCTTTGTGACCGAACCCAAAGTGCTGCTGCTGGACGAACCGTTTTCCGCCCTCGATGCCTTTACCCGCGCCAGCCTGCACGACCATCTGCTGCTGCTCTGGGCCGAAACCAAGCCCACAGTGGTGATGGTGACCCATGATGTCGAGGAAGCCATTACGCTGGCTGACCGCGTGGTGGTGATGCGGCCCCGTCCGGGGCGGATGATGGAAACCATTTCGGTGACGCTCGATCGCCCGCGCGACAGGCTGGCTTTGGGCTTCGACAAGGCCAAGCGCCGGATTCTGCACGCGCTCGACCGCTCCTTGCAGCCCGAAAAAGCCGCTCCCACCCAAAAAGGGGCAGATAATGCCTCGCATTGGTGGTAAGACCCTCTTCATTCTCCCTGTTCCGGCATTCAACGGAGGCCATCATGGACGCCGACACACTTCGCAGCCTTCAGGCTCCGATCAAAAACAAATATAAAGAAGATCCCGACACCGCCATCATCACCCTGCGCGCCTCGGGCGAACTGGATGACCAGCACATCGCCTGCAAGGTCGAAACCGGCCGCGCCATGATGGTGGCGGGCCTGCATCCGGCCACCGGCGGTTCCGGCGCGGAATTGTGCTCGGGCGATATGCTGCTTGAAGCCCTTGTGGCCTGTGCCGGCGTCACCTTGAAAGCGGTAGCCACCGCTTTGGGAATCACCCTCAAAAAAGGCGTGGTCAAAGCCGAAGGCGATCTGGATTTCCGTGGCACTTTGGGCGTCGACCGCGAGGCCCCTGTCGGGTTCCGCGAGATCCGTCTGACCTTCGAGGTCGATACCGACGCCCCGCAGGACCAGCTCGATACCTTGTTGAAACTGACCGAGCGCTATTGCGTGGTCTTCCAGACCATCAATACCAAACCCGCGCTGGCCGTGGTGATGAACCGCACCTAACCCCTTGAAAGGACATCCCCATGTCTGACGACGATCAGGATATCACCAAAGATTGCAACGGCACCCAGCTTCATGATGGCGACACTGTCCACATCATCAAGGATCTGAAGGTCAAAGGCACCAACACCACGCTCAAACAGGGCACCAAGGTAAAGGGCATCCGCCTGACCGGCAATCCCGAAGAAGTCGAATGCCGCGTCGAAAATATCAAAGGGCTGGTGCTGAAAACCGCCTTTCTGAAGCGGGTGAATTCATAGGCTGTCGGGATAGGCCGTCACCAGCCGCTGGTTGGGGCGGTGCCCGCCTGCACTGCCGATCAATGACCTGATCCACACAGTAATGAGGCATGGCTGTGTTCCGTCCGGGGCCGCAACCACGCATTTATAAATCAGCTTTTCACCATCGGGATGTGGCATCGTCTGCACCAATGTTGCCGTCAAAGATTGTCTGAGCAATGCCTCACGCAATTGATGCGGATTTTGAAAAGCAAAGCCGCGATTGATAAAGAATTTTGCTTTGGAACGTCCCTGCGGATGATTTGAATTCAGTAAATATTTCAATATTTTATCATCAGGAATATTATAAGTGATCATCAGGCTCTCACGAATTGATCCTTTGTCATGGTCAATACGCAGCACATGGGTTCGGTAAATTCGATTTCGTAGGCATCGCTGGTCTGGCTGATATCCACCACGGTGACGAGCGAGCCTGATTGGATGACAAGGCCTTCGGCCTCGACCGCAACAATTGTGCGGACAAGATCATAATCATGGATCATTTGAGGGTGTTCGCTGTGTTGCGCCAAGCCAAATGGTAATTTTGCACCCATCGCAATCTCCATCATGAAAAAGCGTAACAGGTTATTGTAACCTCAACCCCGCTTGGCTTCAATCCGGTCCCAGATCGCCTTCGACAGATCCGGGCCACCCAGACGCTTGATCGCGCGCAGGCCGGTGGGCGAGGTGACGTTGATTTCGGTCAGGTGGCCGTCGATCACGTCGATGCCGACAAACAGCAGGCCGCGCTCTTTGAGGGTCGGGCCGATCCGGTCACAGATTTCCTTTTCGCGCGGGGTCAGCTGGGTGGTTTCGGCCGCGCCGCCGCGTACCATGTTGGAACGGATGTCGTTTTCGGCCGGAACGCGGTTGACGCCGCCCAAAGGCTCGCCGTCGACCAGAATGATCCGCTTGTCGCCCTTCACCACCGCAGGCAGGAAGCGTTGCACCACCCATGGTTCACGGAACATGGTCGAGAACAGATCGAACAGCGAGCCGAAATTCGGGTCTTTCGCACCGGTCTTGAACACCGCCGCACCGCCATTGCCGTAAAGCGGTTTCATCACGATCTCGCCGTGCTCGTCGCGGAATTCTTCGATCGCCTCGCGGTCGCGGGTGATCAGGGTCGGCGGCATCAGATCGGGGAACAGGGTCACCATGATCTTTTCGGGCGCATTGCGCACATGGGCCGGATCATTGACGACCAGTGTCTGCGGATGCACGCGTTCGAGCAGATGGGTCGAGGTCACATAGGCCATGTCGAAGGGCGGATCCTGACGCAGCAGCACGACATCCACATCCGCCAGATCGGTGCGGACCGGCTCGCCCAGACTGCAATGGTCACCCACCACATCGCGCACCACCAGATCCTGCATCGGCGCGAAGACGCGGGAATCACGCATCGAGAGTTTGTCGGGCGTGTAGAATTTGAGCTTGTGGCCGCGCGCTTGCGCTTCGAGCAGCAAGGCGAAGGTGGAATCACCCGCAATTTTAATGGCTTGGATGGGGTCCATCTGCACGGCAACGGTGAGTGATTTCACGTCGATGATCCTTGTCTTGTCAAAACTCTGCTTGGTTGGACAGTCTAGCCGCTTATTCGGCAAGCGTGAAGGCGTCTTCGATATGGCGCGGCCAGCGCCACGGCACCACCAGCACCGCATCCGCGCGCAGCACATGATCTTGCGCCCAACCATTGCGCATCAGCCACAGATTGACCGCCTTGTTGAAACGGCTTTGCTTGCTTGGATCGATGGCCGCCAGAGCCCGATCATGGTCGGCGCGATATTTGACCTCGACAAAGGCAATCACCTGCTTGCGCCGCATCACCAGATCGATCTCGCCCCCATGGCCGCCATAGCGATAGGCCAGCAGCCGATAACCCTTGCACAACAGGCTGAAGGCCGCCAGCCATTCGGCCCAGATCCCGTGGCGCAAGGCCCGTTGCCGCTGCCGGGACGAGCGGCGTGCCTTGGGCTTTTGCGGGGCGGGCAATGGGCTCATCCGTCCTGATTGCCACCCTCGCGTGCCAGGGCCACGGCGCGCGCATAGATCTGGCGGCGCGGCTGTCCGGTCTCCTGCACGGTGACATCCACCGCGTCTTTCACCGAGAGATGGCTCAAATGCCGGCGCAACCGGGCATCGAGATCACTCTCGTCGATCACGAACGCATCCTCTTGCGGCGGCCCGATCAGCACGACAATCTCGCCCTTGGGCTTGTTCTCGCTGCCATAGAGCGCCGCCAGTTCGGGCAGGGTGCCGCGCCGGACGGTTTCGAAATATTTGGTGAGTTCCCTCGCCACAGCCGCCGGACGCGGACCGAGCATCGCATGGGCATCGTTGAGCATGTCGACCAGACGATGCGGGGATTCGAAAAACACCAGTGTGCCCGGAATCACCGATAGCACCTGCAGCCGTTCCTTGCGGGCCGTGGTTTTGGACGGCAGAAAGCCTTCGAAAAAGAAGCGGTCGGTCGGCAATCCGGCCACCACCAGCGCGGTCAGAACCGCCGACGCCCCGGGAATGGGGGTCACCGACAGGCCCTCGGCCACGACGCTTTCCACCAGCTTGTAACCGGGGTCGGAGACCAAAGGCGTGCCGGCATCCGACACCAGCGCCAGAGCCTGTCCGCGGGCCAGACGCTCCATGATTTTGGGCCGCATCTCGGCGGCATTGTGCTCGTGATAGGCCATCAAAGGCGTGGTGATGCCGTAATGGGCCAGCAGGACTTTGGTGACACGGGTGTCTTCGGCCAGAATGAGATCGGCCGCCGACAGGGTCGACAGAGCGCGCAAGGAAATATCGCGCAAATTGCCGATCGGCGTCGCCACCACATGCAGACCGGGGGCAATGGGCTCCGCCTCGGCCTCGAGGCCCAGCAGAGTGTAGGAAGAACGCGAGGCACCGCTTCCCGAACCTGATGAATATGTTGTCATGCCCCACCATGCCACAGCCGGACCCTATCGAAAAGCACCGTAGGGTTCGCGATCGGGGAATTCCTGTATTTTGGAAGAAACCTTATTATTTTCTCCATGTTTCAGCTCTATTTTTTTCCGCTTCCGCACGCTAACAATAGCCAGCATGCCAACAGGGAGACCAAGGGCCGATGCAAGGGAATCGTGGCAAGAAGACTGTCGGAACCCATGGCGGGCCTTTCGGAGCGGCTGTCCGGACACTGGCCCCGGTCGCTCTGGTCTGCGCACTGGTCTGCGTCCTGGCGGGCTGCATGGGATCGAGCCGCTTCGGCTCGTCGCGCGAGGCCACACCGACCCTTTCTGCCCCGGTCGGCACGGTCAGCGAACAACCGCTCGATCTGCCACCGACTACCGACACGCCCGCGGGCGGACTGGGCAACAGCCTGTCCCCTTCAGACGGCATCACGGTGGCGCTGCTGCTGCCTCTGAGCGCGAGCGGCCATACCGGCGCGGTTGCCACCGCCCTGCGCAATGCCGGAGAACTGGCACAATCCGAATATAAGGGTGCCAAAATCAGGCTCGTCATCAAGGACGATCTGGGCCATGCCGATGGCGCCCGCACTGCGGCCCGCAGCGCTCTGGCGGAGGGCGCACAAGTGGTGCTGGGCCCGCTGCTCGCTCCCTCGGTCAAGGCCGCGGGCGATGTGACCCGCGCCGCCGGCAAGCCGATGATCGCCTTTTCAACCGACCAGACGGTGGGGGGACGCGGGGTCTATTTGCTGAGCTTCCTGCCCGATAACGATGTCGACCAGATCATCGGCTATGCCGCGTCCAGAGGCAAAACCTCTTTTGCAGCCATGATCCCCGAAGGGGCCTATGGCAATGTGGTTGCAGCGGCCTTTCAGGAATCCTGTGCCCGCCGCGGTTTGCGGGTGGCAACACTTGAACGCTATAACGCATCCAGCGCCGAGCAGGCTGCCAAGGCCATTGCGGCTGTGACCGTGCCGGTCGATGCCCTGTTCGTGCCGGAAAACGGCGATGGCGCAGCCACCACCGGCGCGGCCTTGCAAACGGCAGGCATTGAAACGAAAAAATGGCAGCTGCTCGGCACCAGCGCCTGGGATGACCCCCGGCTGGCGAAGAGCCCGGCCTTCCAGGGTGGCTGGTTTGCTTCCCCCGACCGGAACGGTTTTAACGCCTTTTCCAAACGGTATCAGGCCAAATATGGCGAGGAACCGCCGCGTCTGGCCAGTCTGAGCTATGATGCCGTGTTTCTGGTCAATGCCCTGCTGAACCAGTATGGCACACAGGCCTTTGCCGATGCGACCCTGCTCAACACCGACGGCATGATCGGCACCGATGGCCTGTTCCGTTTCAAAGCCGGCGGCGGCACAGAGCGGCCTTTGGCCATTTCACAAATCGCGTCCGGCGCGACGACAGTGATCCAGCCGGCCAAGCAGAATTTCTAGGAGCAGATTGATCACGCCGACGATTGATTTATCTTTGTTTTGATCTATCGTTTCTAAAGCTCATTTTATTGTTTTTTCATGTTGTTCCACTTCGAGAATTTTCAAAATGCTTTTACACGCAAATGCAATCCTGGCTGTTGGCCGGTGCAAGAGCATCGAGCATATCAGCCGCTTGTGCCAGGCGCATTTGCTGGATTTCGGTTTCCGTCATGTCGCCTATCTCACCATGCGGTCGCCGGTGCTTGCCCCGCAGGACTGGATCGTGTCCACCACCTATCCGCGGGAGTGGCAGGAGCGCTATAGCGACCGCTCCTATGCGCGCGTCGATCCGGTGCTCAATGCCTGCTCGCACGCGCTATTGCCGGTCAACTGGGATACGGTGCCGATCACCAGTCTGGAAGCGCGCAATCTGGTGGGCGAAGCCGTCGATTTCGGCATCGGCAGAACCGGCATCAGCGTGCCGTTGCGCAGTCCCGACGGCAGTTTCGGACTGGTGTCCTTTACCGCCGACGAGCAAACCGACGATTGGGGCCCTGCCTCAGCCACCATGGCATCCTTGACCTTGCTTGCGATGCATTGCCATGCCCGTGCCAACCAGTTGTTGCAGGCCAGGGATATTGAAGCCGGACTGAGCGCACGCGAGATCGAATGTATCAGCTGGTCTTCCGCGGGAAAATCCCTCGCCGAGACCGCCAGACTGATGGGGATCAGCGAACGCACGGTGCGGTTTCACCGCGAGAATATCCGCATCAAACTCGACACGCGGACCACGATGGAAAGTGTCAGCAAGGCCGTTTCGCTCGGTTTGATCATCCGCCGGTAAGCCCGGTACCCTGTCGGAACGGACAGGTTCGTCAATCATCAACCTGTCTTATGGTGAGGTCAATGAGTAACGGCCGCTTGCGAGACCCCAGAAACTCCGTTGTTTCATGAAGCCCTGACTGGTCCTTCTGACAACCACCAAGCTGTCCTGCTCATCTCTACCGGTCGCTTCCGACCCCAGACGGAAGAACCGTTGCGGTGTTCGATCCCTGTCCGCGCACGGATCGAACACCGCTTTTTTTTGCCTGAAAACGCCCTCTTCTACCGGCAGAAGATTGAACCTTGAAACCAGGGTCAGCTTAAAGCGGCAATCACTGCGTCCAGCACCGGCACACCGGCAATCGTCGCCCGCAGCCGCTCATCGGGCAGGCGCTCAAGCACACCATCGGACACAAGATCGGCGATTTTGGCCGAATCCAGCTGACGCCCCGACAGGCCGGCATAGCGTTGCGGCGAAATACCTTCGCGCAGGCGCAGGCCCATCAGCAGCATTTCGTCGCCTTCCTGCTCGCGCGTCAGCCGTTCCTCTTCCGTCACCGCCCCGCCCGATTGCTCGACCTGTTCAAGCCATTGCTCGGGATGCTTTTGCGAGACCAGCACATGGCGGGTGCCGTCCACGACCAGCCGGCCATGGGCGCCGGGGCCGATCCCCGCATATTCGCCATAACGCCAATAGATCAGGTTATGACGGCTCTCGGCTCCCGGGCGGGCATGATTCGAAATTTCGTAGGCCGGCAAGCCGGCATCCGCGCAGACCTGCTGGGTGACATCGAACAGACCGCGCGCCCGTTCGGCATCCAGCGGGATCAACTGTCCGGCCCTCACACGCTGCTCGAACATCGTGCCCGGCTCGATGGTGAGCTGGTAGAGCGAGAGATGTTCGGCCGCATGGGCAATCGCCTGTTTCAATTCGGCCCGCCATGCGGCTTCCGTCTGGTCGGGACGGGCATAGATCAGATCGAACGAATAACGGTCGAAGACGGCGGCCGCCTTGGCCACCGCATCCAGGGATTCGGCCACCGAATGTTTGCGCCCCAAAGCGTGCAAATCGGCATCATTGAGGGCTTGCACGCCGATTGACAGGCGATTGACACCGGCGGCGCGGTAATCGGCCAGCCGGGAGGCTTCGACACTGGTCGGGTTCGCCTCCATCGACACTTCGACATTGCTCGCCACCGGCCAATGGTGGGCCACCGCATCGAGCAGAGCGCCGACGGTTGCGGGTGCCATCAGCGAGGGGGTCCCTCCGCCCAGAAAAATACTGGTGACAATCCGGTCCGGGACCAGCTGCGCCTGCTGTTCAATGGCCAGCGCAAAGGCGGCGATAAAGCGGTCCTCATCAATCCGGTGGTGGCGGACATGGCTGTTGAAGTCGCAATAGGGGCATTTTGACAGGCAGAACGGCCAGTGCAGATAGACCCCGAAACCGGGATCGTCTGGGCCGGAACGGACCGCTGGCGCGGTTGTTTTCATGTCAGAACCTGATCGACCAGAGCGACGAACGCCCTCGCCCGATGCGACAGCCCGCGGCCCAAAGGCGGCAGACCGTGCTTTTCCTCGCGGCTCATCTCGCCGAATGTGCGGGTTTCGCCCTCGGGCAGGAACATCGGATCATAGCCGAAGCCGGCGGGTCCGCGCGGTGGCCAGACCAGCGTCCCGTCGACGCGGCCTTCCACCTCGGCCAGATGCCCGTCGGGCCAGGCCACAGTGAGCGCGGAGACAAACCAGGCTTTGCGCTGGGCAGGCAGCACCGCGCCTTTGGCTTGCAACAATTCCTCGATATGGCGCATGGCGCGGTCAAAGTCTTTTTCCGGCCCTGCCCAACGGGCCGAATAGATGCCGGGTTCGCCGCCCAAAACCTCGATGCAGATGCCGGAATCATCGGCAAAAGCCGGCAATCCCGTGGCCTCGGTGGCCGCACGCGCTTTGATGGCGGCATTTTCGGCAAAGGTCAGGCCGGTTTCCTCGGGTTCGGGCAAGGACAATTCCGCCGCCGACACCGCCTCCAACCCGAAAGGCGCGAGCAAATCGCGCATTTCGACCAGTTTACCGTGATTATGGGTGGCAATCACCACCTTGCCGTGAAGCCGACGCTGCGCCATGTCCGTCAATCCTCAGGAAATCGCCGCTTTTTGCAAGGCCACCAGATCAACAATACCCTTGCGGGCCAAGGCCATCATCTCCAGCAATTGCGCTTCGGAGAACGGCGCGCCTTCGGCTGTGCCCTGCACTTCGACAATGCCGCCCGAGCCGGTCATCACAAAATTGGCATCGGTTTCGGCACCCGAATCTTCGGCATAATCGAGATCGAGCACCGCGGTGCCATTGGTGATGCCACAAGAAATTGCTGCCACATGGTCACGCAACGGCATTTTGGCAATCATTGACCGGCCATGCATCCAGGTCAGGCAATCGCGCAAAGCCACCCAGGCTCCGGTGATCGCCGCCGTCCGTGTGCCGCCATCGGCCTGCAGCACGTCGCAATCCACCACAATCTGGCGTTCGCCCAGCGCACCCAGATCCACCACAGCGCGCAGGCTGCGGCCGATGAGCCGCTGGATTTCCTGGGTACGGCCGGTCGGGCGGCCCGCCGTCGATTCACGACGCGTGCGTTCCAGCGTCGCGCGCGGCAACATCGCATATTCGGCTGTGACCCAGCCCTTGCCGGTGCCGCGCAACCATGACGGCCCGCGCTCCTCCAGCGTCGCACAGCACAAAACATGCGTATTGCCAAATTTCACAAGGCAGGAGCCTTCAGCATAACGCGCAACATTGCGCTCGAGCGTGACATCGCGGAGTTGGTCGGCATTGCGTTTGGACGGGCGCATCAAAAAACCTCTCTTGCTTCAGTCCGCCTTTCTAGGCCGAGTGCGGCGAGACAGCAAGCGGGGTGGTGGTTTTGCCCTTTCCGACCTTGCCTGCTTGATTATTCCCCCCGTCATCCTCATCTTGGATGGGTGCATCCGCACGTGAGGGAGCCATCTTGCCGATCCATCCGTCCTTGACTGGCGTTGCCAATGCCCAGTTGTCTGATCTCAACCAGCGGTCGCGCGATATATTCAAGCGGATTGTCGAGAGCTATCTGGATTCGGGCGAGCCTGTCGGTTCGCGCCATCTGTCGAAACTGCTGCAATTGTCGCTCTCGCCCGCCTCGATCCGCAATGTCATGTCGGATCTGGAGGCGGCGGGGCTGATCTATGCGCCCCATACCAGCGCGGGACGGCTGCCGACCGAGCAGGGCTTGCGGTTTTTTGTCGATGCCATGATGGAAACCGGTGATGTCTCCCAGGACGACCGTACCCGCATCGAGAGCGAGATCCGCGCCACCGGCAATGCAGGATCGCTTGAAACCATGCTGACCGAGGCTTCGCAGATGCTGTCGGGTCTGACGCGCAGTGCGGGCGTGGTGGTGACCCAGAAAGTCACGACCACCCTGCGCCATATCGAATTTGTCCGGCTCGACCATGGCCGTGCGCTGACCATTCTGGTCGGCGAGGACGGCTCGGTTGAAAACCGCATCATTGAACTGCCGGCAGGATTGCCGGCTTCGGCGATGATGCAGGCGAGTAATTATCTGTCGGAAAAAATCCGCGGACGCACCCTCATCGATCTGCGCTCGGAAATCGAGGAGGCGCGCACCAGTGCCGAACAGCAACTCGATACCCTGACCGCCAAACTGGTGTCGACCGGATTGGCCGTCTGGGCGGGCGAGGACAGCTCGCGCCAGCTGATCGTGCGGGGGCAGGCGCATCTGCTCGATGATCTGACCGCCATGAGCGATCTGGAACGGATCCGGCTGCTGTTTGCCGATATCGAAACCCAGAAAGAGCTGATCGACCTGATCGGGCGCGCCGAAACCGGTGACGGGGTCCGCATCTATATAGGATCGGAGAATAAACTCTTCTCTCTGTCAGGCTCTTCGGTGATTGCCGCGCCGTTTCGGGACGGTACGCAGAAAATCATTGGCGTGCTGGGTGTGATCGGTCCGACACGGCTCAATTATGCGCGCATTGTGCCGATGGTCGATTTTACCGCGCGGGTGATTTCTAAAATGCTGACCCAAACTCCGCGCTGATCAGACCAGCCGGATGATCACCATGCCGATGCAGGTCAGCCCCACGGCCAGCCAGCGTAGCCGGCCGATGGTTTCCCCCAGAAGCAGGGCGGCAAAGGCCGTAGCAAACACCACGCTGGTTTCGCGGATGGCCGATGAGGGTGCGACCGGCCCGTTCTGATAGGCCAGCAAAATCAACAAATACGACATCATCGACACGCTGGCCCCCATCATGCCGAACCGCTTATTGCCTTTGAGCAGCTGGCGCGGATGAACCCCTTCAAAGGCCAGCAGAATCGGCAGGGTCACTGCGTTGACAACCGCCGCCACCGCCGCATAGCCCAGGGTATTGCCACTCAACCGCACGCCGATGGAATCCACCACCACGACAATCGCGGTAAACACACCGGCAGCCAGCGTGAACATCAAGCCACGCGGATCAAGCCTTTCCTCAGTGCGGGCCGAGGCCGCTAACAGCATGATGGCAAAGGAAATGACCCCGATGCCCAGCACGATCCCCAAACCGACGCGCTCCTGGCCCAGGATGACGATCTGGATGAAGGTGACGATCAGGGGGGCGGCCGCCCGGGAGATCGGATAGGCCAGCGACAGCGGCAACAGCCGGTAGGCCATCATGGTCAGACGCAGGGTCGCCAGATTGAATAGGCAGCTGCAACCCAACCAAACATAGGAATCGGGATCGGGCAGTCCCGCATAGGCCAGCAAAGGAAGACCGATCACGCCCGCACTGACCACCATGGCGGCAAAGCCGAAACCGGGATCGGGCCTCGAGCGGGCCAACGTGTTCCAGACCGCGTGCAACACCGCACTGCCCAGTGCCATCAAGAAAACAGTCAAAGACATGCGAGCCGCGCCCTGATCAAAATTTAGGCTCAGTGTCCCCTGCCTTGGCGGGCCGCACAAGAGGCTGCGGCGGGATGCAGCCCTGCAAGACGTGAAAATTTCAGCAATTCATGCCTGTAAATCCAGCAAAAAATCATCGATGAAGCAGAAAATGATAAAATGCGGGCTGGTATTCTGCCATATCCGCGCTAGTCTCTACGACTTAAGCATCATTTTCTGTCAGGACGTCATGAGTTTCATCAATCCCAATCCTTTTACCACGCGCCCTGAAATCGAAGGCACTTTCGGTGTGGTTGCCACCACCCACTGGATCGCCACTGCTGTTGGCATGGCGACCCTCGAAAAGGGCGGCAATGCCTTTGATGCGGGTGTTGCAACCGCCTTCACTTTGCAGGTGGTCGAACCGCATCTGAACGGGCCGGGTGGCGATGTGCCGATCATCCTGCATGACCAGAAGCGCGGCAAGTCCGAGGTGATCTGCGGCCAGGGCCCGGCCCCCGCCGGAGCCACCATCGACCATTACAAGGGTCTGGGACTGGATCTGATCCCCGGCACCGGCCTGCTGGCCGCCTGTATTCCGGGCACCTTCGACGCCTATATGCTGATGCTGCGCGATTACGGCACCATGAGCCTGCGCGAGGTGCTGACACCGGCCATCGGCTATGCGCGGGACGGCTATCCGCTGGTCGAGCGCATTACCGCCACCATCGGCACGGTCGAAGAGCTGTTCCGCACCCATTGGCCGACCTCGGCAGCGCTCTATCTGCCCAACGGGCAGGTGCCGAAGACCGGTGATTTGTTCACCAATCCGGTGCTGGCCCAGACCTATCAGCGGATACTCGACGAGGCGGAAGCCGGCGGCGGGAATCGCGAGGCGGTCATCGAACGGGCGCGCAAGATCTGGTCGCAGGGCTTTGTCGCGGAAGCCATCGACCGGTTCTGCCGCACACAGGATGTGATGGACGTCTCGGGCCGCGCCCATCGCGGCGTGCTCAACGGGGCCGATATGGCAGGCTGGCAGGCCCATGTCGAAGCACCGATCCATTATGATTACGGCCGCTATCGGGTGATGAAATGCGGTCCCTGGTCGCAAGGGCTGGCGGCTTTGCAGCAATTGGCGCTG
Organism: Hyphomicrobiales bacterium; assembly: GCA_947447895.1. Classification (GTDB taxonomy): domain Bacteria; phylum Pseudomonadota; class Alphaproteobacteria; order Rhizobiales; family Beijerinckiaceae; genus CAIYZJ01. The sequence continues at coordinate 30,665 of CANFLM010000028.1, forward strand.
GTCAAGGGCTTTCCGCTGGATGGCCTGTCGCCGACCGATCCCGACTTCATCCACTGGATTGTCGAAGCCTCCAAGCTGGCCTTTGCCGACCGCGAAGCCTTCTACGGCGACCCTGATTTCGTGCATGTGCCGATCGAAACCCTGTTGTCGGATGCCTATAACGAGGAACGCCGGAAGCTGATCACCATGCAGGCGTCAATGGAACTGCGCCCAGGCCATATCGAAGGGGCCGGCGGACGCGTTGATGCCCGGATCTCGAGCGGGCCGCGCACTGCCGTGGGTGCGACCGGAGCAGGAGAGCCGACTGTCGGCCGCATGGGCGAGAGCAAAGGCGATACGGTCCATTTCGACATCATCGACAAAGAGGGCAATATGGTGGCCGCCACCCCGTCGGGCGGCTGGCTGCAATCCTCGCCCGTCATCCCCGAACTCGGCTTCTGCCTCGGCACGCGCGCCCAGATGTTCTGGCTCGATGAAACTCATCCGGCCGCTCTGGCACCGGGACGCCGTCCGCGTTCGACCCTGACCCCGACCCTCGCCCACAAAGACGGCGAGCCCTATATGGTGTGGGGTTCGCCCGGTGGTGACCAGCAGGACCAGTGGATCCCGCAACTGTTCCTGCGCCATGTCCATTGCGGCATGAATTTGCAGGAATCGATCGATGCACCGGCCTGGCATTCCGAACATTTCCCCGGCTCCTTCTGGCCGCGCATGTCGCGTCCGGGTGTGCTGGTGGTGGAATCGCGGATGCCGGAGGCCACGATTGCCGAATTGAAACGGCGCGGCCATCAGGTTGAAGTCGGCGATGCCTGGTCGGAAGGACGTTTGGTTGCAGCCTCCAAGGTCGGTGTGCGCCGGCGGGCCGCCGCCAATCCACGCGGCATGCAGGCCTATGCGGCAGGCCGTTAAGACGTGAATGTAGCAGCAGCAAGGAGCCTCTCATGACGTGGTCCATCATCGCCCATGATGTCGAAACCGGCATGGTCGGTCTCGCCGTTTCCACCTGCGCTTTCGCGGTCGGGGCGCGGGTACCTTCGATCGAAACCGGTGTCGGGGTTGTCGCCAGCCAGTCTTTCGTCAATCCGTTTTACGGGCCGCAGGCTCTGGCCCTGCTCAAGCAGGGGGCCTCGGCGCAAGAGGCGGTGGATGCGATCACCAAGGCCGATGAAGGCCGCTCGCAACGCCAGGTCCATATCATGGACAACCAGTTCCGCTTTGCCGCCTTCACGGGGGATGGCTGCGTCGACTGGTGCGGCCATCTGGTCCGCGACACCTTTTCGGTGGCAGGCAATATGCTGGCCGGACCGCAGGTCATCGAACACACAGCCGATTTCTACGCCGCCCATCCCGAATTGCCGTTTGCCCAACGCCTGCTCCTGGCACTCAAGGCGGGCGAGGATGCCGGAGGCGACAAGCGCGGCAAGCAGTCGGCCGCTTTGCTGATCCATGATCAGGAAGACTATGCCTATCTCGATATCCGCGTCGACGACCATGCCGACCCGTTGGCCGAGCTGATGCGGGTCGAGGAGAAAAGCCGCGGCCGCTACATGCATTACCGCAAGTTCATGCC
>CANFLM010000029.1 GCA_947447895.1 Hyphomicrobiales bacterium
ACATCTGGAGAAGGTGAGAACGACGATGAAAAAGATTGAAGCGATCATCAAGCCGTTCAAGCTCGACGACGTGAAGGAAGCCCTTCAAGACGTGGGCCTACAAGGCATTACCGTCACCGAGGCAAAGGGGTTTGGCCGCCAGAAAGGCCACACCGAATTGTATCGTGGGGCGGAATATGTCGTGGACTTTCTCCCCAAAGTGAAGATCGAGATTGTCATTCCGGATGACCTTGTCGAACGGGCTGTGGATGCCATCCGCAAGGCCGCCCAGACAGGTCGTATCGGAGATGGCAAGATTTTTGTATCTACCGTGGAAGAGGCCATTCGGATTCGCACCGGTGAAACCGGACTCGATGCCATCTGATCAGGCCCCGAACTGAACCGTCAATCATCCCAACGGCGCTAGGTCGCGCCACTGCTCAAACGAGGAAGACACTGATGAAGACCGCCAAGGACGTCCTGAAGTATATCAGCGACAACGATATCAAATACGTCGATTTCCGCTTCACTGACCCACGCGGCAAATGGCAGCATGTGACCTTCGACATCTCGATGATCGACGAGGAAATCTTTGCTGAAGGCACCATGTTTGACGGTTCGTCCATCGCTGGCTGGAAGGCCATCAACGAATCCGACATGTGCCTGATGCCTGATCCGTCAACCGCGACACTGGATCCCTTCTTTGCAGCATCGACCCTGTCGATCGTCTGCGACGTGCTGGAGCCAACCACCGGCCAGCCTTACGAGCGCGATCCGCGCGGCATGGCCAAGAAGGCCGAAGCCTATCTCAAGTCGACCGGTATCGGCGACGCGATCTATGTCGGTCCCGAAGCCGAATTCTTCGTGTTCGACGATGTGCGCTTCTCGTCCGACCCCTATAACAGCGGCTTCAAGCTCGATGCCGCCGAACTGCCGATCAATGGTGACACCGAATATGAAGGCGGCAATCTCGGCCACCGCGTTGCCACCAAAGGCGGCTACTTCCCCGTTCCTCCGCAGGACACCGCACAGGACATGCGCGGCGAAATGCTGGCAGCCATGGCTGCAATGGGCGTGAAGGTTGAAAAGCACCATCACGAAGTGGCTTCGGCCCAGCACGAACTCGGCATGAAATTCGGCACCCTGACCGAAATCGCCGACCACATGCAGATCTACAAATATGCCATCCACAATGTCGCTGCCAGCTATGGCAAGACAGCCACCTTCATGCCGAAGCCTGTGTTTGGTGACAATGGTTCGGGCATGCACGTCCACCAGTCGATCTGGAAGGCCGGCAAGCCAATCATGGCCGGCAACAAATATGCCGATCTGAGCCAGGAATGCCTGTACTACATCGGCGGCATCATCAAGCATGCCAAGGCATTGAACGCATTCACCAACCCGTCGACCAACAGCTACAAGCGTCTGGTTCCCGGTTATGAAGCGCCTGTGTTGCTGGCCTATTCGTCGCGCAACCGTTCGGCGTCCTGCCGTATTCCATACACCAACAATCCAAAGGCCAAGCGCGTTGAAGTGCGCTTCCCTGATCCGATGGCCAACCCCTATCTGGCTTTCGCAGCGATGTTGATGGCTGGTCTGGACGGGATCCAGAACAAGATCGATCCGGGTGCAGCCATGGACAAGGATCTGTACGATTTGCCACCACGCGAATTGAAGAAGATCCCGACCGTTTGCGGCTCGCTGCGTGAAGCACTGGCAAGCCTCGACAAGGATCGCGGCTTCCTGAAGGCTGGCGGCGTGTTCAACGACGACTTCATCGACAGCTATATCGAGTTGAAGATGCAGGACGTGATGCGGTTCGAAATGGCTCCGCATCCAGTCGAGTTCACCATGTACTATTCCTACTGAGCTGATCGTCCTCCGGGCCGCAGTGCGAGACAGAAAGGCCGGGTGCTTTGCCCGGCCTTTTTTATTTCGGACAATTTCTGTCATATTCTTAAGAGATTAGAACCGGATATTGACCCGTTACAGCAGCGGTTTTCGAGAAATCCGTGCAAAACCGGTTGCCCTATGTTTATGATCCGTTCCCATTGGTGATGCGGATGTGCATAATGCCGCCAGTGCGAATCAGTTTGATGACCAAGGGCTCTCATGTCAGGCAATGATGATCTTTTTGGCGCAGGTGCGGCTCCCCGCTCTGGCGCCCCCTCTCAGGCCGCCTCTGCCGACAGCAAGCAAACCAGCAAAACAGCAGCCAAATCCAGCCCCGCGCCTGTGGGCGGCACACCGGGTGAATTGGGCTATACCGCCTCGGCCATCGAGGTGCTGGAAGGTCTGGAGCCGGTCCGGCGCCGTCCGGGCATGTATATTGGCGGCACCGACGAAAAGGCGCTGCACCACCTGTTTGCCGAAGTCATCGACAATTCGATGGACGAAGCGGTCGCAGGCCATGCCACTGTCATTACTGTAGAATTCGATGCGGACGGTTTCCTGTCGGTCTCCGACAACGGACGCGGGATCCCGATCGATCCGCATCCCAAATTTCCCGACAAATCCGCGCTTGAAGTGATCATGACCACGCTGCATGCCGGCGGCAAATTCGATTCCAAAGTGTATGAAACCTCGGGCGGCTTGCATGGCGTCGGCATTTCGGTCGTCAATGCGCTGTCGGAATTGTGCGAAGTGGAAGTGGCACGCGGCCAGCAGCTCTATCGGCAGGTCTTTTCGCGCGGTCATTCCCAGGGACCGGTGGAAGCGGTGGGACGCGTGGCCAACCGCCGCGGCACCAAAGTCCGCTTCAAGCCGGATGACCAGATTTTCGGCGAGCACAGCACTTTCAATCCCGGCCGCCTGTTCCGCATGGCCCGTTCCAAGGCCTATCTGTTCGGGGGCGTCGAGATCCGCTGGTCGTGCGATCCGGCCCGCGTGGCGGGCACCGACGTGCCAGCCCAAGCGGTGTTCCGCTTCCCCGGAGGCTTGCGTGATTACCTCGCAACCGACATCGAGGGCAAAAATCTGGTCGTGGAGCAGATTTTCTCCGGCAAGATCGAAAAAGCCGGCGGTCACGGCTCGCTCGAATGGGCGGTGGTGTGGCTCGGCGATGGCGAGGACGGTTTCAGCCATTCCTACTGCAATACCATTCCGACCCCGGAAGGCGGCACGCATGAACAGGGCTTGAGGGTCGCCTTGCTGCGCGGCCTGCGCGACCATGCCGAACGGATCGGCCAGCAAAAGCGCGCAGCCAGCATTACCTCCGATGACGTGATGCTGTCGGCGGCCAGCATGCTGTCCGTCTTCATCCGCGAGCCGGAATTCCAGGGCCAGACCAAAGACAAGCTTGCCACCACCGAGGCGAGCCGGATTGTCGAAGCCGCCATCCGCGATGCGTTCGACCATTGGCTGGCGGCCTCGCCGTCCCAAGCCATCAAACTGCTGGACTGGGCGATCGAGCGGGCCGATGACCGCCTGCGCCGCCGTGCCGAAAAGGAAGTGCTGCGCAAAACCGCCGTGCGCAAACTGCGCCTGCCCGGCAAACTGGCCGATTGCACCAATGCCGGCATGAAGGGTTCCGAAATTTTCATCGTCGAAGGGGATTCGGCCGGTGGCTCGGCCAAACAGGCCCGCAACCGCTCGAATCAGGCGATTTTGCCCCTGCGTGGTAAAATCCTCAACGTGGCCTCGGCCACCCGCGACAAGCTGGTTGCCAACCAGCAATTGCAGGATCTGATGCAGGCGCTGGGATGCGGCATGGGCTCCAATTATCGCGAAGAGGATTTGCGCTATGACCGCGTGATCATCATGACCGATGCCGATGTCGACGGCGCGCATATTGCCTCGCTGCTGATCACCTATTTCTACCGGCAAATGCCCAAGCTGATCGATCAGGGCCACCTCTATCTGGCCGTGCCGCCCCTTTACCGCCTGACCCATGGTGGCAAGACCATCTATGCACAAACCGATGACCACAAGGACAGATTGCTGGCGACCGCCTTCAAGGGCAAAAGCAATGTCGAAGTCGGCCGCTTCAAAGGCCTCGGCGAAATGATGCCCGCGCAGTTGAAAGAAACGACAATGGATCCGACCAAGCGGGTGTTGCTGCGGGTCGATATTCTGCCCGATGAAAAGCTCGATACCAGCAATTCGGTGGAGCGCCTGATGGGCACCAAACCCGAAGCCCGTTTCAGCTTCATTCAGGAACGCGCGGCCTTTGCCGGCGAGCTGGTCGACCTCTGAGTGGGCAAAAGCTCTTAGGGGCCGAAAGGGCATCGTGTCCGAAGGGTCTTGATTTGGCCTTTATTGCACTGCACAAATCAATCCTGAAGATGACACTTGCCCGGGGATGATGATGCAGACAACACCAGACAGCTACAATGCCCTGATGATCGCGATCCACTGGCTGATGGCTGCCATTGTGGCCAGTGCAGCGATCTCGGCTTTCGTGATCGACGAGATGCCGAATACCGCAGCCAAAGCGTCCATGGCCAACCTGCACTTCGTATTTGGCTCGCTCGTGCTGGCACTTGTGGTTGTGCGTGTTCTGGTGCGGCTGACAACGCCCGTCCCCGCTCTGCCAGCCGACACTCATCCGCATGTGGCCAAAGCCGCTCTGGTCGGCCATATGGGTCTCTATGCGCTGATGATCGGCGTGCCGCTGATCGGTGTGATCACGGCCTTCTATCGCGGGCGCGGCATCGATTTCGGCCTGTTCCAGATTGCCTCGCCGTTCGAGGCCCATCGCCCGACCTCGAAATTCTTCAAGGAAATCCACGAACTGATGGCCTGGGGCTTTTTTGCGGCCATCGGTGGCCATGCGCTGTTTGCCTTGTGGCATCATTATATCCTGAAGGACGGTTTGTTGGACCGGATCCGCTTCACCAAGAACGACGCAAAGAAGGCCCCATAGCGACTTTGACGAAAAACATTGACTTAACAGGGTTAAGGCCTATGGTGCGCTGACTTGCAGGAGGCTCGGGCGTTCAATACCGTACGCCCCAACGATGGTTGCGCTGGTCAATATGGACCCCGCCCCCATTCGCCGCGATCGAGAGGCGGCATTATTGATGACATTTGCAGAACTCGGACTCAGTCCAAAAGTACTCGAAGCGGTTACCTCTTCGGGTTACACCACCCCTACCCCCATTCAGGCACAAGCAATCCCGCAGGTTCTGGCCCGCAAGGATGTTTTGGGCATTGCCCAGACAGGCACCGGCAAAACGGCGGCTTTCACGCTGCCGATGCTGACTTTGCTGGAACAGGGCCGTGCCCGGGCGCGCATGCCGCGCACCCTGATCCTCGAGCCAACCCGCGAATTGGCGGCCCAGGTTGAAGAAAACTTCACCAAATACGGCGCAGGACAGAAACTGTCGGTGGCCTTGCTGATCGGCGGCGTCTCGTTCGGTGATCAGGATCTCAAGATCACCCGTGGCGTCGATGTGCTGATTGCCACGCCGGGCCGTTTGCTCGACCATTTCGAGCGCGGCAAATTGCTGTTGACCGGCATTGAAATTCTGGTGATCGACGAAGCCGACCGGATGCTGGATATGGGGTTCATTCCCGATATCGAGCGCATCTGCAAGCTGGTGCCGTTTACTCGGCAAACCCTGTTTTTCTCGGCCACCATGCCGCCCGAAATCCAGCGGCTGACCGAAGCCTTTTTGCACAATCCGACCCGGATCGAGGTGGAGCGCCAATCCACAACCGCTTCCACCATCACCCAGCGTCTGGTGGCGTCGCAGCCACAGGATTGGGCCAAGCGCGATGTGTTGCGGACCCTGATCCGTCAGGAAGAAATCAAGAACGCCATCATTTTCTGCAACAGAAAAATAGATGTCGCCAATCTGCACAAATCCCTGTCGCGCCACGGCTTCAACGTTGCCGCCTTGCACGGGGACATGGACCAGCGGGCAAGAACAATGGCTCTGGACGCCTTCCGTGCCGGCACGACCCAATTGCTGGTGGCTTCCGACGTCGCTGCCCGCGGCTTGGATATTCCCGAAGTGAGCCACGTCTTCAATTTCGACGTGCCCCATCATGCCGAAGACTATGTGCACCGGATCGGCCGCACCGGCCGTGCGGGCCGTCTGGGCAAGGCCTATACGCTGGTCACACTCGACGACAAGAAATCGCTCTCAGCCGTCGAGGCGATGATCAAGACCAAGATCGACTATCTCGGTCCCACTCTGGATGAATTGCCTCCCGGCGAGCCATCGGAAAAGCGGACACGCACACCGCGTGAAAAATCCGCCCGCAGCCGGTCGGATCGGCCCGGTCGCAAGCCCGTGCCCCATGGCGAGGTCGCCAGCATGACTCCGCTGGTGTTCAAGGAAGCCGAAGCTGCCACAGAGACAGAGGTGGTCCAGCCTATCGAGCGCGCCGCCCGTCCGCCCCGTGATCAGGCGACCACAGAGCGTGCACCAAGAGATCGCGGGTCAAGGGAACGTGAACCCAGAGAGCGGCCCCCTCGTGACAATCCCACACGTGAACCAGCTCCGCGTTCCTCCGCTGATCGGCCGCCACGCGACGAGCAACGCTCTGCCCGTCCGGCACCCGAGCGTCGCTACCGCGATCAGGATGACCGCGAACCGACACCGAAAGGTCTGGGCGATCATATCCCGGGCTTCATGATGCGGTCGGTGGGCAAACCCAAACCCGCCAGCGAATAAGCCTTAAAAAAACACAAAAAGCCTCCCTAGGGAGGCTTTTTTATGAGTTGAGCGAACTTGGCGACGAGAAATCTGTTCAGAAGGCCTGGACGCCATTCAGAAGGCTTGGACGCCTTTTGGCAGGTCTTGCTCTGGTGTCACCTGTTCGAGCGAGGCCGGCGACAGAGCCACCGATTCACCACAGCCGCAGGCCGATGTCTGGTTCGGGTTTTTGAATGTGAATTGCGCCGACACTTTGGTGCGCTCGAAATCCATCTCGGTGCCCAGCAGAAACAGCACGGCTTTGGGATCGACAATCACCGTCGCGCCTTTGTCTTCGACCACATCCTCGCCGGGCAGCACCTTGTCTGCCAGCTCCACCGTGTAGGACATGCCGGCACAACCGCCATTCTTGATACCGACACGCAGGCCAATGGCCTTGCCTTCGCTGCCAGCCACCACATCGCGGACACGCTCTGCGGCAGAATCGGTCAGCGACATCACTTTTAACGAACCGAAAAGTCCCATCTCATCCTCTCCTTCTGACCAAATTCAAGGTTTGGCACAAGGCAAACTGGCGGGTCGATTGAACGAAACGCCATATCCGGAAACATGTCACGCAATCATGGCAATGCTAGGGCCAAACTTACCACATGTCGAGCGCGACACGTGCCTCGTCCGACATCCGGCTCTGGTCCCAGGGCGGGTCGAACACCATGCTGACCTTGACCGACTGGATGCCGGCCACCAGTGACACGGCATTTTCAACCCAGCCGGGCATCTCGCCCGCGACCGGACATCCGGGCGCCGTCAGGGTCATATCAATGGCGACATTGCGGTCATCATCGATGTCGACGCGGTAAATCAGCCCCAATTCATAGATATCGGATGGAATTTCCGGATCATAAACGGTTTTGAGGGCCGCGATGATGTCATCGGTCAGCCGGTCGATTTCCTCGGGTGGAAGATTGATGGAAGGTCCGATAGCAGGACGGTTCGGCGAAAACGCATCATCGGAGTGAGAAGCGGTCATGCGGTTTTCCCTTAACTGAACATGCTTTGGGCGCGATGGAGCGCCTCGACCAAACGATCTACCTCGTCCACCGTATTATAAAAGGCGAAGGAGGCGCGGCAAGTCGATGTCACGCCATATTTGGCCAGGAGAGGCTGGGCGCAATGCGTGCCGGCGCGGACAGCAACGCCCATCCGGTCAATCACTGTCGCCACATCATGGGCATGGGTGCCTTTCATCTCGAACGAGACAATGGCGCCCTTGTCTGGTGCATGGCCGAAAATGGTCAGCGAATTCATCTCGCCCAACCGTTGCATGGCATAATCGCGCAACAGGTTTTCCTGCGCCATGATCGCATCCGAACCCAGTGCCATCATATATTCGACCGCCGCCCCGAGCCCGATGGCCTGGACAATCGGCGGTGTGCCGGCCTCGAACCGGTGGGGCGGATCATTATAGGTCACCGATTGCTCGGTCACGACCGAGATCATCTCTCCGCCGCCATTGAACGGGGGCAAGGCCTTCAAACGGTCCATCTTGCCATAGAGCACGCCGATACCGGTCGGACCATAGACCTTATGGCCGGTGAAGACATAGAAATCGGCATCCAGCGCCTGCACATCGACCGGAAGATGCACGGCCCCTTGCGAGCCATCCACCAGAACCGGAATGCCGCGGGCATGGGCCAGTTTGATGATCTCGCGGATCGGCGTGACAGTACCCAACACATTGGACATCTGGGTGATGGCGACGATTTTGGTGCGCGGGGTCAACAGTTTCTCGAACTCGTCGAGCAGAAACTCGCCGCGCTCATTGACAGGCGCCCATTTGATCACCGCGCCCTTGCGCTCGCGGTGGAAATGCCATGGCACAATATTGGAGTGATGCTCCATGATCGACAGGACGATTTCATCGCCCTCGCCGATCCCGTCCATCCCGAAACTCGACGCCACCAGATTGATCGCCTCGGTCGCCGAACGGGTAAAAATGACCTCGTCGACCGACTTGGCATTGATGAAACGGCGCACGCTTTCACGCGCCACCTCAAAGCCCTCGGTCGCCGCATTGGCAAGATAGTGCAAACCTCTGTGAACATTGGCATATTCATGTTCATAGGCATATTTCATCCGCTCGATCACGGCCCGCGGCTTTTGGGCCGAAGCGGCATTGTCGAGATAGACCAGCTTGTGGCCATAGACCTCCATGGCCAGAGCGGGGAAATCCTCCCGCACTTTGGCCACATCGAAGACGGGAGCTTGGCCCGATGGCTGCGTCATCTTATGCCTGCTTTGTCGGGGTTGAACGGGATTTCAGCCAGGTGCCGGCAATCGCCTCGAATACCTCGCGGACCCCGTCATGATGGATTTTCTCGAAGGCTTCGCCGACAAAAGCCGCCAGCATCAGGGCTTCGGCCTCGAGCCGCGGCAGACCACGCGCCATCAGATAGAACAGCAGATCGTCATCCAGTGCGCCGCAGGTCGCTCCGTGGCCGCAAACGACATCATCAGCAAAGATTTCCAGCTCCGGCTTGTTGTTCATGCGTGCCTCGTCGGACAGCAGAACCGCCTGCGACATCATTTTGCCATCGGTTTGCTGGGCAATCTGCTTGACCATGATACGCCCCTGGAACACGCCGGTTGATTGGGCGTCAAGGACGGTCTTGAACAATTCGCGGCTGGTACAGCCCGGCGAGGCATGGTCGATCGCCAGAGTGGTATCGACATGCTGTGTGCCACTCAGCAAGGAGACGCCATCGACGTCAAAGGCAATGCCTTCACCCTGCAGCGTTGCAAACACCTGATGACGGGCCAGCCCCGGCGTGGTGACGCAATTCAGCGAATGGAACACAGCTTCCTGCTGGAGATTGACCGCAAGGGTTGAGAGATCAACAGCGTAATTGCCGCCCGCACTCAGGCGCAGATGCTCGATGCGGCTTTGTGCGGCTCCGAAAATTTCGACAACCGCATTGGTCTGGTAGGCCACGCCGTCGGGACCCTGATGGCTCTCGAGCAGGGTCACATCGGCGCCCTCGCCCACAATCACCAGCACACGCGGTGTCGTGGCAATGGCATCCACGGTTTCTGTGATGAAGCGCAATTCCAGCGGCAGGTCCAGCTTGGTATGGGGTGCGACAGTCACAATCACGCCGCCATTCATGAACGCGGTATTGAGTGCGATCAGCGGATCCGGCGTGGTGGTGGCTGCCCCCAGATGGCTGGCCACCAGGGGCTCGGACTGGCCAAGCGCGCTGTGCATGTCTTTGACCGTCACACCCGCAGGCAGGCCGAAGGTCGAGATATTGGCATCATAAAAGCCGTTGACCATGACCAACCGCGTCGCAGGCACCGGATCGAGCGGCGAGGCATGCTCGGCCGCACGCTGGATGACATGGGAAGGCGGTACAACCGCCAGTTCGGGGGCATCGCGCAGCAGGCTGCGCAGATCGGTATAATGCCACGCCTCGATGCGGCGATGCGGCAGACCCGATTGCTCGAATGAGGCAAATGCATCGTCCCGCAAATGGCGGATCGAGGCATCACCGGGCAGAGCAGCCTTGATCTGCGGGAAACGCGACAGCAGGGTGTTTTCCACCTTGGTGCGGATTGGAGTGACGTCGTTCATCACGTTCCCCTTATGCCGCAAGCGTTTTGTAATCGGCATAGCCTGTGGCTTCGAGTTCGAGCGCCAATTCCTTGCCGCCCGATTTGACCACCTGCCCATGCGCCATCACATGCACGGTATCGGGCACGATATAGTTTAGCAGACGCTGGTAATGGGTGATGACAAGGAAAGCCCGCTTGGGATCACGCAGCGCATTGACGCCTTCGGACACCACCTTCAGGGCATCGATATCGAGGCCGGAATCGGTTTCATCGAGAATGCAGAAATTCGGGGCCAGCAGAGCCATCTGCAGAATTTCCATCCGCTTCTTCTCACCGCCCGAAAAACCGACATTGAGGCCACGGCGCAGCATATCCTGCGGAATACCCAAGCCGTCAGCTGCAGCTCGCACAGCCTTCATGAAATCGGCGGTGGCCATTTCTTCCTCGCCACGGATCTTGCGCTGCGCGTTCATGGCCGCTTTCAGAAACGACATGGTGGCCACGCCGGGGATTTCCAGCGGATACTGGAACGCCAGAAACAGACCGGCGGCGGCGCGCTCATGCGCTTCCAGTTCCAGCACATTCTGGCCATCGAGCAGGATCTCGCCGTCCAGCACCTCGTAATCGGGCTTGCCGGCGATCACATAGGACAGCGTCGATTTGCCCGAACCATTGGGACCCATAATGGCAGCAACCTCGCCGTCATGCACGGTCAGGGTCAGGCCATTGAGGATTTTCTTGTCTTCGATCGAGACATGGAGATTGCGAATTTCCAACATTTTATCGGTTCCTTACAGAAATATTTTAAAGCGAAGAGCGAGAAAACTCAGCCCACACTGCCTTCCAGAGAAATCGAGATCAGCTTTTGCGCTTCGACGGCAAATTCCATCGGCAATTGCTGCAAGACGTCCTTGACGAAACCGTTGACGATCAGCGCCGTCGCCTCTTCGGGATTGAGCCCGCGCTGCTGGCAATAGAACAACTGGTCCTCGGAAATCTTCGAGGTGGTTGCCTCGTGCTCGAACACCGCCGTGGCATTGTTGCATTCCATATAGGGCACGGTATGCGCGCCGCACTGGTCGCCGATCAGCAAAGAATCGCAATTGGTGAAATTGCGCATATTGGTGGCCTTGCGATGGGCGGAGACCTGCCCGCGATAGGTGTTTTGCGAGCGGCCCGCCGAAATGCCTTTGGAGATAATGCGGCTGGTCGTGTTCTTGCCCAGATGGATCATCTTGGTGCCGCTATCGACCTGCTGCATCCCGTTGGAGACGGCAATCGAATAGAATTCACCGCGCGACCCGTCGCCGCGCAGGATGCAGGACGGATATTTCCAGGTGATCGCCGAGCCGGTTTCCACCTGGGTCCACGAGATTTTCGAGTTCTTGCCGCGGCAATCACCGCGCTTGGTCACAAAATTATAGATGCCGCCTTTGCCGTCCTTGTCGCCGGGATACCAGTTCTGGACAGTGGAATATTTGATTTCGGCATCATCCATGGTGATCAGCTCGACCACGGCGGCATGCAGCTGGTTCTCGTCACGTTGCGGTGCGGTGCAGCCTTCGAGATAGCTGACATAGGAGCCTTCCTCGGCAATGATGAGCGTGCGCTCGAATTGTCCGGTGTTGCGCTCGTTGATGCGGAAATAGGTCGACAACTCCATCGGGCAGCGCACGCCCTTCGGAATGTAGACAAACGAGCCATCGGTAAAGACCGCCGCATTGAGGGTCGCGTAGAAATTATCTGTCACAGGCACGACTGTGCCCAGATATTTGCGCACCAGTTCTGGATGCTCTTTCAGGGCTTCCGAAATCGAGCAGAAAATGACACCCGCCTTGGCCAGTTCCGCCTTGAAGGTGGTCACGACAGACACCGAGTCGAACACCGCATCCACGGCGACCTTGGAGGTCTGCACCCCCGCCAGAATTTCCTGCTCGCGCAACGGAATACCCAGTTTCTTGTAAGTCTCCAGAATGGCCGGATCGACCTCGTCCAGCGTCTGCGGCGCGGCATTCATTTTGGGTGCGGCGTAATAGTAGATGTCGTTGAAATCGATCTTGGGATAGGCCACGCGCGCCCAGGTCGGCTCGCGCATCGTCAGCCAACGGCGATAGGCATCGAGCCGCCATTCCAGCATCCAGTCAGGCTCGCCCTTTTTGGCGGAAATGAGCCGCACAATATCCTCGTTCAGACCCAACGGGGCCTTGTCGACCTCGAGTTCGGTCGAGAAGCCGTATTTATATTGATCAACGTCGATCGCTTTGACCTGATCAACCGTTTCCTGGACAGCAGCCATACTCGTGTTTCCTTCAGTATCGGCTTCAAGGGCCGAGTTCGTCATCCATAGTTCAGGCGGCGCGGATGGCGCCTGTTTGTTTCGCTGTTTGTTTCGGACCTAAAATCTGTTCGTAGCGCGTCATGAATTGGATCACCTCATCCTCTTGGGTCGACCACCCCAGACTGATCCGCAAAGCGCGTCTGGCAACCGAGCCGTCAATGCCCATAGCAGCCAGCACATGCGAGGATTTGACCTTGCCCGACGAACAGGCCGAGCCTGAAGACAGGGCGATGCCGGCCAGATCAAGCCGCATCAGCGCCATCTCGGCGCTGTGTTCACTGCCGGCAAAGGCCAGTGTATTGGGCAGGCGCGGAGCCCCGGCACCAAACACCACAAGACCCGCATCAAGATGGCGCAAGCCAGTCTCGATCCGGTCCCTGACACCAGCCAGCCGCACGGACTCGTCGGCCATATCTCGGCTGGCTGCCGCTGCTGCCGCGCCGAAACCGGCAATACCGGCCACATTTTCCGTGCCCGCCCGTGCGCCGCGCTCCTGCCCGCCGCCTTTGAGCAGCGGACTTTCAACCGTCAATCCACCCGACCGCAGCACCAGAGCGCCGACCCCTTGCGGTCCACCCAACTTGTGCGCCGACAAGGCGAGACAATCGGCGCCCGCCGTCCCCTGATCGAGCGGCAGACGCCCCGCCATCTGGACGGCATCGCAATGGAGCAAGCCTCCTGCGGCATGCACCCGCATGGCAATGTCGCCGATCGGCTGGATCACGCCGGTCTCGCTATTGGCGGCCTGCACACTGACCATCACACGATGGCCCGCTGCGCAATGTTGTTCCAGCGCGCGGTCCAGTGCATCCAGATCGATCAGGCCAGCAGGCGTGACGGGCAGCAAGTCAACTCGGTCAGCCGGAAAACGATGGCCCTGCAGGACGCATGGATGCTCGGTGTCCAGCATCAACAGTGTGTCACAGCCTTGCGCCTTGCCGCCGCCAAGCCCCTGACTGGTCAGGGAGGGTGACAAAGCCAGCACATTGGCCTCGGTCGCACCGCCGGTAAAAACCACATCGCGCGGATTGGCACCGCACAGCGCGGCGATGCGGTCGCGCGCCTGATCGATCATCCCGCGCGCCTGACGGCCCTCCTGATGGGGCGAAGAGGCGTTGCCGACCAGCGCAAAGGCCGAAAGCATGGCCTCGCGCGCCTCATCCCGAAGCGGCGATGTCGCATTGTGATCGAGATAGATGCGCTTATGTGTCATCGACACGGGTCTCTCGCTGATCCTGAGCCATGGTTTCTGGCAAGGCACTGACAGGCTGGCAGCCCGAAAACGGTTCAGATTGACAAGACTTGATGCGAATATGCCGGAAAGTCTTGCAGTTGCCCCCAACCTTCGTGCTAAAAGACGCGGGCGGTAGGCTGAAACGGTTGTGGCTGGAAAGCATGTCGGCTGTGGTTGCCTACCTTGTCAGATACCTGTCTCGAAACGATGCCGGATACGACGTTTGCAAGTTTGTCCGACCGCAATGGCCGGAAAAGTCTTATCAAACAACGGGTCGGCGCCTGTTAGAATTATTCTAAGAGGAAAATGGGCTGTGGTTTGATCTATGTCAAGCCGGATTTGCGCCCCTTCCCTCAAAGACCCCTCTCATGGCGTGGAAAAATCCGCGCCACCTACGGAGATCGCATGCCTGAGGTTATTTTTACTGGTCCTGCGGGGCGGATTGAAGGTCGTTACACCCCCTCGAAAACCAAAGGGGCACCGATTGGCGTTGTCTTGCATCCGCATCCCCAATTTGGCGGAACGATGAACAACCAGATCGTCTATGCGATCTATTATGCCTTTCTGGCCCGTGGCATGTCGGCTCTGCGGTTCAATTTCCGTGGCGTGGGTCGTTCGCAAGGCAATTTCGACCATGGTCAGGGTGAATTGTCCGATGCCGCTGCAGCCCTTGATTGGGCGCAGGCCATCAATCCCGAGGCAAGGGCCTGCTGGATTGCCGGCATTTCCTTCGGCGCGTGGATCGGCATGCAGCTTTTGATGCGCCGTCCGGAAATCGAGGGCTTCATTTCGGTCGCAGCCCCAGCGAATCGCTTCGATTTCTCCTTCCTTGCGCCCTGCCCGTCCTCCGGCCTGTTCATCCATGGCGCGCAGGACCGTGTCGCTCCGGTCAAGGACGTGATGAGCGTGATCGAAAAGGTCAAAACCCAGCGCGGCATCCAGCTCGAACATGCGGTGATCGATGGAGCCAACCATTTCTTTGAAAACAAGACCGAAGAATTGATGGAGATCGTCAACGCTTACCTCGACAAGCGTTTGGGGATCGAACAGGCCGACTAAGTCAAAGCCATCGGCCCGCACATCGGATTGCTTGCATTGGACCCGAGATGACCAGCACATTTATTCCACGTTCCGATTTCCTGCGCGTTCTGACCGAGCGCGGCTATATCCACCAGTGCTCCGATCTTGCAGGGTTGGACGAACAGGCCCGCAAAGGCGAGGTGACCGCCTATATCGGCTTTGATTGCACGGCCACTTCCCTGCATGTGGGATCACTGTTGCAAATCATGATGCTGCGCTGGCTGCAGAAGACCGGTGGCAAGCCCGTGCCCTTGATGGGGGGCGGCACGACCCGCGTGGGCGATCCGTCCGGCAAGGATGAATCACGCAAGATCCTGTCGCTCGAAGACATAGAGAACAACAAGACCGGCATCAAGGCAGTGTTTTCGAAATTCCTGACCTTCGGCGACGGCGCCAAAGACGCGATCATGCCCGACAATGCCGAGTGGCTGACCAAGCTCAACTACATCGACTTTTTGCGCGATGTCGGTCGTCATTTTTCTGTCAACCGTATGATGTCGATGGATTCCGTCAAAATGCGGCTGGAGCGGGACCAGGAATTATCCTTCCTCGAATTCAACTATATGTGCCTGCAAAGCTATGACTTTGTCGAACTCAACCGCCGTTACGGCTGCAATCTGCAAATGGGCGGATCCGACCAGTGGGGCAATATTGTCACCGGTGTCGATCTGGGCCGCCGCATGGGCACGCCGCAACTCTATGCACTGACCTCGCCGCTGCTGACCACCGCCTCGGGCGCGAAAATGGGCAAGACCGCGGCCGGTGCCATCTGGCTCAATGCCGATATGTTGAGCCCATGGGACTATTGGCAGTTCTGGCGCAACACCGAGGACCGCGATGTCGGCCGCTTCCTGCGCCTGTTCACCGAAATGCCGCTGGACGAGATTGCCCGTCTGGAAGCCTTGCAAGGGGCCGAGATCAACGAGGCCAAAAAGATTCTGGCGACTGAAGCCTGCGCCATGCTGCATGGCCGCGAACAGGCCGAACGGGCAACCGAAACCGCCCGCCAGACCTTCGAGGAAGGTGTTACATCCACCGACCTGCCGCACATCCATATCGAGGCCTCGGCACTGGCCTCGGGGCTTGGCGTTCTCGCTGCCTTTGTCGAGGCCGGCCTTGTGCAATCGACCGGCGAAGCGCGCCGCCAGATCAAGGGCGGCGGATTGCGTGTCAATGATGTGATTGTCGCGGATGACCGGATGAGCCTGACGGCTGCCGATCTCAATGACAGCGGCAGCATCAAATTGTCACTGGGCAAAAAACGCCATATCCTGCTTACGCCCAAGGCGTGAGCAACCGATCATGCTTCGCGAAACACCTGCCCCGCTTACGGGGCTTTGGGCTGCGGCCCTCTGGCAGGGGGAATGGCCGCTGGATCATCGGCCTTTCCGACCCCGAACAGGAACAACTTCCTGAAAATACCGGGTGCCACCGCTGACAAGGGGTTCACCGACACGGTCGGACTGGTGACTGTGCCGGAAATACGGAAATTGAGCGCAAAAATTCCTGCATTGGACCCGCCCATCAGCAAAGGACCGAACAGCGGAATTTGTGTCAGAATATTATTGAGACCGTAAAGCGGCACAAAAGTGCCGGTCATATCGGCCCTGTCGGCGGCAAAATCGAGCGTGCCTTCCAGCGTGCCGCCCATGCTCACGCCCCACATCACCGCATCCTGAACAATGAATTTGCCGCCACCCAGAGTATATTGGGCCCGCAATTTGCTGAAATTGACGATGCTGGATTCCCCGCTTTGCTGCGCACCGGACTGACCGGCAGGCGGCGGCTGGATTTTAAAGACACCTGACAAAGCCGGATCATCCTTGAGGGCGAAATCATTGATGATCATCAGACCGTTGCGTGGCTCGCCCGTTGTCGCAATCTGCAACAGAATACGCCCGCCCTGCATGCGCCGGTAAAGATCGAGAAAGCGCAGGAAATCTCCGGCATCCGCACTCTCGATCAACAAGGCCGAGGATCCCGTCTCGCTGCGCCCCATTTGACCAACAACAGATTGTGACCCGAACCGGCCCGACAGACGGAATTCTCGGATTTCGCCGCCGCGATGACCCATCCGCAAATCGACATTCTGCATGGTCTGGTTGGTATAACCGGTCAACGTGCCCGCCTTCAGATCCAGATCGAGATCACCGGACGAGGATGTGGTCGGGCTGGAGGCCGAAAATTCCTGCTTGAGGAAGGGACGCGCATCCAGCGTTGCGGCCTTGACCTGAACTTTCAACACGGGACCGGCCCGATCCATCTCGACCCGCATCTCGTCATTGGCACTCAGTTTGACCGCGGGCAATTGCGCCTGGATGATCGAGCCGTCATGCGACAGATCGACATCACCGCGCACGGCAATATTGGGGCCGCCATCCAGCACAAGATCACGCAGCAATGTGGTTTCATCGGCGCCGGCAAGCATCCGGAACGACAATTTGGCCGGACGGCCTGCAGGCTTTGTCCAGCCGGGCAGCAGGCCATTGACTGCCGCCTTGCTCAGATCAAGATCGACCTGCGCCCCTGCTTTGGCCGGCGCGGGGGCGATCAGCACCCTTGCTGCAATCGGACCCGTCAATTGCTGTCCCCATTTGATCCCCTGCCGCTGGCGGGCGGCATCATCGATGGCCATGTTCAACTGGATGGTCGGTTCTTTGTCCTTGATGCCCTGTTGATAGACGATGTGGGCCGGCGCGCCAGCCAGTCTGGCATCGCCCTTGACCGACAAACCTTCAGACCCGAAAACGAAGCCCAAAGCGCCACTTTCCAGACGCTCCTTGCCGAACACCCGTTCAATGCTGAAATTGCTTAAGCGACCCTGGGATTCGGTTTTCACATCCTGTACCGACGGCGACTTCACCAACGGCAAAGTTATGCCTGCAGTCATCTCAACCTGGCCTTTGACCTGATCGGGCTGCAATTTGGGGGCAGTCAAACCGCGCAAACCAGGCATTTGCAATGCCTCGATCAATGCGCTGGCAGGCCCTTTGAGCTTGAATGTGATACTGGCTACAGAAGGGCGTGAAGAGGTGTCATTGATGATGAACTGTCCCTCATGAATGGCCAGAGTCTTGTCACCGACAGACACTTTGCCCTGTTCAGCCATGACAACGGCTCTGGTACCCGTCACTCTTACTGTCCCGCTGAGATCTTGCAAGAGCGGTAGGCCATCATCGGGCCGCATGATGGCAGCATTGATTCTGGCATTCAGCGAAATACTGTCATCCGGTACAGGCTTTTCGGCAAATGCCGCGATCAGCTGTTCGGGGTTCAACCGCATCATGAAATCAAGCTTTTCAAGCTGGCCGGCCTCCAGCCGCTGGACCAGATAGGCGCGCGTTTCGGGCACTGAAAATTTTGGCCAGAATGTCAGCGCATCACGCACATCCATTTGCTCGCCGTGTACGGTGTAATCAACTCCGTCGAAGTCAGGAAAACTACCAAACCGGCCCACCAATCCGATCATCACCTTCGGACCATCAACATGTAGTTTACTGACCGTCACACCACGAAAACCCAGGTTAATCTGTCCCTCGAGCACCCAGCGGCTCACCGTAATTGGCCGTTTCTCGAGACTGTCAAGCGCAATGGCAGAATCTTTGCCATCGAATGCAAAAGCCCAGGGGTCAGACTGGCCTGTCGGCAACATCAATCGCCCCTGCCCTTGCCAGCGCATCGCCTGCCCTAACAATAACAGGTCGGAAATGGCAATGGATCGCCCCTCGTCTGCGAGCACAAAGCGGCCGGCAAGCGAGGTGATGGAAATCGGCTCCGCGCCGACCATATCGAAGGACACAACGGCTTTGCCGCCTGTAATTTGACCTTCAAGAGCCGATAATGTTCCATCGGCCAGAATGGTCAGACTGGTTTCGAACGAGACGGGCATGTCGGTGGTCACCGGCAAAACGCCTTTGGAGGCAAAGCCGAGCAATTCGGACACCGCCAGATCCCTGACCCGCAAACGCATCTTGCGCGGCTGATCGGGCTCTCCCACCAGTGAGCCATCCACCATCCAGCGGCCAGAAGGACCAACCGCTGTGACCGACAGATCAAGGGCCTTGCCCGGTGAGCGCAGCAGACTGAAAGCAGCATTTGAATAGGACAACTTGCGATCATGACGCCGGTCATCGATCAGCAAAGTGCCATCCCGCATTCGCGCACGCTGCAGGATGGACAAGGCGCTGTTATCGGCAAACAAAGCATCAATGAAGCTGGCAATCCGCAACGGTGCGGGTTCTGTTGCCGCATCCCCACCTTGCAAAGGCTGAGTGGGAACATCAGGGGCCGAGGGCCCCGAATTGAAAGACAAGGAGACTGTTCCCTGCTTGAAAATGGTCAGGGAGACCGTCAGGCCAACAAATTCGATATTGCTCGGTTTCGGGTCAAGCCGGAGCAGCGAGGTTCCGTCAAAGGTCAGCACGGCCTGCGGGATGGCAATCACTTCTGCCCCCGATTGATCGCGCACCGTGATGTACTCGACCACCAGGTTGATGCCCTGTATGTTTTTGACAATCTGCGACTGCGCGGCCTCGACCCGGTAATCATGGTCGAATTGACGCGACAGCATCTCGACCACGACCGTATTGAGCCCCTCAAAACTCAAGGGCCCGGAATTCAGCCGCCATGACAGCAAAGCAAAGCCCAGCACGCCAAGAACGGCCACAAAGGCGAAAGCCTCCGCAAGCCAGATCACGGGGCGCAACACACCACGCCGCTTGCGCGGTGGTGCGGGCTCTTTGATCTCGCTTTCGGTCTCGGTCATGGTCACAATTCTAAATCGGGCTCATCCAACACAAGTCATCATACGTAAGCAGACAAACCTCTAAACACCACACTGATTCGACGAAAGAAAGGCAGCGTCATGACCACACTCTCTGCAGACCAAAAGGCCCCCGATTTCAACCTTCCCCGCGACACAACCAAACCAGAGGCTGGCGATCATCTGTCTCTGGCCGATTTCGCCGGCCATAAAGTGGTGCTGTATTTCTACCCCAAGGACGACACCTCCGGCTGCACCAAGGAGGCCATCGAGTTTAACGGGCTGAAAAAAGATTTTGCAGCCGTTGACACCCATATCGTCGGTATTTCTGCCGACAGCGTGGCCAGCCATAACAAGTTCAAAACCAAATATGACCTTGATTTCCCACTGATCTCCGATGAACAGCACGCCATGCTGAACGCCTATGGCGTCTGGGTCGAAAAGAGCATGTATGGCCGCAAATATATGGGCATCGAGCGCACAACCGTGCTGGTCAACCGCGATGGCAGCGTGGCACAGGTCTGGTCGAAAGTGAAAGTTCCGGGCCATGCCGCAGAAGTTTTGGTGGCAGCACAGGCCCTTTGATCGCAACTATTCATAAAAAATTAACCCTGTTTTTCTAGGATCAACTGATGGAATCACTAGAAAAACAGGGCTGAATAATGCAGCACCATCACGACTATTTTATCAATCGATTGCAGAGCAAGACGCCCGGAAGTTCCCTCGGATTTGTGAGAGCGCTTGGCATTATTGTTGTCTTTTCTGCGGTCGGATTTCTATCATTTTGGAGTTACGACTTTCTGGCACCCGTGTTTGATGGGTCGCACAGCCAAACCATTACGGACTTGCGCGAGCAAAACAGGGTTTTGCAAAGCGAAATGGAACGGCTGAAAACCGCCCAAATTGCCTCTTCCCTTACGGCTGATCCTAAAATGATCGAAATCCTCCAGCGTGTAGCCATCATAGAAAACCATCAGACGGCATTGCTGGATGCCCTCAAGGGACAACCGTCTTTGAGACCCAAAAAGATGTCGCTGGAAAGGCTCGAACACAACAATCCGTACGGGACAAACCGGCTGGCTTTGATCGACCGACGGCTTGACGAGATTGAAAACAGCCATATTGCGCTGGCCAAAGTCCTCACGGAGCGTTCCGAGCGTAATACCAGAATGCTTGGCCTGATGCTTGCCACAGTCTCCGACCATCTGGTTCCGCAACACCTGTTCGGCAAGGCTCCCACAGGTAACAAAACCCATAGTGGTGGCCCGCTGGTTCCTGTGCCAACCCAAAACATCAGACTGACCAGCGTTACTCAGAGTTTTCCGGAAGTGGTCAGTGCTGCCATTGAAACCATGCAATTGCACGCCCGACTCTACAAAACCCTCTTGAGCCTGCCCGTGGCACGCCCCCTGACTGGCGAAGCGGAATATGTTTCGGGGTTCGGAACGCGTGTCGATCCTTTCAGCCGCCAGCCCGCATTTCATGCCGGCATCGATCTGAAACAAAGCCCGGGTTCAGCCATTCTGTCGACGGGCAATGGCGTGGTGATCCATGCCGGACCGGCCGATGGCTATGGCAACATGGTCGAAATCGCCCATGCCGGCGGCATCAGCACGCGTTACGGCCATATGAGCCGGATCAGTGTCGCGGTCGGTGACCAGGTTTCCACCGGCCAGAAACTCGGTTCACTGGGCAATACCGGACGCTCAACCGGCGCGCATCTGCATTACGAAACCCGCATCCGCGATCAGGCCGTCAGCCCGATCCCGTTCCTGCAAATGGGAGAACGCTTGCGGATGCTGGATACGAACCAGGCCGCAAAGCTGCTGTAACAGGACAGCGTGGCCGGCGATCCTCAGTCGATATCTTCGACGTCGGCCGTGGTACCATAGACGCGTTGTTCAAGCGCTGCTTCGATGAACTGGTTGATATCGCCATCCAGCACGTCACCCGGAGCCGAGGATTGCACACCGGTGCGCAGATCTTTGACCAGCTGGTAGGGCTGCATCACATAAGAGCGGATCTGATGGCCCCAGCCGATTTCGCTCTTGGTGGCGTTGTGGGCATTGGCCTTTTCTTCGCGCTTTTTCAGTTCGGCTTCATACATGCGGGCGCGCAACATATCCCAGGCCTTGGCGCGGTTTTTATGCTGCGAGCGTTCCTGCTGGCAGGCCACCACGATCCCGGTCGGAATATGGGTAATGCGCACGGCCGAATCGGTGGTGTTGACGTGCTGGCCACCCGCCCCTGACGCGCGGAATGTATCAATCCGGCAATCGCTTTCATTGATGTCGATCTGGATGCGGTCGTCGATCACCGGAAACACCGAGACCGAAGCAAAGCTTGTATGGCGGCGGGCATTGGAATCGAAAGGCGAAATCCGCACAAGACGGTGCACACCTGCCTCGGTTTTCAGCCATCCATAGGCATTGTGGCCACGGATCTGCAGCGTGGCCCCTTTGATACCCGCTTCTTCGCCATCGGCGATATCCATGATTTCCACCTTGTAGCGGCGGCGTTCACCCCAGCGCGAATACATGCGCATCAGCATGCTGGCCCAATCCTGCGACTCGGTCCCGCCGGCACCGGAATGGACTTCGACAAAGCAGTCATTCTGGTCGGCTTCACCCGACAGCAGGGTTTCGACCTGCTGGCGGACCAGATCGGCCTGGATGTCGCGGATGGCCTGCTCGCCTTCGGCAATTACATCCTGATCGCTCTCGGCTTCGCCCAATTCGATCAGGGTAATGGCGTCATCCAGATCAATACCGATACGGCGCATGGAACCGAGTTTCTCGTCGAGTTCGGTGCGCTCGCGCATGATCTTTTGCGCCGCCTCGGGATCATCCCACAGGTTGGGGTCTTCGGCCTTCTCGTTCAATTCGGCAAGACGGCGCGTTGCCGCATCAACATCAAGATGCCGTTTCAAGACACCAAGCGATTGCCTGGCGGCATCAACGAGCGCTTCGATTTCAGCGCGCATGGCACTTACCCCTAAAGTCTGAGAAATCACATTCGATCGGCATCACATTCCCGCGGCGAGAAGTAGCCGTTGAAATGCCCGCTGTAAACAACCCGTATCAGTAAATTCGCCCTGTTCCCGTCCCCAAAGGACGATCAGGCTCGTTTGGTGTCCCGAACAATCCGCCCGAGCCCGGCATATCCATCGGCACAAGTCCGGAATCACCCGGTGCAGTCCCGGGTTTGAACGCTTCGACAATGCCGTCACCATCGGTGCGGTTGCCGGTTGCAGGGTCAATCTTGACCAGTTTGATGCCGGCTGGCACGCGGAACGGAATGGCAGGCTTGTCCGCCAGCGCCTGCTTCATGAATTCCTTGAAAATCGGCACGGCATAGGTGGCCGCCTGCGCCGAAGCCCCCAGCGATTGCGGGCGGTCATAACCAAGATAGACACCGACCGCCAGATCGGCGGAGAAGCCGACAAACCACAGGTCCTTGGCATCATTGGTTGTTCCGGTCTTGCCCGCCAGCGGCTTGCCGACGTCGCGGATGCTTGCGCCGGTTCCGCGGATCACCACGCCTTCGAGAATGGAGGTCATCTGGTAGGCGGTCAGCGGATCGATAATCTGTTCGCGCGTGTCGACCAGCGAGGGTTCGGTTTGGTTGTCCCATTTGGGCGCATCACAATTGTCGCAGGCACGGTTGTCATGGCGGAAAATGGTTTTGCCGTAGCGGTCCTGGATCCGGTCGATCAAAGTCGGCCGGATTTTCTTGCCGCCATTCACGAACATGCCATAGGCCGCCGTAATACGCATGACGGTGGTTTCCCCTGCCCCCAGAGACATCGCCAGATAGGGCGGCAGATACTCGTTGATGCCGAAACGGCGGGCGTAATCGGAGACAAGAGGCATGCCGACATCCTGGGCCAGACGCACGGTCATCTGGTTTTTGGAATGTTCAATGCCGTAACGCAGGGTGCGCGGACCATGGGACTTGCGGTCGAAATTGGCCGGTTTCCAAGTCTCCTGTCCCTCCTGCGCCAATTCGATCGGCGCATCCAGCACAATCGAGGCCGGCGTATAGCCGTTATCGATCGCCGAAGCATAGACAAACGGCTTGAAGGACGAACCGGGCTGGCGGAGGGCCTGGGTCGCTCGGTTGAATTTGGATTTGTCGAAGGAAAATCCGCCCGCCATTGCTAAGACGCGTCCGGTATGGGGATCAAGCGCAACCAGCGCACCCGAAATGTCCGGCACCTGCTGCAAGCGGTAACGATCCGACTGCCCCTCTTGCGAGACATAGACCACATCGCCCTTCTGGGCGATCAACTTGGGCAGTTTTTTGGTCCAGCGGGCACCATCGGCGTTCACGACACCCACGACACGATCTTTCGACAGCGCTCCATTGGCCTCGCGCTTCGGCTGGAGGCCGATGCGCAGATTATCACCGACCACATCGATCACGACAGCCAGTCGCCATGGTTGCACATCATTGAGGGCCGTCACCTCGGAGAGTGCAAGCCCCCACTCCTTGGCACTCAAATCCACCTGTTGCACCACCCCGTGCCAGCCACGCGCCTCGTCGAACCGCACAAGCCCTTCGGCCAGGACACGGCGGGCTTTGATCTGCATGGACGGATCAAGCGTGGTGCGGACCGATAGACCGCCTTCATACAGACCCTTTTCACCGAAACGGCTGGCAAGTTCACGGCGCACATCTTCGGCAAAATAGCCTGCGGCCATATTATTGGGGGAAACAGTGCGCAGATTGACGCCCAAAGCTGTCTTTTTGGCACGATCCCCTTCGTCATGGCCGACATAACCATTCTCGACCATGCGGTCGATCACGTAATTGCGGCGGGCGATGGCGGCCTCTTGGGCCCGATAGGGGTGGTAATTGTTCGGCCCTTTGGGCAGAGCTGCCAGATAGGCCATTTCAGGCAGTGTCAACTCGTTGACGGCCTTGTTGAAATAGTTGAGCGAGGCGGCGGCCACCCCGTAATTGCTCAACCCCAGATAGATTTCATTGAGATAGAGTTCAAGAATCCGCTCTTTCGTGTAGGCCTGCTCGAGGCGCAGGGCGACGAGCATTTCTTTGATCTTGCGCGAGAAACTGTCCTCGTTGCTCAACAGGAAGTTTTTGGCCACCTGTTGGGTGATGGTGGACGCGCCCTGGGCGCGCTGTCCCGGTGTTTTCTTGAGCAAGAACACTACGGCCCGCGCTATGCCTTCGATGTCCACACCGGGATGCTTGTAGAAATTCTTGTCCTCGGCAGAAATAAAGGCTTCCTTCATCCGGTCGGGAATGGCGTTGAAGGGCAGAAACAAGCGGCGCTCGCGCGAATATTCGGCCAGAAGCGATCCATCACCGGCATGGATACGGGTAGTCACAGCGGGCTGATAGGTGGCCAACTGGGAATAGTCGGGCAGACTTTGCGAAAAATGCCAGATGACGACAGCGACAACAGCAGCACCAATCGCCCCCAGAATCGCCGAGAGGGTAAAAAGCCAACCAAAAAAGCGCAGCAGATGCCGCATCATGTCCGTCTGTCTCACTGCTCGGGCGGAGCCCAAATCCGCGTCTTGCCATCCGGCCCGTTTAAAAGCCGATCCGGTCAAAGCGCATCTTATAGTTCCGCACTTTCTGCGCCGATAGAGGCAAAGCCCTGCTCTGCACTCTTTTTACCCACAACAATCCTGCATGACCGCGCTTCTAAGCGGCAATCGCGGCAAAATTTGGCCCGGATCAATGCGGCAGCACACCTTGCGCGTCCTGGGTCATTGTTGTCTCGAAAAACCGCTGGATCGCATCGGCGATATCGCCGGTCATTTTCTCCCTGAAAGTACTGTCCGACAATTTGCCGATATCGGTCTTGCTGGACAGATAGCCCAGTTCCAGCAGAACCGACGGCACATCGGGGGCCCGCAACACTCTGAAACCAGCGGAACGGTGCGGGTTCTTGTTCATCACCTGCCCCGAAGCCTCCATGCGCCCCAGCAAGGTCCGGGCAAACAAAGCGGAATGGCTGCGGGTCTCGCGCCTGACCAGATCATCCAGAATATCACTGACATCCTCGCGCACGGCCACGGAATCGGCGCCGGCCATCGCATCGGACCGGTTTTCACTCTCGGCCAGAATGGCTGATTCCGCATCGGTCGCCTTCTCGGAACCTGTATAGACCGTAAACCCGTGGACCTCCGCAGCGGTTGCAAGCCGGTCGGCATGGATCGAAACAAACAGGCTGGCATTATTCTGACGCGACAGGCGCACCCGCTCGTCAAGCGTGACAAACACATCGGTTTCGCGGGTCATCATCACACGATACTGCCCCCGGCTTTCCAGCAGGGATTTGAGATCTCTGGCAAAGGCCATCACCACATCCTTTTCGGATAGGTTGTTGAGCCCGACGGCCCCCGTATCGGGCCCGCCATGTCCGGGATCGAGCATGATCAACGGCCGCCGGTCCGTATTTCTGCCTTTTGCACCTGATGGCGGAGCCACAGTCCCCGCCCCTTCGGCCATCCTGTCGCTGGTCAACAGGCTGCTGCGCTTGGCAAATTCGGCCTCTTGCGCCCTGAGAGCGAACAAAGAGGGCTCGACAGCCTTGATCTCGATGCTCAATTCACGGGCAAAACCGCTGGCGACCACCTGTGTGGTGATGCGACCGGCCAGAGCGGGAGCGGCCAGATCGATGATGATGCGGGCTTTATCCGGCCCGAACAGTCCGTAACGCACCATTTTGACCAAAGGCGTTCTGGCCGATTTGAAGGCTGGCGGGATCTGGAAATTGATAGCAGGCAGATCGATCACCAGCCGGTCGGGCGATTGCATCGGATAAATGTCGACATCGACCTTATGGGTCAGGGTCATGGTCAGGACAGTGACGGACCGGTCCCCTTCCAGCCGCGCCTCGAGGGCAACTGGCTGCTTCCCGGCTGTCAGAGCAGGAGACTGAACGGGCATCTGGACTGGCATCTGGACGGGGGTCTGGGCTTTGGCTGCCGACACGGCCATGATCGCCAACACCCCGCACAGGGCAAAAAGGCACCTATGAGCCGCAGGTCGAGCCTGCAAGCGGGTCCCCATAATGCCTGACAGTGTTCCAAACAGTCGCAATCGCCCAATTCCTCATGAAAACGCAACTCTTTCTATCCTGATCACCCTTCTTCGCAAAGGGCAGATGAGCGTTATCATGGCGCATCGTGGCCAACATTCACGTTGTCGAGAATGGGAATCGCTTGCCAAGCCTCCCGCTTAAGCGTTAGAGTTAAATGGTTGTGATTGTCATTGTGACAAATCGGTCGAAGAAGTGATCAGAATGACTGATCCGCCTCATCCGGTCCGGTTCCCGACTGCGGAACCCATAATGGTCGCGCGCAGCACTCTTACCAGGGTATCCGCTCTTTTGGCGGCTCCTGGAAGTCTTTTCCGACGCACGACGGTATCATGATCGATCCTGTTGCCAAGTGTCGGCTGTCGAACTTATCGAGGTCTATGAACGTGGGCGAATGGCTCCGTACGGTCGCAGGAAGGATGACGCAAAACCGGTTGGTTTTTGCGCGTCCTTCTGTTCACCGCAGCCCTACGAGCCCCCTCGCAGACCTTTCCCATTCCACCTTGGCCGCATTGTCGCGGCCGCATCGCGCCCCTTTTCACCCGCGATCGCTGTGTTTCCGCCGTCATTCATCCGGGCCTGCCAGGCCCGTCATCTCGGCTCTTTTGGGACATCGCGCGTCTGAACGCGAAGAGTTGGCGCTAGTGAGAGTATCTCATGGCGAACAAAATGTTGATCGATGCCGCCCACCCGGAAGAAACACGGGTTGTGGTGGTGCGCGGAAATCGGATCGAGGAATTCGACTTCGAAGCCGCTAATAAAAAACAGCTGCGCGGCAATATCTATCTGGCCAAAGTCACCCGTGTGGAGCCGTCCCTTCAGGCGGCCTTCATCGAATATGGCGGCAATCGACACGGTTTCCTGGCTTTCAGCGAAATCCACCCCGATTATTACCAGATCCCGGTCGCTGACCGTGAAGCTTTGCTGGCTGAAGACGCCCGCGCCGATCGCGAGGCGGACGAGGAAGAAGGCCGCAACAAGCGTCGCCGCAGCCGCACCAAGCCGCGCACGTCCAAATCCGATCCGGTCGTGAGTGAAGCCGTCGCTTCGGATGAGGAGCACGGCCACGAGGCCGATGCGTCCGGCCATCCAGACCATGAACATCACCATGAAGAGGGTCACGATCACGGCCATGACCATGGCGAGGAGCACGCGCATCAAGCCTCGAACCATCACGACGACCATCACGATGATCACGAGCATGGGTCCGACGAGCATGACGGTGATGACAGTGATGAATCATCGGAGGAAAGCGCGGATGACAGCGTCGAGCAGGTCGGCGCCGAAGATGCGATGGAAGAAGTACCGGAGCGTCCGCGCCACTACCGCCGCCAATACAAGATCCAGGAAGTGATCAAACGCCGGCAGATCCTGCTGGTTCAGGTCGTCAAGGAAGAGCGCGGCAACAAGGGTGCGGCTTTGACCACCTATCTGTCGCTGGCCGGCCGCTATTCGGTTCTGATGCCCAATACCGGACGCGGGGGCGGCATTTCGCGCAAAATCACCAATGTGGTGGACCGCAAGCGTCTGAAAACCATCGCACAGGATCTGGAAGTGCCGGATGGCATGGGCGTGATCCTGCGCACCGCGGGAGCAGCCAGAACCAAGCCGGAAATCAAGCGCGATTTCGAATATCTGATGCGTTTGTGGGAAAATGTCCGCGAATTGACCATGCAGTCGACCGCGCCTGCGCTGGTCTATGAAGAAGGTTCGCTGGTCAAGCGTTCGATCCGCGATCTCTACAACAAAGACATCGACGAGGTGATTGTCGCGGGCGAGGCCTCCTACAAGGATGCCAAGGATTTCATGCGGATGCTCATGCCGAGCCATGCCCGCAACGTGAAACCCTATCGCGATCCGCAGCCGCTGTTTGCCCGTTATGGCATCGAGGCGCAGCTGGATGCGATGTTCTCCAATCAGGTCACCCTGAAATCCGGCGGCTATCTGGTCATCAACCAGACCGAGGCGCTGGTGGCGATCGACGTCAATTCGGGCCGTGCGACGCGCGAGCACAATATCGAAGACACCGCTCTGAAAACCAATCTGGAAGCAGCCGACGAGGTCGCGCGCCAGTTGCGCTTGCGCGATCTGGCCGGTCTTGTGGTGATCGATTTCATCGACATGGAGGAAAACCGCAACAACCGTGCGGTGGAACGCCGGATGAAGGACGCGTTGAAAAACGACCGCGCCCGCATCCAGGTCGGCCGGATTTCTCCGTTCGGCCTGCTCGAAATGTCGCGCCAGCGCATCCGCACCGGTGTGCTTGAAGGCTCGACCATCATCTGCCCGCATTGCGCGGGGATCGGGTTTGTGCGTGCCGTGCCTTCGGTCGCCTTGCATGTCCTGCGCGCGGTCGAAGAGCATCTGTTGCGCTCTGCCACGCATAACCTGACAGTGCGGACCCGTTCGGAAGTCGCGCTCTACATTCTCAACCAGAAGCGCAGCCATCTGCGCGCGCTGGAAGAACGGTTCGGCGTTGTCATTACCGTGCTGGCCGATGACAGCCACACCGGCACCCATGCCTTCGCGATCGAGCGCGGCGAATTGGCCACCCCTGTCGAACGCATCATGATCGGCATCCAGGTCGATAGCGTACTGATGGAGGACGATGAAGACGAGCCGGAAATCGACGAGGTCGAGGACGAGGAAGAAGACGAGCCGCTGGTCGATGTGGAAGCCTCTGCGCGCGAAGGAACATCGCGGTCTGACCGCAATGGCGAGCGCAACCAGCATCGCGCCGATGATGGTGAAGGTGGCACCGACGAACAGGGTCGCCGTCGCCGCCGCCGTCGCCGCCGCCGTGGCCGTGGTGATCGTGAGGGTCTGCCGCAGGGCGAACGTCCGATGTCGCTGGATGCTCCGCAGCCCGATATTACGATTGCCCCGTTCAATGGCGAGACCATTGAAGATGCCGACTCTGACCGTCCGTTGAGTGCGGACCAGCCGGTCCGTGATTCCGGTGACGGTGAAGGCCTGCGCGGCCGTCGCCGTGGCCGCCGCGGTGGCCGTCGCAACCGTCGTGACCGTGATGACGCGGGCGCTCTGCCAGAAGGCCAGAATGACGATGAGACGTCATTTGGTGCTGATGCGGATGGCCATGCCGATGCGCATGAGGATGATCATGCTGCCATCGCCCATGACGCTCCCGCTGAAGCCGAAACGGCCGTCGAGCCTGTCGCAGCCAAAGCTCCGCGTGGCCGTCGCAAGGCCGTCAAGGCTGACGATGTTGTCGCTGAAACGGTCGAACAGGCCGTCGAATTGGCTCTGGCTGATGTGGTCGCACCTGTTGCCGAACCCGCCAAGCGGCGCGGTCGCCCGTCCAAAAAGGCGATTGAAGCAGCGGAAGCGGCAGAAGCAGCCTCTGTTGCGGCCAGTGCTGCGGTTGCGGAACCCGCTCCGGCTGAACCTGCTCCGGTGGTCGCGGCTCCCGTTGTGGCCGAACCGGTTGTGGTTCCCCCTGCTCCGGTCATCGAACAGCCGCTGGCCACCGAGCCGGTCGTGGTCGGCGCCGAGAACAAGGAGCGTCGCGGCGGTTGGTGGGCCAAGGCCAAATCGGCCATCACCGGAAGTTGATCCGATCAAACACACCCCAAGAAAAAACGCCGGTTTTACCGGCGTTTTTTTATGGATCAATATGAAACTCAGATCCTAGCGGCGAAATGCGGCCAGACGCTCGATGGCGCTTTCGCAATCCTCATAGGTACCGGCGAAGGACAGGCGCATAAACCTGTTGCCCCGATCCGGATCGAAATCCAGTCCCGGTGTGGCGGCAATGCCGGCTTCATCGAGCAGACGGCGGCAATAGGCCATCGAGTCATTGGTGAATTGGCCGATGTCGATATAGGCATAAAACGCCCCATCCACCGGCAACATCTGCCCGAAGCCCAAGCCGGGCAATTCTTTCATGAACAAGCGGCGGTTGCGCGCATAGCCCTCTTTGATCACTTCGAGATCCTCGACCGCATCAAAGGCCGCCTCTGCGGCAATCTGGCTGAGTTGCGGTGCAGAGATATAGAGGCTTTGCGACAGACGTTCGACAGGACGCACCAGGCTCGGCGGCAGGATCAGCCAGCCGACCCGCCAGCCCGTCATGCAGTAATATTTGGAAAAGGAATTGACGATCACCGCATTGTCATCAAAGGCCAGCGCGGTTTGGGCGGGCTTGTCATAGGTCAGACCGTGATAGATTTCGTCCGAAATCAGCCAGATTCCCAAGCGGCGGCAGGTATCGGTCAAATCGCGGATCGCCTGCGGGCTCATCATCGTTCCCGAAGGATTGGCAGGGCTCATCACCAGCACACCTTTCAAAGGCGTTTCGGCATGGGCTTTTTCCACGGCCTGCCCTGTCACAACCCAGCCTGTGGCGGCCGAGGTTTCGATCGTGACAGGTTCCAACCCCAATGCCGTCAGGGTGTTGCGGTAGGCGGGATAGCCGGGCGAGGCAATGGCCACCCGGTCTCCGGCCTCGAACATCGACAGGAAACACAGGATAAAGCCCGCCGAAGACCCGGTGGTGACCGCCACCCGATCCGCCGGAACGCTCACGCCATAGGCTTGATGATAATGTTGGGCGATTCTTTCGCGCAAGGACCGCATCCCCAAGGCTTCCGTATAGCCGATCTTGCCGATATCGAGTGCCTGTCTGGCCGCCTGGCGCACGGCCAGAGGAGCAGGCGCGCCGGGCTGGCCGACCTCCATATGCACAATGGTATGGCCTTCTTTCTCCCGCTTCACGGCAGCCGCAAAGACATCCATAGCCAGAAAGGGCGCGACTTCACCGCGTCTGGAGGGTTGGGGAATGATCGTTTTGGTCATGTCTTTGCCGTTATTGCTGGTCATAGAACCTGTCATCTCCCCATCGGGCATGAAGCCAGCCTGCTGTTACCCGGGCTGTGTGAATTGACGCGTAAGCGTGATAAGCCTTAACTGGATGCAAAGCATTAACAATTTACCAGTGACTGTCATGAACGGATCCGTTGCCCCTGCCACGCTGAGCGGCCCCCCTGTATCAAGCCGCACCCGATTGCGCGCTTGGGCCATGCGCTCGCTTGCCTTCGGCCTGTGCGTGGCCACCGCCCTCACCCCTGTGGCCGCGCATGCACAGGAGATGAAAGGCGTAATCCGCGATGCCGAGGTTGAGAACCTGCTGCGTGATTATGCCCGTCCGATTTTCAATGTCGCGGGCGTCGGAGCCACCAATACCACGATCATTTTGATGGGCGACCGCAGTTTCAAC
>CANFLM010000030.1 GCA_947447895.1 Hyphomicrobiales bacterium
AGCAGGATCAGCTTGGCGGCTTCGCCAATGGCCATTTCGGGGCGCGCGACACGGTCAAGGATCGGCTTGCCGTATTTGTGCTCGCCGATCTGGAAAAACGGTGTGTCTTTGGTCGCTTCGATGCAATTGCCTTCCGACTAGATCTGAAACATCCGCGGTGGCTCGCCATGGATCTGGCCACCCAGAATGAAGGAGGCACTGAAGGTGCTGTTGGCCGCTTCCAGCGACGGGCCATCGACCCGCCGGACCTCGCGCACCGCATCGCCCACCACACGGGCGGCCTGATACATGGTTTCCACATTCAGCAGCGAGGGACCGCCATCATCGCGCTCGGCGTCGATCTGTTCGTTGAGCAGCGAGATCACCGATTGCGTCACAGCCAGATTGCCGGCCGACAGCAGGACCAATACGCGGTCACCCGAGCGTTCCCATACGTGCATTTTGCGGAAAATGGCAATGTTGTCGAAACCGGCATTGGTGCGTGTATCGGACGCAAACACAATGCCGCCATCAAGACGCAAGCCGACGCAATAGGTCATGGGTGCCTCACAATTGGCTGTGGGTTAGGATTCTGTCGCAGCCCCCATGCTTACTGTTGGGATTGCTTCACGACAACCTCTACCGAGAGGTTTTCCACCCATGGTCCCAAACGGATGCCCCGCAAAGGGGCGGCACCGCGCGCGTCAAGGCCGACAGCAAGCCGCACATAATGGATCGACGGACAAATCCGGTTGGCCGGATCAAAGCCGATCCAGCCCAGATCGTCGGTATAGGCTTCCGCCCAGGCATGATGGGCCACCGCCGTATCGTCTTCTTCGAGATGCAGATACCCGGTGACATAACGGGCCGGTATCCCCAGATGGCGGGCGCAGGCAATCATCACATGCGCGTGATCCTGACACACGCCGGCCCCTTCCCTAAGGGCTTCACCGGCCGTTGTCAGGGCATGGGTGGCATCGGTGTCATAGCGCACCGCATCGCGGATGCGGCCCATCAGATCATGCAGACGGGTCAGCCGGTCCGGGCTCTGGCATTGGTCGGCCAGATCTCTGATCGCCTCGTCCGGTGCGGTCAGGGACGTCTGGCGCAGATAGAGCGAGGGCAGGGCTGCTTCGCGCGTGAA
The DNA here is from genome assembly GCA_947447895.1 of Hyphomicrobiales bacterium. Taxonomy (GTDB): domain Bacteria; phylum Pseudomonadota; class Alphaproteobacteria; order Rhizobiales; family Beijerinckiaceae; genus CAIYZJ01. Next base: position 1,124 of record CANFLM010000030.1, read on the forward strand.
CCCGGCCACGCCTGCGGTGTCGATGGTTTCGATCTGGCCTTCGGCGACAATCTCCATGCTGGTGACGGGGCCGGGCGGGGTCACCAGATTTACGACATTGCCGAAGGCATCGGTAAACTGCGAGGCGCCCTCGAAACCCGGAATATGGATCGACCATTGACGCACCTGCTGGCTGAGGCCCGAAGGCGGTGTCAGTCGCAGGGCTTGCACCGCATGCTGGACCGGGCCGTCATAATGGTACTGGGTCGTATGCCTGATCGAAATGAGCATGGACTTGATCGCGGACTGGGTCATTGGAAGTGGTACTCGGCAGCCACCGATGCCGAAATCTGGTTGTTGCGCTGCATGAACTGGTTGAGGAATTCGTGCAGTCCGTTCTGGAAAATCGCATCCATCGAGCCGTTCTGCAGATCGGCCAGCACTGCGGCGCATTGCCTGCGGGCCTGTTCGCCCGCCGGATTGATGCCCTTCAACCCGTTGAGTGACCGCTCGATCCAGTCATAGCTGAAGCGGAGCGAACGGGGCATTTCTGGCCGTAAAATCAGGAATTCGGCGACATTCCAAGGTTTGTAACTGTCCTTATAGACATGGCGGTAGGAGGTATGGGCCGACACCGACCGCAAGATTGTCTCCCATTGATAGACGTCTAGCCCGCCGCCGATCATCTCGTGCGAGGGCAGCAGGACGTAATATTTCACATCGAGAATCCGCGCTGTATTGTCGGCGCGCTCGACAAAGGCTCCCAACTGGGCAAAGAAATAGCCCTCGTCGCGCAGCAGAGTGCCAAGCAGGGCGCCGCGGAACATGTTGGAGCGCTGGCGGATCCAGTCGAGAAAATCCGGCAATTTGCCGGAATCCAGCGTACCGGGCTTGATGGCTGCAAATTCGATCCATGTCGAATTGAGGGCTTCCCACATTTCGCGCGTCAGCCCCGTCCGCACAGCCCGTCCATTGTTGCGTGCGGTTTCCAGACAGCAGCGCACCGAGGACGGATGCTCGGGATCGAACAGCAGAAAATGCTGGACCTTTTCGGCGGTAATCGTGTGGTGGCGTTTCATGAAAGCGTCGAGGCAGCCTGCGGCAATCAGGGTCGATTTCCAGTCCTCGCGGTGGCCCGATCCCGTGTCGGGGGTCATGGAAATGCGGTAGCCGACTTCGGTCAGGCGGGCGATGTTCTCGGCACGCTCGATATAGCGCGACATCCAGAACAGGTTAGAGGCTGTGCGTCCGAGCATCGTCAGTCCTCCAGAACCCAGGTGTCTTTGGTGCCGCCCCCTTGCGAGGAATTGACCACCAGCGAGCCCTTTTTCAAGGCCACACGGGTCAAACCGCCCGGCGTCAGGCGGATTTTGTCACCCAACAGCACAAAGGGCCGCAAATCGACATGGCGGGGGGCAAAGCCTGCAGCTGTCGCAGCCGGACAGGTCGACAGTGCCAGCGTGGGCTGCGCGATGTAATTGCCGGGCCGCGCCTCGATCCGCTTGCGGAATTCGGCCAGTTCGCGCTTGGTTGCCGCAGGCCCGATCAGCATGCCGTAGCCGCCCGAGCCGTGCACTTCCTTGACCACCAACTCGCTGAGATGGTCCAGCACATAGGCGCGTTCGCTGTCGAGGCTGCACCGATAGGTCGGCACATTGTTGAGGATCGGTTTTTCACCGGTATAGAACTCGATGATGTCGGGGACATAGGCATAGATCGCCTTGTCATCGGCAATGCCGGTGCCCGGAGCGTTGACAATGGTCACGCCACCCGCCCGATAGAGATCGAACAGGCCCGGCACACCGAGCATCGAATGGGGATCGAACGACAAAGGATCCAGATAGGCATCATCGACGCGGCGATACAGCACATCGACCCGCTCCTTGCCCTTGGTGGTTCGCATATAGAGCGCGCCATCCTGAATAAAAAGATCCGAGCCCTGCACCAATTCTACGCCCATCTGGTCGGCGAGGAAGGAATGTTCGAAATAGGCCGAATTGTAGATGCCCGGCGTCAGCACGGCGATGGTGGGGTCGGATTGGCAGTTGGCCGGAGCCACGCTTTCAAGGGTCTGGCGCAGCAATTCCGGATATTGCTCGACCGGCCGCACCCGATGCGCCGAAAACAACTCGGGGAACAGATGCATCATCGCCTCGCGGTTCTCCAGCATATAGGAGACCCCCGACGGTGTTCTGAGATTGTCCTCGAGAACGAAAAACTCGTTTTCACCCGTGCGCACGATATCGGTGCCAATGATGTGGGCGTAGATATTGCGGGGCGGATCGAAACCGACCATCTCCGGCAGGAAGGCCTCGTTCTGATTGATCATGTGGGCGGGGATGCGTCCGGCGCGCACAATGTCCTGGCGGTGGTAAATGTCATAGAGAAAGGCGTTGAGCGCCCTGACGCGCTGTTCGATCCCGCGTTCGAGCGAGCGCCATTCACGCGCTGACAGCACACGCGGGATCAGATCGAACGGGATCAACCGCTCGTTCGAGCCGCCTTCGCCATAAACGGCAAAGGTGATGCCGAGCCGCCTGAAAATCGCGTCGGCCTCTTCCTGCTTTTTCTTGATGCTGCCACGGGTCTGGGTGGCCAGCCATTCGGCAATGGCCTCATAGGGCCGTCTGGCCCCGTTGTCGCTGGTGAGCATCTCGTCAAAGATTGCCGGTGATCTCGCTTCTGTCGATTTCAGCACCATGGTCGTTTGAAAGTCCTTTGAGCGGGATAAACCTTCATCTTCACGTCGTTGCCTAAGTTTCCACGCGATCTCCTTGCTGGCTAGAGGTTTTTTAGCGGGATTGCATCAATTTGCAGACGTGTGTGCGTAAAAAATAGGCAAACGCTTGGGTGGTCGGGCCTGTTCCGGTCCTCCATCGCGCGCAAACGGAGACTTATGTTCACAGTTCAATGGCCTCATGCAAAAAAGACTATGTGACAAGTGGCCCAAGCTCGGTCAAGAATACACAATAAAGAGTCTGCGTGACAGGAACAGGGTAGATGACAAAGGTCGAAAATCTGGACATTGCCGCCATCAAGGCCGGACTGGCTGCGGGCACCATGATTGTGGTGGATGTGCGCGAGGCCCATGAATTCGAGGCAGGGCATATTCCTTCGGCGAGGTTGAACCCGCTGTCGGTCTTCTCGGTCGCCGATCTGCCGATCCACGAAGGCAAGCGGGTGGTGCTGTCGTGCCGTTCGGGCAAGCGGTCTCTGACCGCTGCGGCTATGGCCCATGCCGCCGGTGTGGCGATCGATGCGCATTATGCCGGCGGTATGCTGGATTGGGTGGAGCACGGCGAACCGGTGGAAACCGGCGCGGCCTGATCACCCCGCACACAAAAACAAACAGGACTTCAGGGAGAAACGGTTATGGCTGTAAAAAAATTTGGTGTCGGGCAATCAATGCGCCGTGTGGAAGACCATCGTCTGCTGACCGGTGGAGGCCATTATATGGCCGATTTCAATCCCGAGCGTCATCTGCATGCGCTGGTGTTGCGCAGTCCGCATGCCCATGCCCGCTTTACCATCGGTGATCTTGCTCCCGTTCTGGCGATGAAGGGTGTGCGGCTGGTGCTGACGGGGGCCGATCTGGCCCATCTTGGACCCGTGCCCTGCCTTGCGCCGCTGCCCAATGACGACAAGACCCAGAATCTGGTGGCCCAAGCGCCCGCGCTGGCGGTCGATACGGTCAAACATGTGGGCGATGCGGTGGCCTTCATCGTCGCCGACACCATCGAGATCGCCCGCGATGCCGCTGAAGCGGTGCCGGTAAATTATCAGCCGCTCAAGGCGGTGGTGGACATGCGCGCCGCCGTGGCCAAAGGCTCGGCTGCCGTATGGAGCCAGCAGGCCGACAATCTGGCCTTTGATGCCTCGATGGGTGACAAGGCCAAGGTCGATTCCGCTTTTGCCAAGGCCGCGCGAACAGTGTCGCTGAATGTCGAGAACAACCGTCTGGTGACCAATTATATCGAAACCCGCGGCGCCATCGGCGAATATGACGCGGCCAGCAAGTCCTTCACGCTGACGGTCTCGTCCCAAGGCGTGCACGGCATCCGCAACAGCATGGCCAATCTCGTGATGAAAGTCCCGCCGGAGAACATCCGCGTCATCACCGGCGATGTCGGTGGCGGTTTCGGCACAAAAACCTTTGTCTACCGCGAATATCCGCTGGTGCTGGAAGCCGCCAAGCGGCTCAAACGTCCGGTCAAATGGATTGCCGAACGCGGTGACCATTTCGTGGGCGATTGCCAGGGCCGTGACAATTACACGGTTGCCGAAGTGGCTCTCGACAGCCGTGGCCGGTTCTTGGCCATGCGCTTCGATATTCTGGGCAATCTGGGCGCCTATCTGTCGCAATACGGGCCTTATATCCCCTATCTGGGCGGCACGATGATGACGGGGGTCTATGCAACTCCGCTTCTGCATGTGCGCGTGCGCGGCGTCTATACCAATACCGTGCCCGTCGATGCCTATCGCGGCGCGGGCCGTCCCGAGGCGGCCTATGTGCTTGAACGTCTGGTGGATGCGGCCGCGCGGGCCACGGGCTTGTCGCAGGACGAGATCCGCCGCCGCAACTTCATTGCACCGGCCGCCATGCCCTACAAGACCCCGATCGGCCAGCGCACCTATGATACCGGCGATTTCAACGGCCACATGACGCGTGCACTCGAGTCCTCCGATTGGGCGGGCTTCAAAAATCGTCTGAAAGATAGCCGGAAAAAGGGACTGATCCGCGGTATCGGTCTGGCCACCTATATTGAATGCACCGCTTGGGGTGAAGGCGAGGATGTCAAAATCACGCTGGAAACCGATGGCGGTGTGACGATCTATTCGGGAACGCAATCCAACGGGCAGGGCCATGCCACCGCCTATGCGCAATTCGCCTCACAGCACCTCGATTTGCCGCTGGAGCGGATCCGGGTGGTGCAGGGCGATACGGCCAAGGTTAAAACCGGCCATGGCACCGGCGGTTCGCGGTCGATCCCGGTCGGCGGCATTTCGGTCTGGCGGGCCTCCGAACATCTGGCTGACAAGCTGAAGCAGCTTGCCTCCGGTGCGCTGGAAGCCGCAGTCGCCGATCTTGAAATTGTCGACGGGCGCGTGCGCGTCGCAGGGACCGACCGTTCGGTGAGTTTCATCGATCTGGCCAACAAGCCCGGTGTCAGCGAGGCGATGCGCTCCGGCGAGGGTGATTTTGTGCCACCCGATGCCACCTATCCCAACGGCACCCATGTTGCGGAGGTCAGCATCGACCCCGACACCGGCCATGTCAGCATCGAGCGTTATACGATCTGCGACGATTTCGGGCTGGCCGTGAATCCCCTGCTGCTGGCGGGGCAGGTGCATGGCGGCGTTGGCCAGGGGATCGGGCAGGCGCTGTTCGAGCGCACGGTCTATGATGCCGAGGGCCAGTTGGTGACGGCATCGCTGATGGATTACGCGCTGCCGCGTGCCGGTGACATGCCGCAGTTCGATTTCGAAACGCGCAACGTGCCGTCCACCACCAATCCGATGGGGATCAAGGGCGCGGGCGAGGCCGGATCGATCGGATCATGCCCCGCGGTGATGAATGCGGTGGTCGATGCCCTTGATCGCGCTTACGGGATCAGGCACATTGATATGCCTGCGACGCCGGATCGTGTCTTTGCGGCCATCCATGCCGCGCGTATCGCAGCTGAATAATCGTTTATTGCGCCAGCCGTGGCGGCTTTCGCCACGGCTTCAAAATCATAAAAACCAAACGATTGAAGGGACGAACCATGCTCAAGATCACCATGAAAAACACCGCGTTGATGTTGCTGGCTGGCACTGTGCTGGCCCTGCCGTTGCTGAGTTCGTCCGTGTCGGCCCAGAATGACCCGATTGCCAGCCGCAAGGCGGTGATGAAGTCGGTGGGGGGTGCGATGCGTGATCCCGGACAGATGATGCGCGGTCAGGCTCCGTTTGATCTCGCCAAAGTCAAAGCCTCGCTGGAAACCTTTGTCGAAGCCTCGGGCAAGATGTCGGCGCTCTATCCCAAGGGCAGCGAGACGGGTGGTGAAACTACCGCCTCGCCGAAAATCTGGGAAGCCAAAGCCGATTTCGATGCGCGTCTGGTCAAATTCGGGGCTGACGCCAAGGAGGCACTGGGCAGCATCACCGATGAAGCCAGTTTCAAGGCCAATTTCCCCAAGGTCGGCCAGAATTGCGGCAGTTGCCACGAGACTTACCGCATCGAAAAGAAATAAGGCCCTCGACGGCCACGCAGCCGGTTAAGACGGGGTGATCGGGATGAGCAAAAGGCTAGTTCTGTCGGGCCTTGTGGCTGCTCTGCTCTGCGGAGTCGCAGGCTTTTGGCTGTTGACTGCCCCTTCCGTCTGGCATGCGGTGCGCGGGTCTGTGCCGGTTGCGACAGGCCCGGCGCGGCTCGAGAATGGCCAGACCCTGTTCTGGGCCGGAGGATGCGCCTCCTGCCATGCCACACCCGATCAGGATGACCGACTGCGTCTGGGCGGTGGACGGGCTCTGCCGACCCCGTTCGGCACCTTCCGCGTGCCCAATCTGTCCTCCGACACGCGCGATGGCATCGGGGCGTGGAGCGAGCTGACCTTCATTGCGGCCATGCGCGAAGGCGTTTCACCCGATGGTCGCCACTATTATCCGGCTTTCCCTTATACCTCCTATGCCTTGATGAATGACCAGGATCTGGTCGATCTGCTGGCCTTTCTGAAAACCCTGCCACCCGTTTCGGGCCGGATTGCCGATCATGACCTGCCCTTTCCCTTTTCCTTCCGGCGGGGATTGGGGCTGTGGAAATGGCTGAATTTGGGGGGCGTCTCCTATCAACCGCAAACGGGCCAATCCGATCTGTGGAACCGCGGGGCCTATCTGGTCAACGGGCCGGGCCATTGCGCCGAATGTCATTCGCCGCGCGACGTCATGGGGGGTATCCGCACCCCGTTGCGCCTGTCGGGCGGGCCTGATCCGGAGGGCGGGGCGGGCTATATTCCCAACCTCACCAGCCATCCATCGGGCCTTGCCAAATGGACGGCCGAGGACGTTGCGGAATTTCTGAAAACCGGATTTACGCCCGATTTTGACTCGGCCGGTGGTTCGATGGCCTCGGTGATCAAGAATATGGGGCATCTGGAGGATGCCGACCGGATGGCGATCGCCACCTATCTCAAAAGTCTGCCGCCACTGCCCAGCAACAAACCCGCAAAAAAGACACCCTGACCGGCTGTTTGTCTGACCCGATGTCGGGTCACTCCATCACAGCAGCTTTGAGGATGCAGACCATGGTGGCATGGGCGGGTTTTTTCGACACATTGCGGACGTTATGTGGCCGGTCACAGCGGTAGCGCAGGGTTTCTCCGGCTTTGGCTGTCTGGACCACGCCGGCCACTTCCACTTCCATTTCACCCGAAATGACCGACAGACTCTCGATGGAACCGCGCTGGTGGGCGTCGGATTCCAGCACGCCGCCGGGTTGGGCCTCGACATCATACCATTGCAGCCATTCGACGGTTTTGATCCAGCCGATGATATTGAGTTTGACCTTGCCGTCATCGGAGGTCAGCGTCGGGGTATCGCCCCGGATGGTTTTGTCGATGAACGGCTCGTCATCGGAAATCGACAGCACGCGTTCGATGGAAATATCGAGCGCCTGCGACAGCCGCCAGATGGTCGCCAGCGTCGGATTGGTCTCGTTGCGCTCGATCTGGCTGATGATCGACTTGGCGACGCCGGATTGTTCGGCCAGTTCCGAGAGCGACAGATTATAGGCCTTGCGAAGGCGCTGGATGGTTTTGCCCAACTGGCCCGACAGCGCATGCGCGCCGGTTTCCAGTGTTTTGACCTTTTCTTTGCCTTCGATGCCCATGCGCGTTCGAATCCGTCTGTTTTACTGATGGTGCATTGCACTTTTGGTATAAATTTCATATTGACCAAAGCCAATCTGAAGCCCATTCGTCAAGTGGTGCAAGGTTATTGTGACCGTTTTGAGGTGGATGATCGGACGGTCTTGCGTCCTGCTACCCACCGACCGATCAAGATTGGTAATTCAAAGAGGCTTTAAAAGATATGGGTTTTATTCACGTCACCGACCGCCAAGGCCAGCGTCATAGCCTCGAAGCCCTTGAGGGCTGGCGGGTGATGGAAATTATCCGCGATTGGGGCCTGCCCATCGAAGGGATTTGCGGTGGTGCTGCGGAATGTGGCACCTGCCATGTCTTCATCCATCCCGATTGGGTCGGAAAACTCTTTCCGCCGCGCGAGGAAGAATGGCTGCAACTCGATGAATTGCCGGTGGTCGAGACCAATTCCCGTCTGTCCTGCCAGATACTGTGGAGCGAGGAGCTCGACGGGCTCGAATTGACGTTGGCGCCGCAGGTTTAAAGCGCTTGTTAGCGGATATGGCGTTCGCGCAGGAACAGCACGGTCATGGCCATGCCTGCGATGGTGGCCGAGCCGAGTGACAGCAGCAAGGCCTGACCGGCCCCCGATTGGGCGAGGACGGCGGCCACCACCATCGGTGAAGCCGCCTTGATGGCAAGACTGGGCGCCGAAATCATCCCCAGACGGCGTCCATAGCCATGCGGACCGAACAGGGCCAGCGGCACAATGCCGCGCACGATGGTGACCAGACCGTTCGATGCCCCGTAAAACAGCCCGAACAGCAGCGCGCTCATCAATCCGGTCGGTAGGCCGAGCAGCAGGCCGAAAGCGACCGGCAACAGCATCACGCTGAACACGCCCAGGATCAAAGCGGGGATCCGCTTGCCCCACAGCATTTCCGCCAGTCGGGCCAAGACTTGCGCGGGGCCGACCAGCGAACCGGCCAGAACGGCGGTGCTTTCGCCCAGGCCCAGCGTATCCAGCACATGCACCAGATGCACCGAGAAGGCCGAGGTCACAAAACCGTGCATCATGATCACCGTGGCAAACAGCGTCATGGCCAGCCATTCGGGGCTGTTGAGGATCGGGCCGGAGGGTTTGGTGCCGCTGTCAGTCGACAAAGGGGCAGGTGGGGTTAGTCTTTCACTGGCTCTGGGCAGCAAGAAGGCGTGCAGAGGCGCGCAGAGCAGCACGAGTACGGCGGCATAGAGCCAAGCAATCTGCCGCCAGTCATAGCTCGACAACAGCCATAGGGTGAGGGGCCAGGACAGGGTCGAGGCAAAGCCGCCAGCCAGCGTCAGCGTCGAAATCGCACGGCGGGTGTGCGGGCCTGCCACCTGTGCCAGCGTGGCAAAGGCGGGATCATACAGCGCGCCCGCCATACCGGCACCGATCACGCCCCAAGCCAGCAGATAGGTGGCTGGCGTCATCGCCTGGGCCAGTCCGACCAGTCCGGCTGCACCGATCAGCGTGCCGATGGTCAAGACAGGGCGGCCGCCATAGCGGTCCACGCTTTTGCCCGCATAGGGCGAACACAGCCCCGTGGCCAGCAGGGCGACCGAGAAGCCGCCGAACACGAGGGTTTCAGACCAGCCGGTTTCTTTCAAAATGCGCGGGGCCCACAGCGCGAAAGCGTAAAACAGCACCGCCCAATTGATGGTTTGGGTGACAGACAGGACCGCCAGACATCGGATGACCACCGGTCCCATCGGGATCAGCGATCCCAGACAGCGTGGAAATGGTGGATCGGCCCGTGTCCGTGGCCGATTTTCAGCGTATCAGCAGCTTGGATTGCGGCGGTCAGATAGGTTTTGGCCTTGGCCACCGCCTCTTCCAGCGCCAGACCATGCGCCAGAAACGCGGCAATCGCCGAGGACAGCGAGCAGCCGGTGCCGTGGGTGTTGGTGGTGGCAATGCGCGGAGCGCTGAAGGGCAACACGGCATCGGGTGTGATCAACAGGTCGGTGCATCGGGCGCCGTCCCCATGCCCGCCTTTCATCAGCACGGCCTGTGCCCCCATGGCCAGAATGGCCTCGCCTTGCGCGCGCATCTCCTGCTCGGAATGCGCGACCGGCCCGCCGCAAATCACAGCCGCCTCGTGCAGATTGGGGGTGATCAGCACGGCGCGTTTGAACAACAGGGTTTTGAGATGGTTGACGGCGGCATCGTCGATCAGCCGGTCACCGCTGGTGGCCACCATCACGGGGTCGAACACGGCTTTGGTGACGTGGTGGCGGTCCAGTCCCGCCGCCACCGCCTCGATCGTATGGATGCGCGACAACATGCCGATTTTGACGGCATTGACAGATATGTCGGAAAACACAGCATCCATCTGCGCGGTGATGAAGTCGGGCTCGACATCCATGATCGCGCTGACGCCCAGGGTGTTCTGCGCCGTCAAGGCGGTGATCACGCTGGTGCCATAGACACCGAGGGCGGAAAAGGTTTTCAGATCGGCCTGAATTCCGGCGCCACCGCCGGAATCGGAGCCTGCAATCGTCAGGGCTATGGCTGTCATGGGCTGTTCCGACAAGGGTTAGGTGTTGCGATGATGGCCGGATTCGCGTTCGGCCTGAACTTTTAATCCCAATTGCCGCTCGCGGATGATCACCGTGACGCCCGCGACAATCACAATCGCCGCGCCGCTGAGTACCACCGGATTGGGCAGATCGCCGAACATGAAATAGCCGATCACCAGAGCCCAGAGCAGCGAGCAGTAATCGAACGGCGCAATCACCGATACATCGGCATGGCGATAGCTCGAGGTCAGCAGGATTTGCCCGACCCCGCCCATGATGCCGGAGCCGACCAGCAACAGGCCGTCATGCCAGTCGGGCAGGGTCCAGCCCAGCAGCACGGTCGCGCCACTGGCCAGCGAGGTGGCGAGCGTAAAATAGAACACGATCGAGCCGGTGCGCTCGGCCTGTGACAATTTGCGCACTTCCAGCGTGGCAAAGGCCGAACAGATTGCCCCGCCCAGTCCCAAAGCCGCCCCCAGAGCCGAAAGGTCGGAATGGCTGTCGGGATTGGTCAGGCTCGAGAGGTGCGGCGACACCATCACCAGCATGCCGCAAAATCCGACAAACACGGCCGTCCAGCGATAGCCACGCACCTGTTCATGCAGGAAGATGGCGGCAAAGGCGGTGGTGAGGATGGGGGTGACATAGCTGATGGCGGTGGCATCGGGCAAAGGCAGATTGGTCAGGGCGCCAAAGCTGAAAAACATGCCTGTGGCACCGGCCATGCAGCGGCGGATATGGTTGCTGGGCCTGGTGTCGATGATGCAGGAGACCAGTTCCCCCCGCATCCCGAGCCAGACCACGAGAGGGATCATCGCAAAAAAGGCGCGACAGAAGATCACTTCGCCCAGCGGATAGCCGCCCGCTACCAGTTTCACTTGGGTGGACATGGCGATGAAGGCAAGCGTCGAAGCCAGCTTGAGAGCGATACCGCGAAACATAGGCCGCATCCGGACAAAAGGGTGGTGTGCAGAACAGGGTTCCGCACACCGGTTCGGCCAATCAGAACGAGGCGCGGAACGCCCCGCCGTCGATCAGCAGGTTCTGGCCGGTAATATAGCCTGCATGGCTGCTGGCCAGAAAGGCACAGGCCTTGCCGAATTCATCGGCCTGACCCAGACGACCTGCCGGAATCGCATTGATCCGCTCCTGGCGGATGGCTTCTTGCGACATGTTTTTCAGCTCGGCCTGTTTGGCCACCATGGTCTTGATCCGGTCTGTGTCGAAAATACCGGGCAAAATCGCGTTGATGGTCACATTGGCATAGGCGACTTCACGCGCCACGCCAGCCAGAAAGCCGGTCAGGCCGGCGCGCGCACCCGATGACAGGTCCAGACCCGCCAGGGGGGTCAGCACCGAGGCCGAGGTGATATTGATGATGCGGCCGAACTGGCGCGCGATCATGCCGTCGATCACCCGCTGGGTGAGTTCGATCGGTGTCACCATATTCTGCACGACGCCTTCGAGCATGGCCTGGCGGTCGATCTCGCGGAACCCCTTGGGGGGCGGGCCACCATTGTTGTTGACCAGAATATCGGGGTCTGGACAGGCTTCCAGCAAGGCATCCTGTCCGGCCTTGGTCGAGACGTCAGCCAGCACCACATGCGGGGTCAGGCCGGAAATCCGCTTGATTTCGGCGGCTGTGGCCTCCAGCGCCTGTTCGTTGCGGCCATTGATGGTCAGATGCACACCCGCTTCGGCCAGCGCCAAAGCACAACCCCGCCCGAGCCCGCGGCTTGAGGCACAGACAATGGCCTTGCGGCCGGCAATTCCTAAATCCACGTCACACTCCCTGATCTTGTATTGATCCTTCCCCATCAAATGTCAGGATCGGCCGATTGCGCAAGGCCATCTTGATTAAAAAATGCCGAAAACCGCCAAACAAATAGCCGCTAGGCAAAAAAGGCGGGACAGGGAGGGCCGGGTGCGCAACAAAAAGGGGGCCAGCGGCCCCCTGAATGTATTTGCCTGACCCTAACTAAGGGATCAGTGGATGCGGCCAACCGCTGCACAGAGCAGGGTGTAGGCCTTGCCCTCGTTGGAGCTCATGATGGTGCGGATCACCGAACTGCCATGCTCGCCAGGGGTGACATCGCGCATCAATTCGTCGAAGCGGCCGAGGAAGCTGTCGATCACGAAGCGGAAATCGCCTTCCGACTGGTAACGCTGGCGGGCTTCATCCAGCTTCTGCTGGCCATTGCCGGTCAGAACGCCTGCCATGGTGGCCGATCTGTCACCGTTGAGCACACGCTCCCAGAAGCCCAGAACCATTTCCTGCTTGGCGCAGGCATTGATGTCGCGGTTGAGAACCGCAATCCATTCGCTGGCAGGAAGAGGGACTTGCGGCTTGGCAGCCTGTTCCTCGTTCGATACACGCGACAGCATATCGCTCAACCAGCCCGAAGCGGCCGTCGGGCCGGCAGGCGCGGCAGGAGCTTCGACACGGGTCGTGGCGCGGCGCGGGGCGAAGGAGGGATCAAAGCCTGCAATACCGGGCTGGCCCGCGATACCCGACGCAGTGGTCGGAATTGCGGCTGTCGGAATTGATGCCGAAGGCATCGCGGCTTGTGGTGCAGTCGGCTGAATGACAGGAGCCTGGTTCACCGGAGCCGAATAGACAGGAGCCGGTGCCATGGGAGGAGCGACAGGCATGTCGCGCTGGATCGGACGGGATGCGGGGGCTTGTACTGGGGCTGTGTATACAGGCTCCGGCATGGTCAGGGGTGGCATCACGGGCTGCGGCATCGGTGGCTGATAGGCCGGAGCGACAGGCTGGCTCTGGACCGGAGCAGTCTGCACCGGCTGCTGGTGCGCAGGGCGCGGTGTTTCCATGCGCTGGCTGACACCGAGGCCGGGGCCGGTGTTCTGTTTCAGCGACTTCAACTCTTCAAGGGCCTTCAGCTGACCGGAGACCAGGGCGCGGACGGTTTCATTGGCTTCACGCGTGTCACGCGGCAATTCGACCAGGGCGCGCTGCAATTCGCTGCGGGTCTTTTCCAGTCCTTGCGACACTTCGGTCGAGACAGACACCAGTTCCTCGGCGGTCGAACGGAAACGTTCGGTGGCCGAATTTGTTGCCACTGTCATTTCCGACAGGGAGGTTTCGTAGACTTCGCGGACCGCTGCCGCAAGCCGCTCGCGCTCGCGCTGGCTCATCGCACGCAGCGCATCGACCTGCTGGGAGATGGCATCGGACGCACTGACAGCCGAACTTGACAGCAATTGGCCGATTTCCATGGCGCGGCGCTCGGTTTCCTCGAGGGCCGTGGTGACCGTTTCGGCATGCGATTTCGACATCGTCGTGAACTCGTCGCTCTGGACGGCCAGATGCTGCATGGTCTGGGTCAGAGAGCTTTCGCGGCTGCTGATGGCCGCGCTCATCTGGCTTTCGAGACGGGCGAGGTTATTGGTGGTTTCACTCACGCTGCGCATCTGTTCGGCAATCGTGCCGGTCGCCTGACGCAAGACGTCGACATGCTGGGACATTTTGTCTGCGGCATGCGAGGTGTCGCGGTAAATCACGCCGAGTGTCTGTTCGATGTTGCCAATACGGGTCTGCAGCACGTTATCAAGCTGCGACAGGGTGCCATCGGCGCGCACAACCACTTCGCCCAGTGTCTCTGTCAGATCGGCAACACGCTTGACCAGTGGTTCGCTGGTCGCATTGAGCGTGTCGACCACGTCGACAAGACGGCCCACTGCGATTTTCGAGCTTTCCTCGACCACATGGCGCAACTGTTCGGCTGCCGTGGTGGCGGTGACCAGCATGGTTTCGCTCTGCTCGCGCAGTTCGGTGGTCATCGTCACACTCTGCTCTTGCAGGATGTCGAGCACCGCACCGCCCTGATCGCGCAGTTCCTGGGTGACCATCTGGCCCTGATCGCGCAGTTCCTTGGTGACAGTCTGGCCCTGCATCCGCAGGCTTTCTGTCAGGTTCTGACCATGGTCGCGCAGGGTGTCAGTGACAGCCTGGCCCTGCGTGCGAAGGGCTTCGGTGACGCTTTGGCCTTCATGTTGCAAGGCGGCTGTGACGCTGCTGCCCTGATCGCGCACGGCATTGGTGATGGCCTGACCCTGGCCCTCGAGGCTGCGCAGAATGCCTTCGGCAACACCTGCCATCTGGCGGTTGGCGGCTTCGCCCGACTGGGCGACAGCGAGGGTGATGACTTCGCCGTTGGTGCGGATCTGCTGCACCAACTCGGTCCCGCGACCGTTGAAAATGGCGGCAATTTCTTCGATCTGGTGGCCCAGAGCCGCGCCGACCATTTCCGAACGCATATTGAGGGTTTCCACCAGCGAGCGCGAACGCTCGTCGATGGTGTTGACCAGTCCGCGGCTGCGGTCGTCGATGGTGGCAACCAGCGAGCCCATTCGGCCCACCACATCGCGCTCCATCCGCATCAGGCCGTGGTCGAAGGTGGCAGTCAGATCGTTGGTGCGGGTGGTCAGCTGTTCGGTCAGGCTGCGCGCGCTGTCGTCCATCTTGCCGACCAGCGAACCGGCTTGCTCGAGCACAACCTTCTCGAAGCGGTTGGCGCGCTCTTCAATCGCAACGCGAACGGTTTCGGCACTTTCGGAAATCGTATGGGCGGCTTCCACGGCGTTGGAAATCACCGCTTCGCTCATCTTCTGGGTGCGCGAGGCGAGGCCGTCATCGATCTTGATGAAGATCGTGTCGAGGCGATCGGTGACCGTATTCGCGGCTTCGATACTGCGGGCCTCGAAATCGGTCATGCGCTTTTCGATAAAGGCGCCCGTTTCGAAGGTCTTCTGGGTGATCAGGGTTTCGAGCATCTCGCCCTTCACATCGAACACATTCGAGAGATCGCCGAAGCGCTCGTCGATGCGGCTGGAGAAACCGCTGGCCGACTTCTCGAAGCTCGAGGTGATGTTCTCGCCGCGCACCAGAACCTGGGTGTTGAACTGTTCCATCGCGTCGACCAGCAATTTGCTGTTGGAACCGAGCGTGGATTGCAGGACGTGGCTCTGCTTTTCGAGTGCCGTATTGAAAGCAGTTCCCTGCGATTCAAGGGTATGGGCGGCAATTTCGATGCTGCGTTCGATGCTGGCATTGACCTGTGCGGCTTCGACACCGATCGTGCGGGCGGCTTCGCTGGCGGCTTCACTGAGGTGGGTCTGCATGGTCGCAGTGCTTTCGACCAGCGTATCGGAAGCCTGACGGGCTTCCTGTTTGACGGTTGCCGAGAAGCTCTGGGCGGTTGCTTCAAGCAGATGGCGGGCTTCACCAACCTGGACTTCGAGGGTTTTGGAGAAGCCTTCGGCCGCCGAGGTCAGATCGCGCGCCACGCGTGGTCCGCGGACAGCGATCAGTTCTTCGAGCTTGTTGGAACTGGCCGCAATGTCATTGGCCAGACGTTCTCCGCTTTCCACCAGACGGGTGCTGGCGACCGATCCGACAGTTTCGATGCGGGATGTGATGTTTTCGCCCTGTGTGGCGATCGTATGGGTCACGTCCTCTCCGGCCTGACGCAGGGAGTCGGTCAGGGCCATCGTCCGCGAGGCCAGCATTTCCGTGACCGTGCGACCCGTTGTCAGGATCGAGGAGGACAACTGCTCGGCACCGTTATCGAGGTTGTTGCGCAGGGCGGTTTGCGCGCTTTCCATGGTCTTGCGGACGTCATTGCCACGCTCGACAATTTCAACCACCAGTGTCTGGCCGGTTTCGCGCACGGCATCGGTGATTTCGCGGGCCTTGCCGTCGAGTGACTTGGTCACATCCACCGCAGCCTGGTCGATCCGGCGGTTGACGCTTTCATTGGTCTGCACGAAGGTTTCGATCAGTTCATGGCTGCGCATGCTGATCTGTTCGACCATCTGCTCGCCACGGTCTGAAAGTGTGGAGGCAATATCCTCGGCGCGCTGGCCCAGCAGCATCGAGACCCGGGCGCCGGCATCGCCGACGGTCGCCGACAGGCGGTCTGCCGCCGTGTTCAATTCGGCTGACAGGCCTTCATGGCTGCCGGCAATGCTCTGTTTCAGGCGGTCGGCCTGATAGATAATGGCTTCGCGCTGCGAGGACAGATCGTCGATCAACGTGCGCAAACGCACTTCGTTCTGGTTATAGGCGGTTTCAATCGTCGCAATTTCTGTGTGGACGATGGTTTCAAGCTCGGAAGCGCGGGCAACGGCCCGCTCGATCCCGTCGCCCATGGCCGCTACTTCGCGGCGGATGGCCTGCGACAGGTTGAACACGGCATCGGATGCCATGCTTTCAGGCTCGACGAGGCGCATCGTGACCTTGGCCATCGATTGTGCGACATTTTTCATTTCATGGGCGCGGCGCGACAGATCGGCAATGCCGTAAAGGGCTGCGACGGGTAGAGCCAGGCCGATGGCCGCCATGACGCCTTCGGGACGCTGCATCACCGTCAGCAATTCAGTGAGGCTCCAGCCGAGCTTTTCACCCGCCCAGTAACCGGAGGCACCCAGCCAGGTCACGGTGCCCAGCGAAGCCCAGAAAAATGCACGGCTCGAGGCCGAGGTCTGCAAGGTTTGCAAGACTTCGCCGATTTCGCGGCGGTCATCATTGGCCGGACGGGTCAATGCGGCCACATCGGATTCCGCAATCGCTGCGACAGGCTTATCGTAATCTGTATCCTGGCGCGGTTTGGCGCGCTGGGCGGCTTTGATGGCCTTGATCGCGGCGAGGGGATCAACAGCAGGCTCGTCGAGACCGAGCGAAGAGGATGACGCCTGCGAGGAAGTCTGTTCTGCAGCCGTGCTTGTTCCTGCACCGGATGAAGTGCCGGAACCGGTTGACAGTCCTGAACCAATGGATTCAGCCAATGCCTCTTCAATCGCTGAAAGGGCAGCTTCGGCAGCATCCGATTGTTTATTGGCAGTCGGCATGGTCTTCCTCACAAATGCTCGGGCGATCAGGCATCCAGAGCGGTCAGACGTTTGATTAACGCCGGAATCCGGTTCTCGAGCCCATCGATCCAACGCTCACTTTAGTCGGCTCCGAGGCAGAAAGAAACATGTTAAGAAATGAGAAACGAATCGAAGTTAACGCCTGACGGCAAAAAATGTTAACGATGCGGTTAGATCGCTGTAAAATAACATCTTTTGCTGTATTTATCCTCTGTGGATGGTGAAAGGGTTTGGGTGTGTCTTTCTTTCTCCCTCGCCAAATCGGGACGAATGGCCTAAGGAGCGGCACGAGAAACGGCCTGCATGGCACGCCGGGCAGAGGTCAACGGGGCTGCAAATGCCCGCCAGCACGCGGAGAGCATGATGACTGATGTGACATTTATCGATCATACGGGCGAAGCCCGCACGGTGTCGGGTACGGCAGGCATGACCCTGATGGAAGTGGCCATCAAGCATCAGGTGCCAGGGATCGATGCAGAATGCGGTGGGGCCTGTTCCTGCGCCACCTGCCATGTTTATGTCGAGCCTGAATGGATGGAGGCTGTCGGCCAGCCCGCCAGCATGGAAGAGGACATGCTCGATTTCGCCTTCGATGTGCGTCCCAACTCCCGCCTGTCCTGCCAGATCAAGATCAGTGATGCCCTCAACGACTTGCGGGTGCATACGCCTGCGCGCCAGAGCTGAAGGCTGCAGGCCGGTTTTCGGGCAGATCGAACAAGCGGAACAGAGCATGACTGAGCACAATGAAGCGGTGATCAAAACCGACGCCCTGATTATCGGCGCGGGTCCTGTGGGGCTCTTTGCGGTGTTCGAGCTCGGCTTGCTCGATATCAAAGCGCATTTGATCGATATTCTGCCAAAAATCGGCGGGCAATGTGCCGAACTCTATCCAGAAAAGCCGATTTACGACATTCCCGGCTTTCCGGTGGTGACGGGCCAGCAACTCGTCGACAATCTGTTGCAGCAGATCGAGCCGTTCCATCCCGAATTCCATCTCGGCGAGATGGTGGTGTCTGTCGCGCGCCACGAGAGCGAACAGGGCGTGCTGTTCCACATCGAAACCGATGCCGGCACGCGGTTCGAGGCCAAAACCGTGCTTGTCGCGGCCGGTGGTGGTTCGTTCCAGCCCAAGAAACCACCGATACCCGACATCGACAGTTACGAGAATACCAGTGTCTTCTATGCTGTGCGCCAGATGGAGAGCCTGCGCGATCATCATGTGCTGATCGTCGGCGGCGGGGACTCCGCGCTGGACTGGGCTCTGAACCTGCAATCGGTGGCCGCACGCGTGACCCTGATGCACCGCCGCGACGAGTTTCGTGCGGCCCCCCATAGCGTGGCCAAAATGCGCGAACTGGTGGCCGAAGGCAAAATGGATCTGCTGTTCGGCCAGGTCACGGGCCTGGAAGGCGCCAACGGGCAACTGACTGCGGCAAAGTGCAAGGGTATGGATCAGGCGGCTTTCAGAGTGCCCTGCGACCGGATGCTGCCGTTTTTCGGGTTGACGATGAAATTGGGGCCGATCGCCGAATGGGGGCTCAATCTGCACGAGAACCTCATCCCGGTCGACACCGAGAAATTCGAGACCTCGACCCCCGGGATTTTTGCCATCGGCGACATCAACACCTATCCCGGCAAGCTGAAATTGATCCTGTCGGGTTTCCACGAGGCGGCTCTGGCGGCGCAAAAGGCCCATCGCTACATCTATCCCGACAAGCGCTTGCTGTTCCAATACACCACCTCGTCAACCAGCCTGCAGAAGAAACTGGGCGTCAACGGCTGAGACATTCGCCGGTTTTCGCGAGAAAAACTCGACCCGGCAGGGTCAGGGGTGCTATGGCATGGTCTGGTTTGTGATAACGGGGTCATGATGCAGTCGGTTCTGATTGTTTTTGCCGGGGGTGGCTTGGGGGCGGTGGCCCGCCACCTGATCAATCTCTGGATCAGTCGGCTGTCCGGCAGCGAATTTCCGTGGGGTGTGATGCTGATCAATATCAGCGGATCGATCATCATGGGCATGGCGGCGGCCTATTTTGCTTTCAAGGCCGATGCGCAATGGTCGCAACCGCTGCGGTTGTTCATGACCACGGGCATTCTGGGCGGATATACCACGTTTTCAGCCTTTTCGCTGGATGTGGCCTTGTTGTGGGAACGGGGCGAACCGTTGCATGCACTCGCTTATGGGCTGGGCTCGGTTGTTCTGTCGGTTTTGGGCCTGTTTGCAGGTCTGGCCGTGATACGCTTGTGGGCCTGATCGCCTGCAAGCATGGGATTTTCGTCGAATGAAAGGCTTGGCGGCATGAAGGGCAAAAAGACAGGATCAGCAGGGCGGAAGCATTTCCGCGCCGATCCCAAAAAAGCGGCAGCCGCCCGCGCCAGCCGTCAGGCTGCCGTGCGTTTGGGAGACGGCGAGACGCCACGGCCCAAGGGCTCGTTTTCCTCGCAAAACCGCCGTGCGCCGGTGGCCAGCGGCGAGATGGACAAGGCCGCGCGTCCTCGCAAGGCTCTGCCCGTCATGGCGGCCCCGCAGGCCCGCGCAGAGGCCGCGCCCGCGGCCGTGCCGGCCAACACCACCAGCGTGCAGACGGTCACCGTCACACCCGATGAAAACGGTATGCGGGTCGACCGCTTTCTGGAAGCGCGGTTTCCCGGCCTGTCGTTCAGCCATATCCAGCGGATTGTCCGCAAGGGCGAATTGCGGGTCAATTCCAAGCGGGTCGAGACCAAGGACCGGCTGGAAGCCGGGCAGGCGGTGCGCATACCGCCGCTGCATCTCGAAGAGCAGCGCCCCAAGGAACGCCCGCCCGGAAAAGACGAGGAAACCCGCGCATTCCTGAAATCCATCACCCTCTACGAGGATGAGGATATGCTGGTGATCGACAAGCCGATGGGGCTGGCGGTGCAGGGCGGATCGGGCATGATCCGCCATGTGGACGGCATGCTGGATGCCCTGATGGACCGTCATGGCCAGAAACCCCGCCTCGTGCATCGGCTGGATCGTGATACGTCGGGCTGTCTGGTGATCGCCAAAAACCGGTTTTCAGCTTCTGCCCTCGCCAAAAGTTTCCGTGCGCGTGACACGCGCAAGATCTATTGGGCGCTGGTCGCCGGTGTGCCGCGTGTCAAACAAGGCCGCGTCTCCACCTATCTGGCCAAAGGCGAGGATGATGACGGCGATGCCAAAATGGTTGTCGCCAAGCATGGCGATGACGGTGCCTCGCATGCCGTGACCTATTATGCGGTGGTTGAAACCGCCGCCCAGAAAGTGTCCTGGCTGTCGATGAAACCCGTGACAGGCCGCACCCACCAGTTGCGCGCCCATGCCGCCCATATCGGCCATCCGATTATCGGCGATCCCAAATATTTCGATATCGAAAACTGGGAATTGCCCGGCGGTATCCAGAAACGGCTGCATCTGCTGGCGCGGCGCATCGTCATTCCGCATCCGCGCACCCACAAGCCGATCGATGTGACCGCGCCGTTGCCCACGCATATGCGGCAAAGCTGGAACCTGTTGGGCTTCGAGACAGGCCATTACGACCCGATCGAAGATTCTCCGGACGAATAGCATGCTGATCATTTTCGACGTCGATGGCACGCTGGTTGACAGCCAGAACCTGATCTATGCCGCCCAATGCGCGACGTTCGAGGCGCATGGCCTGCCGTTGCCGAGCCGTGAAAAGGTGTTGTCTCTGGTCGGCCTGTCATTGACCCCGACCTTCGAGGCGCTGGTGGGCAAAGACGGGCCGGTGGCCGAGCTGGATGCCACCTACCGCAAGCTGTTCAATCAGGTGTTGAGCGATCCCGCCCATCACGAGCCTTTGTTTCCCGCCGTTACCGAGACCCTCAAAAGCCTTGCCGCCCGCCCCGATGTGACTTTGGGGGTGGCGACGGGCAAATCGGTGCGTGGCATCATGCGGGTGATGGAACAGCATGGCTGGACGGATCTGTTTTCCACCATCCAGACCGCCGATACCCACCCTTCCAAACCGCATCCTTCGATGCTGGAGGCGGCTGTTTCCGAGACCGGGATCGACAAATCCCGCAGTTTCTTTGTCGGTGACACGTCCTATGACATGAGCATGGCGGTTTCGGCAGGGATTACCGGCATCGGCGTCGATTGGGGCTATCATCCCGTCGCCTCGTTGCGGGAGGCCGGTGCCAGCCGTATTATTTCAGCGATGGAAGACTTGTTGGCACTGCAGGTGTAAGGCGCGATTGCGATGACGGACGACCAGCCCAAAACCACCCGCCCGCTGCCATTCGGCGCGATCCCGACCCTTTTGAGGGATTTGTTGCCCCATGCCGGCGAGGATATCGATCCGGTGGCGATGGCGCGCAAGGATCTGAAGTCGAGCCTGCCCCGCCGTTTCTGGACCCGTGTCGAGGTCAAACAGCAGCCCGACGGTTTCGGGATTGCCCTTGATGACCGCCTCACCAAAACACCCGCCCGCAAGCCCCTTCTGGTGCCATCGCGGGCTTTGGCCGGGCATCTGGCGCAGGAATGGCAGGCGATTGTCGAGGTGATCGATCCGGCGCAAATGCCGCTGACACGGCTGGTCAATTCCGCGCTTGACGGCGTCTCCTTGCAAATGGAGGAGGTGCAGGCCGATGCGGCCCGCTATGCGGGGTCTGACCTGCTGTGCTACCGCGCCGAGATGCCCGATCGGCTGGTGGCTTTGCAGCAGGACCAATGGGGACCGCTGCTGGACTGGGCCGAAAGCGAACTCGGAGCCCGTTTGCATGTCACCCAAGGTCTGTTTTTCGTCGAACAGCCGGATGTCTCATTGGCCGCCATCCGGCAGGCTGTCGCGCGGTTCGACCATCCGCTGACATTGGCCGCGTTCCATACACTGACGACCCTGACCGGATCGGTTATTCTCGCGCTGGCCCTGGCGCATCGCCGCTTGAAATTGGCCGAAGTCTGGGCGCTGGCGCATCTCGACGAGGATTTCCAGATGGAGGTCTGGGGGCAGGACGAGGAAGCCCTGACCCGTCGCGCCGCCAAATGGCGCGAGGCGGAGGTGGCCGCGCTGGTGTTGTCGCTGCTGCTGGCGGCAAGCGGGTGAGGCGTTGATCCTCCCCTAATGTCTTACTGCCGAAACAGGCGGTGCCATGCTAGTGAGAATGTCTGGAAGAGTGCCGGAATGTGATCGATCCGGCTGCCGCATAGGATTACGGAAGGGCTGACCATGAAAGACATCCTTGAAAAGCTTGATCTGCGCCGTCGCGAAGCGCATCTCGGTGGTGGTCAGAAACGCATCGACGCCCAGCATGCCCGCGGCAAGCTGACGGCCCGCGAGCGCATCGACCTGCTGCTCGATCGCGGCTCCTTCGAGGAATTCGACATGTTCGTGCAGCATCGCTGCGTCGATTTCGGCATGGAAGCCAACAAGGTGCCCGGCGATGGTGTGGTCACCGGATGGGGCACGGTCAATGGCCGCACTGTCTTTGTGTTTGCCAAGGATTTCACCGTTTTCGGCGGTTCACTGTCGGAAACCCATGCCGCCAAAATCAACAAGATCCAGGATATGGCGCTGAAAATGCGGGCGCCGATCATCGGCCTGTTCGATGCCGGCGGTGCGCGCATCCAGGAAGGTGTGGCGGCTCTCGGCGGTTACGGCGAAGTGTTCAAGCGCAATGTGATCGCCTCCGGCGTGATCCCGCAGATTTCGCTGATCATGGGCCCTTGCGCGGGTGGTGACGTCTATTCGCCAGCCATGACCGACTTCATCTTCATGGTCCGCGATACCAGCTATATGTTCGTGACGGGCCCGGATGTGGTCAAAACCGTCACCAATGAAACCGTGACCTCGGAAGAGCTGGGCGGGGCCAAGGTCCATACCAGCCGTTCCTCTGTGGCAGACGGCGCCTGGGACAATGATCTGGAAGCCCTGCTGCAATTGCGCCGCCTGATCGATTTCCTGCCCGCCAACAACACCGATGGCGTGCCGGTCTGGGAAAGTTTCGATGTGGCCGATCGGGTCGATACCTCTCTCGATACCTTGATCCCCGACAATCCCAACAAGCCCTATGACATGAAAGAACTGATTTTGAAGACCGTCGATGAGGCGGATTTCTTCGAGATTCAAGAGGCTTATGCCCGCAATATCATCACCGGTTTCGGTCGCATCGAGGGACGCACGGTCGGCATCGTGGCCAACCAGCCGATGGTGCTGGCAGGCGTGCTGGATTCCGATGCCTCACGCAAGGCGGCGCGGTTTGTGCGCTTCTGCGACAGTTTCGAAATTCCGATCATCAGCTTTGTCGATGTACCCGGCTTCCTGCCCGGCACCGCCCAGGAATATGGCGGTCTGATCAAACATGGCGCCAAGCTGCTTTATGCCTATTCCGAGGCCACAGTGCCGCTGGTCACCGTCATCACCCGCAAGGCCTTCGGCGGGGCCTATGATGTGATGGCCTCCAAACATATCGGGGCCGACATCAATTATGCCTGGCCGACCGCGCAGATCGCGGTGATGGGGGCCAAGGGCGCGGTGGAAATCATTTTCCGTCAGGACATGAACGATCCGGAAAAGATCGCCGCCAGTACCACCGAATACGAGCAGCGTTTCCTCTCGCCTTTCGTGGCGGCGGAGCGCGGCTATATCGACGAAGTCATCATGCCCCATTCCACCCGCCGCCGTCTGGCCCGCGCTTTGGCCATGCTGGCCCATAAGCAGGCCGAACGGCCATGGAAAAAGCACGACAATATCCCGCTCTAGGCGGCGCGACTTCGGGAAAGCTTTTGCCGATACAACTGTGATGGCCGAACCTGTTCCGGCCATCCATGCCTCGATAGCTCCAACCCGTTTCAAACCCCGTTGACAAAATCCTGGAATGTCAGCGCAGGCTTCGCGCGGCGTGCTTCGGCATAGGCCTGATTGAGGGCCCTTTTGCGCGCAAAGCCCGCCAGTGCGGCCCTGCGGGAGGCCGGCCCGAGGCCGAAACCGTCGCCGTGGTCGAGGCGGGCCATGTAATCGGCATAAGCCTGGTCAAAACGGTCCTCGGCCTGCTCGGAATGGGCCAGTGACGAGGCACGGATGAAGTAACGGTAGAGCTGCTGCGGGACCAGCGGCAGGGTGCCGATCCGGTCGATCAGCCTGATATTGGCCAGCACATCCTCGGCCATTTCCGCGCCCTCGATCCGCTCCTGCACATGCTCGCGCAGAAAAAGCGGCACCAGCGGCTGGTCCAGCTGCATGAAAGCCGCGAGATCGAGGTGTTGCAAGCCGGTTTCCAGACCTTGCGATGGGGGCAAGGGCTGTCCGGTCTGCTCGTCCACGCATTGCAGCAGATCGGCGGCAGCGCCATGTTGACGGGCAAGCGGCAGGAGGGTTTCAAGCCGCTGCGGCAGCCATTCGTCATCGGCATCGAGCCAACTCACGGTATCACCGGTCATGGCCCCCAGCCCGACATTGCGGGCGTGATGGCAGCCCGAGCCGATCCGGCCGGTCGAGACGAACACCAACCGCCCGTCCAGCATACCTGCAGCATCGACCAATGCGCGATAATCGAACCCGTCATCACTGACGATCACCGCCTGCCAATCGGTGATTGTCTGGGCGCGCAGGCTGGCCAGCGCCCGCACAAGGCAATCCTGCGCCCGATAGGCCGGAATGATGACAGAGGTGGTCATCCCGCCTCAGACCAGTGGCGGCAGGGCCGCGACGATGTCGGCGCGATGCGGTTCCAGCCACGGCGGCAGTTTCAGGCTCTTGCCGATCTCCGCCAGCGGCTCGTCGACATCGAAGCCCGGCTGGTCGGTGGCGATTTCGACAATGATCCCCGAGGGTTCGCGGCAATAGACCGACCGGAAATAGTTGCGGTCCTTCTGCTCCGTGGTCTGGATGCCCAGGGCGCGCAGTTGTTCGGCCATGCCGGCCTGTGCATCGTCACTCCCGGCCCGGAAAGCGATGTGATGGACCGAGCCAGCACCCAGTTGGGCCATCGGCAGGGGGCTGGCGACCAGATCGATCCACTGTCCGAGGCCGTTGCCTCCCGCAGAAAAACGGCTGCGGCCGTCCTGTTCCTGCACAAAATGCCAGCCAAACGCCTCGGTCAGCCAGCGCGCCGTCTTGTCGGGCCGCGCCACATGCAGGGTTACTCCGGCAAAGCCTGAAATCGCCATATCCTGCGCCACCGGCGAGGTCCAGACAGGGGTGGACGCCGCCTCGTCACCCATAAAGGCAATCGACAGATCCATCTGGTGCGGGTCCCGGAACACCATAACCGGCACGCCGAACCGCTCGCCTTGCGTGAAGGCAACGCCTGCCTGCGTCAGCCGTTCCACCCAGAAAGCGTGGCTCGCCAGCGGGGCCTGAAACCAGGTTTCCCCCGTCTCGCCACTGCCCGCCCGGCGCGGGCCGACATGGGTCCATGGAAAGAAGGTCAGAATCGAGCCCGGATTGGCCGGCCCATCGCCGTAATAGAGATGCCACGTGCCCGGATCGTCATAATTGACGGTCTGCTTGACCATACGAAGCCCGAGAACCTGCGTATAGAACGCCACATTCTCCTTCGGCATGCCCGATACGGCGGTCACATGATGCAGTCCTGCGCCTTTGTTCATCAGTCTATTCCCGTGCTGGTCGATCCATTCGCCCAACATAGAGCTTTGCCGTGGCTTCGCACAGGGGGGAGGGCTTTTGAAAGGCATTGCCGGCAATGCCTGAATTGCCTCATCAAGATAGAATGTGCATTATAATGCGCATCCTATCTTGATGCCGGCCATAATCTGGTGCATTATGATGCGCATCGCGGGATGCGCGATAAAACAGGCTGAAACCAATACACGCAAAATCATCGCCAGGCTGAAAGCCGAGGGCTGGATGGTGCGGGACGGCGGCAAGCAAAGCCTCTTCACCCATCCCGCCTATCCGAAAACACTGATACCCGTCCCTCGGCACAAGGAATTGACGCCCATGACGGTCCGATCCATCGCCAAAGCGGCAGGCTGGCTGTGACCAGCCCGTCGCTAAATCTCTTACCCAGACCCAGTAAGCCGGAGTAACCCATGCAACGATATTTTGGTGTCATTGATCAGAATGGCGAGACTTGGGGGGTGACCATCCCCGATATTGCCGGCGCGGTGGGAGTGGGGCCGAGCCTGGTAGCAGCCATCGACAGTGCGACGATTGCCCTTCGCGAGATTGCCCAGCATCTGGTATCGGGTGGCTATGATTTGCCCGCACCTTCCTCTTTGTCCGACCTGAGGGCCTCTGGCGAATGGGGCAACACACCCGCAGCCGTCTTGATCCCTTTGCTTCTCGATTCCGGCCGGACGGTGAGGGCCAATCTGACCTTTGACGCCGGATTGCTAGCGGCCATCGACCAAGAAGCCAAACTCCGCGGTCTGACCCGCTCGGCCTTTCTGGCGAGTGCGGCACGGGAGAAGATTGGAGCGGGCGGGGCACTCTCATAAGCTGCATATTGGAGATCTTTGTCCTCAAAAAATCTCAATGACACTGGGTTGTTCCCTCCGACCGGTCCCCTCCCTTATCCCCCTTTGGTGCAAGTGGTAATCTGGTTGAAATCGTCCTAAACAGGGTGATCGATCTTTGGCTGAGACATCTGCTGACCGGAGCTGGCATGTTCAAGAAAATTCTGATTGCAAACCGTGGTGAAATTGCTTGCCGCGTGATGAAAACCGCCAAGCGCATGGGAATTCAGACGGTCGCGGTCTATTCCGAGGCGGATAAGGATGCCATGCACGTGGCGATGGCCGACGAGGCGGTGTGCATCGGCCCGGCAGCGGCGGCGCAATCCTATTTGGTGATCGAGAAGATTGTTGCGGCCTGCAAGGCCACCGGCGCCGAAGCTGTGCATCCCGGTTATGGCTTCCTGTCGGAACGCGCGGCCTTTGCCGAAGCTTTGGCCGCCGAAGGCATCGTGTTTATCGGCCCCAACAAGGTGGCCATCGAGGCGATGGGCGACAAGATCGAATCGAAGAAATTCGCCAGTGCCGCAAAGGTGTCGACCGTGCCGGGCTATCTCGGCGTGATCGAGGATCCGGCCCATGCGGTGACAATTTCCGATGAAATCGGCTATCCGGTGATGATCAAGGCCTCGGCTGGCGGCGGCGGCAAGGGCATGCGCATTGCCTATTCGGCCGATGAAGTGGCCGAAGGCTTTGCCCGCGCCAAATCGGAAGCCGCCTCGTCGTTTGGTGATGACCGGGTGTTTGTCGAGAAATTCATCGTCGATCCCCGCCACATCGAAATCCAGGTGCTGGGCGACAAGCACGGCAATGTGATCTATCTGGGCGAACGCGAATGTTCGATCCAGCGGCGCAACCAGAAGGTGATCGAGGAAGCCCCGTCCCCTTTGCTGGATGAAGCCACCCGCAAGATCATGGGCGAGCAGGCCGTCGCACTGGCCAAGGCTGTGGGCTATGATTCCGCCGGCACGGTGGAATTTGTCGCCGGACAGGACAAGAGCTTCTTCTTCCTTGAAATGAACACTCGTCTGCAGGTGGAACATCCTGTGACGGAAATGATCACCGGCATCGATCTGGTCGAGCAGATGATCCGCGTGGCCTATGGCGAAAAGCTCGCTATCAAGCAATCTGACGTCAAATTGAACGGCTGGGCGGTGGAAAGCCGCGTCTATGCCGAGGATCCGACCCGCAATTTCCTGCCCTCTACCGGCCGTCTGGTCACCTATCGCCCGCCTGCAGAGGGCGAATTGGCCGGCGTGACGGTGCGTAACGACACGGGCGTCTATGAGGGCGGCGAAATCTCGATCTATTACGATCCGATGATTGCCAAGCTGGTCACCCACGGCAAAACCCGCGCCGAGGCCATCGAGGGGCAGGCGCGTGCGCTGGATGCCTTTGCGATCGAGGGCATCCGCCACAATATCCCGTTTTTATGCGCCTTGATGGAGCATCCGCGCTGGAAAGAGGGGGCGCTGTCGACCGGTTTCATTGCCGAGGAGTTTCCCGAAGGCTTCAAGCCGATCGAGCCTGCGGGCGAGGTCGCGCATCTGTTTGCGGCCGTGGCGGCCTCGATCGACCACAAGCTCAACACCCGCAAGCGCGGCATTTCCGGCCAGATGCGCACCTCCACTCCCGTGACCTTCGATCACGTCCGCGTGGTGATGCTGGGCGGGCAGGCGGTGCCTGTGACGCTGCACACTGCCCATCACGGTGATCATGAGGATCTGGTGGTGGAATATGACGGCGGGCACCGCCATCAGGTCCATTCCGACTGGTTGCCCGGCCAGCCTGTCTGGTCCGGTCTGATCGATTCCAAGCTGGTCGTGATGCAGGTGCGGCCGATCCTGAACGGTGTCTCGCTGGCCCATAGCGGCTTTGCCAGCCATGCCCGTGTGCTGACCCGCGAGGAGGCGCATGCGCTTGCTTTGATGCCGGAAAAACTGGCGGGCGACAGCGGCAAACAGGTGCTGTGCCCGATGCCGGGCCTGGTTAAGGCGATCAGCGTCAAGGTCGGTCAGGAGATCAAGGCGGGCGAAATGCTGTGTATCGTCGAGGCCATGAAGATGGAAAACGTGCTGCGCGCCGAGCGCGACGGCACGATTGCCTCGATTGCGGCCAAAGAGGGTGATAGTCTGGCGGTCGACGCCGTCATTCTGGAATTCGCCTGAGTTTTCCTGCGGCAAGGAGGTTTGACCATGCCGCTCTATTTTGCCTATGGCTCCAACATGGATGTGGCGGCGATGGCGCAACGCTGCCCGCGCTCGAAATTGTTGGGAGTGGCCAGACTGCCGCGCCACAAAGTGTTTATCATGAGCGAGGGCTTTGCCTCGGTGATCCGCGATCCGCGCCGCTCGGTGCTGGGCGCGTTGTGGGATGTGCCCTTTGCCGATATCCCCGCGCTCGACCGTTACGAGAGCGTCCATACGGGGCTTTACACCAAAATCAGCCAGCCGGTGGTAATGGAAGACAAGGCCCTGGGCGGGGCCAAGCGCGCTTTGTTGTATGTGGGCCGCTCGGCCAGGACCGGCAAACCCAAGCCCGGCTATCTCGAACAGGTGCTGTCAGCCGCCCGCGCGCTCGGGCTTCCCGACGGGTATCTCTACGAGCTGGAACACGGCGAACCCGCCCCGCGCAAGCCGGGGACGCCACTGTTTCGCGCGCCGGTGTGAGGTGATTTTCTCTTTTGCGAGCCAAGACAGAGGCCGCAAGTCATGGATACCCGCCAAAGGGGCGGGCATGACAGGGGTGGTTTAGGGGCTAAAATCCCCCAAGACTGTCATGGCCGGACGTGTTCCGGCCATCCACGCCTTGTTTGCGATGGTGCCGGAAAGACGTGGATACCCGCCACAAGGGCGGGCATGACAGGGGTGGTTTAGGATGTCCAATCCTTGAAGATTGTCATGGCCGGACATGTTCCGGCCATCCACGCCTTGTTTGCAATGGAGCCGGAAAGACCTGGATATCCGCCACAAGAGCGGGCATGACAGTGGTGGTTTTTCAGCGATTTTATTACTTTTTGGTGGCCTTGGCTGTTTTCGCTTTGACCGCCACCTTCTCGCCCGCCAGCGGCCTTCTGGCCAGGACTTCGCGCAGGAAGCGGCCGGTATGGCTGGCGTCCGAGGCGGCGATGTCTTCGGGGCGGCCCTGGGCGACGATCACGCCGCCGCCGTCTCCGCCCTCGGGGCCCATGTCGATCACCCAATCGGCGGTTTTCACCACTTCCAGATTGTGCTCGATGACCACCACGGTGTTGCCCTGATCGACCAGTTCATGAAGCACTTCCATCAGCTTGGCGACATCGTGGAAATGCAGGCCGGTGGTCGGCTCGTCCAGAATATACAGCGTGCGGCCGGTGGCGCGTTTGGAGAGTTCCTTCGACAGTTTGACGCGCTGCGCCTCGCCGCCCGACAAAGTGGTCGCCTGCTGGCCGACCTTGACGTAATCGAGGCCGACGCGCTTCAGGGTCTCCATCTTGTCGCGGATCGAGGGCACAGCCTTGAACAGCTGCAACGCCTCCTCGACGGTGGAATCCAGCACCTGCGCGATGGAATGGTCGCGATATTTCACTTCCAGCGTCTCGCGGTCATAACGCTTGCCCTTGCAGACATCGCAGGTGACATAGACATCGGGCAGAAAGTGCATCTCGATCTTGATGACGCCGTCGCCCTGACAGGCCTCGCACCGGCCGCCCTTGACGTTGAAGGAGAAGCGGCCGGGCGCATAGCCGCGGGCTTTGGCTTCGGGCAGTCCGGCAAACCATTCGCGGATCGGGGTGAAGGCGCCGGTATAGGTGGCGGGATTGGAGCGCGGCGTG
>CANFLM010000031.1 GCA_947447895.1 Hyphomicrobiales bacterium
CGGAAACAGGATCACGGTTGCCACCTCAGGAAATTCGCAATGAAGGCCAGACCGAGTTTCTGGCTCTTTTCGGGATGGAATTGCGTGCCGACAATATTGTCGCGGCCCACAATTGCGGTAATCGGCTGACCATAATCGGTGGTCGCCAGCACATGGGAAGGATGCTCGGCCTTCAGGTGGTAGGAATGGACAAAATAGGCATTCCACCCCGCCGCACCGGTCGGAATCCCCTCGAGCAAGGCATGGGGATGCGTGTTGTGCAGGGTATTCCAGCCCATATGCGGGATTTTCAAAGCCGGATCATCCGGCTCGATCATCACGACCTCGCCGGGAATCCAGCCCAGACCCTCGCTGGTTTCATGCTCGCGGCCATAGCTGGCCAGCAATTGCATACCGACGCAAATGCCCAGAAAGGGACGGCCCTGCCGGTGGACGACCTCCTCCAGCACCTCGCGCATGCCGGCCACCGCATCAAGCCCGCGGCGGCAATCGGCAAAGGCGCCCACGCCCGGCAGCACGATGCGGTCGGCCTTGCGCACGACATCGGCATCCGACGTCAGCGTCACAGTCATGTCGAGATTCTGGTCGCGCACGACCCGCTCGAACGCCTTGTGGGCGGAATGGAGATTGCCGGACCCGTAGTCGATAATCACGATATTCATCGGCGCGCCTCGGGAAACAGGCCCAGTATTGCCGAGCGGCGATAGGACGGGCTGGCCAGATCGGCATTGAAGATTTTCATGGCCGTCTCGATATCGCCGACCGGCACGTCCGCACGCTCCTTGCGCACGACAAAGCCCTGTTCGAGATGGCGCAGCAAGGCCGTATCCTCCTTGTCGGCAATCACGACATTGACGAGATCGAAACCCTGCCGGTGCAGGGCTGCTCCGCGCAGATCGGCCGCAGCAAGGCCGACAAACAAGGCGACCAACGCATCCATCGCCAGCATCAGGGCGCTGTTGTCGAGCCCGAAATCACCGCATACCAGGGCCAGCAACACTGTGAGAGTGACCAGCACGCCGAATGGGCGCCACGCCCGATGATAGGCGCACCAGACCATCGGCATCAAAAACGCCCAGAACGAGAAGCCCTCGCGCACAACCACCGCATCCGCCTGTTGCGAAAGCGACGGCCTGTTCGGCGAGGACGCCGCATAAATGGCAAAAACAGCCATGGTGAAGCCCTTATAATGTACCCTTGGTGGAGGGAACACGTCCCCCCTCGCGCGGATCGACCGCCAAAGCCTCACGCAAACTCCGCGCCAACCCCTTGAAACAGGATTCGGCGATGTGGTGCGCATTGTCCCCGTAAAGGGTTTCGACATGCAGCGTCAGACCCGCATTGATCGCAAAGGCCTGGAACCATTCACGGACCAGCTCGGTGTCGAATGTGCCGATTTTGGCCACCGCAAACTGGGTGCGGAACACCAGAAACGGCCGGCCCGAGACATCGACAGCGACCCGTGTCAGTGTCTCGTCCATCGGCAGATGCACACAGGCATACCGCGCAATGCCTTTTTTATCGCCAAGCGCCTGCAGCAGGGCCTGCCCCATCGCAATGCCGATGTCCTCGACGCTGTGGTGGTCGTCGATATGGGTGTCACCGTCACAACGGACCGTCAGATCAATCAGCGCATGGCGGGCGAACAGCTCCAGCATATGATCGAAAAAGCCGACACCGGTCTTGATATCAGCCTTGCCCGTGCCGTCGATAGACAATGAAACTTCGATCTTGGTCTCGGCGGTGTTGCGCACCAATTCTGCCTTACGCATCTGTCTGGTCCTTGATGGGCGTCCCGCAGCACGCCCGTTTTGTCTCGGGTGGAGAATGGCCTTCTATCAAGAAGCGGGCTTTTGCGCCACATGAAAGAAGGCGGCACGGATGAAAGCCCTCTTTCATCTCGCCATATCATATCCTACATGAAAGCAGGCATTGTGAGGGAACCATCATGACACAAGACGAGACCAAACGCTGGCGGGCAACCACGATTCTGATGGTCCGCAAGGGCGATACCGTGGTGATGGGCGGCGACGGGCAGGTCAGCCTCGGCCAGACGGTGATGAAAGCCAATGCCAAAAAAGTCCGGCGTCTGGGCAAAGGCGAGGTGATTTCCGGCTTTGCCGGCTCCACTGCCGATGCCTTCACGCTGTTTGAACGGCTGGAAGCCAAGCTCGAACAATATCCCGGCCAACTGACCCGCGCCTGTGTCGAACTCGCCAAAGACTGGCGGACCGACCGCTATCTGCGCCGGCTCGAGGCGATGATGCTGGTGGCCGACCGCTCTGTCGGCCTGATCCTGTCGGGGACGGGCGACGTGCTGGAACCCGAAGGCGGCATCATGGGCATCGGCTCGGGGGGCACCTATGCACTGGCTGCGGCCCGCGCCCTGATCGATACCGATGCGGATGCCGAAGCCATTGTCCGCAAGTCGCTGCAGATTGCCGCCGATATTTGCGTCTATACCAATGCCAACATCGTGATTGAAACACTCTCGACACAAGAAGCAAAAGCATGACCCATTTCTCGCCGCGTGAAATCGTCTCCGAACTGGACCGCTTCATCGTCGGTCAGGCCGATGCCAAGCGCGCCGTGGCCATCGCCCTGCGCAACCGCTGGCGGCGGCAGCAGCTGACCGGCTCGATGCGCGACGAGGTCATGCCGAAAAACATCCTGATGATCGGCCCGACCGGCTGCGGCAAAACCGAAATCGCCCGCCGTCTGGCACGTCTGGCCGGGGCGCCGTTCCTGAAAATCGAGGCCACCAAATTCACCGAGGTCGGCTATGTCGGCCGCGATGTCGAACAGATCATCCGCGATCTGGTCGAGGTCGGGATCAGCATGATCAAGGACCGCAAGCGCAAGGATGTCGAGGCCCGCGCCCGTCTGGCCGCCGAGGACCGCGTGCTGGATGCACTGGTCGGGGCCAGTGCCAGCGCATCGACCCGCGACAGCTTCCGCAAGAAATTGCGTGCCGACGAGCTTGACGACAAGGAAATCGAGATCGAGGTGCAGAGCCCGCAAGGCGGCATGCCGATGTTCGATATTCCCGGTGCGCCCGGCACCGCCTTGGGCGCGATCAATCTGGGCGAATTGTTCGGCAAAGGCCATCGCACCACCACCCGCCGCACCACGGTCAAGGATGCCTATGCTCCGCTGGTGGCCGAGGAAAGCGACAAGCTGATCGACCAGGAAGCCATCGTGCAGGAGGCCATCCGCGAGGTCGAGAACAACGGCATCGTCTTTCTGGACGAGATCGACAAGATCTGCGTGCGCGAAGGCCGCAGCGGCGCCGATGTCTCACGTGAAGGCGTGCAGCGCGACCTGCTGCCGCTGATCGAAGGCACCACGGTGACCACCAAGCACGGCGCGGTGAAAACCGACCATATCCTGTTCATCGCGTCAGGGGCGTTCCATGTCGCCAAACCGTCCGATCTGCTGCCCGAATTGCAGGGCCGTCTGCCGATCCGCGTTGAATTGCAGCCGTTGAACGAACATGATTTCAAACGGATCCTGGTCGATACCGAAGCCAGCCTGATCAAACAATATATCGCCTTGCTGCTGACCGAAGGGGTCGATCTGGTCTTTACCGACGATTCCATTACGGAAGTCGCCAAGATCGCGGTTCAGGTCAATTCCACCGTCGAAAACATCGGCGCGCGCCGGTTGCAGACCGTGATGGAACGGATCCTCGACGAAATCTCTTTCACCGCTCCCGACCGTTCGGGCGAGACCATCACCATCGACGCCACCCATGTCACGCAATCGGTGGGCGATCTGGCAAAAAATGCCGATCTGAGCCGGTTCATCCTCTGATGGAGCCCACTGCCGTGCCACCCCCGGGCAGGCTGGCCTCGCTTGTGGTGGGTGCGGCGGCCGCGCTGTCGCGTCTGCTCGGTTTTGCCCGCGATGTCGGATTGGCGGTTTTGTTCGGAGCCGGTCCGGTCGGGGATGCTTTGCTGATCGCCTTGCGCCTGCCCAATCTGGTGCGGCGGGTGCTTGGCGAAGGCGGGCTGCACACCGCTTTTGTGCCGTTGATGCTGGGCGAGCACGCGCGGGAGGGTGAGCAGGCCGCCCGCCAATTTGCCGGACAGGTGATGGTGTCTCTTGCTTTGCTGTTCAGCCTGATGGCGGTTGTTGTGCAGTGTCTCGCTGTGCCGCTGGTCCTGCTGCTCGGCGCCCCTGCCCAAACAGCGGATCTCGCCGCGCAGGCGCTGGTGCTGGCCTTTCCGATGGTGGCGGGCAGTGGTCTGGCCGCCGTGGCCTCGGCCATTCTGGCCACCAGACAAAAGTTCGCGCTGGCCGCATGGTCGGGCGTATTGATCAATATGGTGCTGGTGCTGGCGCTCATCTGGCTGACAAACCATCCGCTGGAGCCCTCGCAGGCCGCCCTCGGACTGGCCGCGCTGTCGGGGGCTTCGGGCTTGGTCCAGGGGCTAGTCCTGCTGCTGGTGGTCCAGAGCTCGGAAAGCCCGTTGCGATGGGCAAGGCCGCGCTGGACCCCGGCAATCCGCCGTTTCATCGCAATATGCGCCCCGGGCATGGTGATTGCCGCAAGCAGCCAACTGGCCTTCCTGATTCTGGTCAGTCAGGCGGGACAGCAGAGCGGATTGGTATCCCAGCTGTATTTTGCCGACCGCGTGACCCAGTTGCCGTTCGGTTTCATTGCCGCCGTGCTGGCGATTGTGGTGCTGCCGGCCATCAGCCGCGATGCGCTGGCCGCCGATCGTCCCGCATTCGGACGCGGGATGGATCGGGCCATGCTGCTGTCGCTGGTGCTGGCCGTGCCCGCCAGCGGCGGATTGGTCCTGCTGGCTGATCCGATCAGCCATGTTCTGTTTGAACACGGCGCTTTTGACCCTGCCGCCCGGCAGGCGACGGCCGGGGCTTTGGCCGGTTTTGCGCTGGCCCTGCCGGCTCTGGCTGTCGGACGCGTCTGCGCGCACGGCTTTTTTGCCCATGGCCGCATCAGGGAACCCTTGCTGGCCACTGTGGCCGGACTGGCAGCTGTGCTGGTGGTCTGCCTGCTGTTGCGGCACGGCGGACAGCCCGATGCCCGGGCTTTCGCGCTGTCGCTCAGCGCCGGCGCGGGCATCGAAATGCTGGTGGGCTTGGGTTTTTTACTGGTCAGGCTCTCATGGCGGCCCGAACGGACCATGCTGCGCGATCTCTTGTTCTGCATGATCGCCACCGCCTTGATGCTGGCGGGCGTGGAGCTGATTGCGGCTCTGCTCGACCCGATCCTGTCGGACAGGCGGTCTTTTGGGGTCGAAATCCTGTCGCTGCTGGCAAAATGCCTCGGCGGATGCGGCATTTACGGGTTATGCGCATCGGGTTTCGGGCTGTTGACCCTGCAACACACTGCGCAAAACTGACGGGAAACAACCGGTTCCCCTTGCATCAGACCTTGCAACAGACGAACCTGCTTGCCATAAGCGGCACGATCGATATGCCTGATAGCCCGAGATGCCGACCCCAAGGACGCCGACACCATGACCGAAGCGACAACTGCACCCGCCACAACATTCAAAGATCTGGTCTTTTCCGGCGTGCAGCCGACCGGCAACCTGCATCTGGGCAATTATCTCGGCGCCATCACCAAATTCGTCGCCCTGCAGCAGTCGCATGACTGCATCTATTGCGTGGTCGATCTGCACGCCATCACCGTGCCGCAAGATCCCGTGCAACTGCGCAACAGCATCCGCGAAGTCACTGCCGCCTTCATTGCCTGCGGGATCGATCCGAAAAAGCACATCGTGTTCAACCAGTCGCAGGTCAGCGAACATGCCGAACTGGCATGGGTGTTCAACTGCACGGCGCGGCTCGGCTGGCTCAACCGGATGACCCAATTCAAGGAAAAAGCCGGCAAGGACCGCGAAAACGCCTCGGTCGGCCTCTATGCCTATCCGGCTTTGATGGCCGCCGATATTCTGGTCTATCGTGCCACCCATGTGCCGGTCGGCGACGACCAGAAGCAGCATCTGGAACTGGCGCGCGACATCGCCCAGAAATTCAACAATGACTATGCCGCCTCGATTGCCGGCCACGGCTTCGGCGAGGCTTTCTTCCCGCTGCCCGAACCGCTGATCCAGGGTCCGGCCACGCGGGTGATGAGCCTGCGCGACGGCACCAAGAAAATGTCGAAATCCGATCCTTCCGACTATTCGCGCATCAACCTCAATGACGATGCCGATGCCATCGCCCAGAAGGTGCGCAAGGCCAAAACCGATCCCGAGGCTTTGCCGAGCGAGGAAGCGGGTCTGGCCAGCCGTCCGGAAGCCGACAATCTGGTCGGTATTTTCGCCGCCCTCTCGGACACCGACAAAGCCGCTGTCTTGCGCCAATTCGGCGGCGCGCAGTTTTCGACGTTCAAATCGGCGCTGGTTGACCTGTCGGTGGAAAAACTCGGCCCGATCGGTGCGGACATGAAGCGTCTGATGGCCGATCCGGCCCATATCGATGCCATTCTGGTGGATGGTTCCGACCGTGCCCGCGTGCTGGCGGCCCAAACCATGCGCTCGGTCAAGGATATTCTGGGCTTTGTCAGCCGGGGCTGACGGCTTTGGTCTCGAGGTTTTTCTCTGCTGGCCGTCCCCGCCCGGCGTGGAGACAACAGTAATGGCACACATCAAACGCAAGGCCTTTGAAGCCGGACACCAGCCGAAATTGCTGGTGATCATCGACGGCAAGCCCGAGAGCAGCCGCTCGATCCGCTATGCCGCCCGACGGGCCAGCCGGACAGGGGCAAGCCTGATGATGCTGGCGGTGACCGGCGAAAGCGATTTCAACGACTGGCTCGGGGTCGGCGATGTCATGCGCTCGGAAGCCGCCGAACTGGCCGGGCAGCATCTGGCCCGGGCCATGGCCTCGGTGCAGGCCCTGACGGCGGTGGAAATCGAGACGCTGGTGGTCGAAGGGGTGATGAGCGAGCAGATTCTGGCGCTGATCCACCGGGACGAGGACATATCCTCGCTGATTCTGGCCGCCGGCACAGATGCCGAGGGCCCCGGCCCGCTCGTCTCGCTGCTGGCCGGCAAGGCGGCGGGACATTTTCCCATCCCGATCGTGATTGTGCCGGGCCATTTGGACGATCAGGCCATTGATGCCCTCTCATGAGCACAACGCACGCATATTCGATTGAAATTATGCCGGTGATGGCCCACATAGGTTTGGGTATGCTATTTATGGAATCCGCGCATATGGTGCGGGCCCGACAGGCTGCCGATGGAGGATCCGATGTTCATTGAAACCGAAACCACCCCGAACCCGGCCACGTTGAAATTTTTGCCCGGCCGCATGGTGATGCCGGAGGGCACGCTGGAAATCCGCGACCGTCAGGCCGCCCAGCATTCCCCGCTCGCCCGCCGGCTGTTTGCCGTCCAGGGCGTATCATCGGTGTTTTATGGCGGCGATTTTGTCTCGGTAACCAAAGCCGACGGAGAGTGGCAGCACCTCAAGCCGGCCATTCTCGGCGGGATCATGGAACATTTTCTGTCCGGCGAGCCGCTGTTTGACGGGGCCGAGGCCGAACAGGCTGCCCATCACGCCGCCCATGACGATGAATTTTTCGATCCCAAGGACCAGCAAACCGTGTCCACCATCAAGGAATTGATCGAAACCCGTGTCCGGCCTGCGGTGGCGGGCGATGGCGGCGATATCACATTCAGGGGTTTCCGCGACGGCGTGGTCTATCTGACCATGAAAGGCTCCTGCGCCGGTTGCCCGTCCTCGACCGCCACGCTGAAGCACGGCATCCAGAACCTGCTGCGGCATTTTCTGCCGGATGTGCGCGAAGTCGAAGCCTATTGAGGGGCCGGAATACGGGACGCAGGGCAGCCCTGCCTGATCCCGTATCTCTGGCCATGCAAGACAGAGAATCATGAGGGTCGCCGGTGCGGATCTTGGCTATCGATACGGCATTGTCGGCCTGCGCCGTCTGTGTCTATGACGCAGGGGCGGAATTTCCGCTGATCAGTGAAAGCCTGACGATGGAGCGCGGCCATGCCGAGGCGCTCGTGCCGCTGCTGCAGCGTGTGCTCAAAGGCATTGATGGCGGTCTGTCCTCCATCAACAAAGTAGCCGTTTCGGTCGGGCCGGGCAGTTTCACCGGCCTGCGGGTCGGCCTGTCTGCAGCCCGCGCCATCGGCGTGGCAAGCGGCTTGCCTGTCGTCGGTGTCACCACGCTGTCGGCCTATGCCGCACCCCATATCATCGGCGGCACCACCTTGTCGATTGCCAGCCTGATCGATGCCCGCCACGGCAATGCCTATTGCCAGTTTGTCAGCGCATCCGGCCATCCGCTGATCGAACCGGCCCGCATGGGGCTGGAGGATATTGCCCGCGCGCTCGGCAATGGCGGGGTCAAGGTGATTGGACCCGCTGCCGATCTGTTGTTGCCTTTTGTCGATATTCTCGGGCCGCAGGTGTTCATCGAGCCCTCGCCGCCCGCCCCCGATATTGTCTGGATCGCGCGGTTGGGACTGGCGGCCGATCCGGTCCATTCGCCGCCCGAACCGCTCTATCTGCGCGGCGCCGATGCCAAGCCGCAGGATCATGCCAGAATTGCCAGGCATTAAAGGATCATCCATGCGTTGGTGGCATTCCGTCCAGGCCCTGTTCAAACGCCCGACGCCAGGGTTCCGTCTGATGAACGGTGCGGATGCAGCGCAGGCGGCCGCCCTGCATGCCGCCAGTTTTGCGCGCGGCTGGACCGAGGTCGAAATGAGCCGGTTGATCACCGATCCGAATGTCGAGGCCAATGCACTGGTCTCGCAACAGCAATTGGCCGGTTTCATCCTGTCGCGGATTGCCGCCGACGAGGCGGAAGTGCTGACCATTGCCGTTGATCCGGGCTGGCGCAAGCAGGGATTGGGACGGCAATTGCTGTCCAACCACCTGGCCCGTCTGGCAGGCCGGCGGGTCTCCGCCCTGTTTCTGGAAGTGGAAGATGAAAACAAGGCCGCACGCGCGCTTTATGCCCGCTCCGGCTTCGAGCAAGTGGGCGAACGGCAGGCCTATTACGCCCGCCCCGACGGCACCCGCGGCCATGCACTGGTGCTCAAACGCGCGATTGATTAGACTGTTTTGTCATCATGCTGTCACGCAGTGATGGTTGTTTTTACCTTGCCATTTTCAGCACGTGATCGAGCCCCCATGCGCCGCCTCCGCCTCATCAGTTTTGCCTCGGCCTTTGCCCTGATCACCCTGTTTCTGGCGCCTTTCCAATGGCTGCTGATCACAATCCGGCCGGTCTGGGCGCGAACATTGCCGCTCTACTACCACCGCATCCTGTGCCGCCTGTTGCGGGTCTCGATCACATCTCAGGGTACAATCCGCCATAACCAGCCGATGCTGATCCTGTCCAACCATGTGTCATGGATCGACATCGTCGTGCTGTCTGCTGTTCTGCCTCTGTCCTTCATCGCCAAATCGGAAGTCCGGGACTGGCCGGTTTTCGGCCTGCTGGCCCGCTTGCAGCGCACGGTTTTCGTCGATCGCGAGCGCCGCGTCAAAACCCGCCAGACCAATCAGGAACTGGGCCAGCGGCTGACCGAGGGTGATGCGATTGTGCTGTTTGCCGAAGGCACGACCAGCGACGGACTGCGCATCCTGCCGTTTCGCTCGCCTCTGGTCGGGGCGGCACGCGAAGCCTTGCTGGGAGGCCATCCCGATCATGAAATTATGATCCAGCCGGTCTGCCTGCTCTACACCCACCGCAACGGTCTGCGGCTGTCGCGCGCCGATATGCCGCATATCGGCTGGTATGGCGATATGGATTTGCTGCCGCATCTGGCCACCGTCATCACGGCCGGACCGCTGGATGTGCTGGTGGCTTTCGGCGAGCCGATTGCCTTTTCGGCCGGCTCCGACCGCAAGCTGGTCACCCGGCAGGCCGAAACCGAAGTGCGCCGATTGTTCGATGCCTGCCGCGGTTATGCGCAATAGCTGTTCTCACAGCGCGCAGAACAGGCTAAGGAAGACCGATGCAAAAGGTTTATATCAAATCCTACGGCTGCCAGATGAATGTCTATGATGCCCAGCGCATGGCCGATGCGCTGGCACCCAATGGTTATGTCGAAACCAAAACCATCGAAGATGCCGAATTGGTGGTGCTCAACACCTGCCATATCCGCGAAAAGGCCGCCGACAAGGTCTATTCGGAACTGGGCCGTATCCGCCGGATGAAGCGTGACCGCAAGGCCGAAGGCCGCGCAATGCAAGTTGTGGTGGCGGGCTGTGTGGCACAGGCCGAAGGGGCCGAGATTTTACGCCGTGAGTCGGCGGTTGATCTGGTGATCGGCCCGCAAAGCTACCATCGCCTGCCCGAAATGCTGCAAGCCGCACATCTCAAGCCGGTGGTCGATACGGAATTTCCGGTCGAGGATAAATTCTCAGCTTTGCCCGATCCCAGTCAGGCCAGCATCAAAAACCGTGGCGTCACTGCCTTTGTCACCGTGCAGGAAGGGTGCGACAAGTTCTGCACCTTCTGCGTGGTGCCCTATACACGCGGGGCCGAACTCTCGCGCCCGCTCGAAGCGGTGCTGACCGAGATCCGCAAACTGGCGGCCGGCGGCGTGCGCGAGGTCACACTGCTGGGGCAGAATGTGAATGCCTGGCACGGCCTTGATGCCCAGGGCACCAGCCTGCCGTTCGAGATCCTGCTGCAACAGGTGGCCCGGCTGGAAGGGATCGAGCGTATCCGCTACATGACCAGCCATCCGCGTGACATGACCCCGGCTCTGGTCAACGCCCATCGGGATATCCCCGAATTGATGCCCTATCTGCATCTGCCCGTGCAGTCGGGGTCCGATCGTATTCTCGATGTGATGAACCGCCAGCACACCCGCGACGACTATTTCGCCATCATCGAGCAGATGCGCGCGATCCGGCCCGATGTGGCGCTGTCCTCGGACTTCATTGTCGGCTTCCCCGGCGAGACCGAGCGGGATTTTCTCGATACGATGGATCTGATCACCCGCGTCGGCTATGCCGCCGCCTATTCGTTCAAATACAGTCCGCGCCCCGGCACGCCGGCCGCCGATCTCGACAATCAGGTGCCCGAAGAGGCCAAGGACGAACGTCTGGGTGCCCTGCAAGCCCTGATTGCCGCACAGCAGACCGCCTTCAACCAGGCCACGGTCGGCCGGACCATCCCTGTGCTGGTTGAAAAGGCCGGACGCAAACCGGGCCAGATGGCCGGAAAGTCCCCCTATCTGCAAGCCGTGCAAATTGATGATGCAAAGGCCCGAATCGGCGATATTGTGGAGGTGGATGTGACCGGTCTTGGCACAAACAGCCTCTATGCTCGGGAGCTGTCATGAAGGAGAGCAAGGCTTGAACGTGCCTCAGCAACCACCGCGCTCACCCCGCACCCTTCTGCGCAATCATCGTGACGACCAGATGCCCGAAGGCCCTGTCGAGGTTGTGATTTCGCTGGACGACAACCGCCGCGCCAATATCGTGTTCGGCCTTTATGACCAGAATATCGCCCATATCGAACGCCGTCTCGGTGTGATTGCCACGGTCAACGGCAATCGGGTGACCTTGCGTGGCGACATGCTGAGCACCGATCAGGCCAAGCGGGTCATCGACAGTCTCTACGAATTGGCACGCCGCCAGCTGGAACTCTCGACCGGCGACGTCGACGGCATAATTGCCGAAGCCCGTGCCCAGGGCATCCTGTTTCCGCCCGAACAGATCAGCGCGGAAGAGACCGGCTTTGCCGAAATCAACACCCGCAAACGGCGCATCCGTGCCCGCAATGCCGCGCAAAACGATTATTTGCGCGCCTTGCGCAAGCACGAGTTGACCTTTGCCGAAGGGCCTGCAGGCACCGGCAAAACCTGGCTGGCGGTGGGCCATGCGGTCAGTCTGATCGAACAGGGCGTGTGCGAGCGGCTGATCCTGTCGCGTCCTGCGGTGGAAGCGGGCGAACGGCTGGGCTTTTTGCCCGGCGACATGCGTGAAAAGGTGGATCCCTATCTGCGCCCCATTTATGATGCGCTTTATGACTTCATGGAAGCAAGACATGTCGAGCGTGCGTTGCAGACCGGCATGATCGAAATCGCTCCGCTGGCTTTCATGCGAGGACGCACGCTGACCAATGCGGTCGTGTTGCTGGACGAGGCACAAAATACCACCTCGATGCAGATGAAAATGGTGCTGACCCGTCTGGGAGAGGGTTCGCGCATGATCATCACCGGCGATCCGAGCCAGATCGATCTGTTGCCAGGTCAGAAATCGGGTCTGGTCGAAGCCGCCCGCATTCTCGACGGCGTGGAAGGCATTGCCCGGATCCGCTTTGCCGAACAGGACGTGGTGCGTCACGAATTGGTGCGGCGCATTGTCGGGGCCTATGATGCCGAAGACAGGCGTTCGCAGATCAGATCATGACCACCGCTCCGGCCCAGCGTAAGCGCCATCTGACGCTTGATCTTGTCTATGCCAGTCCGCTCTGGACCGGACGGCGCGAGACCACGGCTTTGTTGCGCCAGACCGCCGATGCCGTGCTGGCCGCCCATCCCGATATGACCCGTTCGCGCTATCAGGCCAGCGTCATGCTGGGTGACGATGCCGAGTTGCGCCGTCTGAACGCGCAATTCCGCAACAAGGACAAAGCCACCAATGTGCTGTCCTTTCCCTCCGGACAGCCGGAAGAGGGACACGGACCGCTGTTTCTCGGCGACATCGCCATCGGGTTCGAAACCGTGGTGATGGAAGCCGGACGTGATGGCAAAACCGTTCCGAACCACCTTGCGCATCTGCTGGTGCACGGATTGCTGCATCTGATCGGCTATGACCATCTGGTGCCCGAAGAGGCCGAGGAGATGGAGGCTCTGGAGGTCGAGATTCTGGCCATGCTGGGCATTCCCGATCCC
Source organism: Hyphomicrobiales bacterium (assembly GCA_947447895.1). GTDB lineage: Bacteria > Pseudomonadota > Alphaproteobacteria > Rhizobiales > Beijerinckiaceae > CAIYZJ01. The sequence goes on from CANFLM010000031.1 coordinate 12,876, forward strand.
TATTCCGAATTTGAGCTTGTGCCACACCCCCCTATCGACGCATAATCACACCATCATGACGACGAACACATCATCGGCGACACCGCCCCAAGGCCAAAACGCCTCCAGCCAGAACGAGTCCGGATCGACAGACCCGTCTTCAAGTTCCGGCGAAAGTCCGCTCGAACGACTAAAAACCTGGATCGGCCTGAAACAGGCCCCGACCATCCGCGACGATCTCGAAGACGCCCTCGCCGAAGGCGGCGGCAATGGCGACTTTTCCCCGCGCGAGAAGGAAATGCTCAAAAACGTGCTGGCCCTGCGTGGCCGCCGCGTTGATGACGTGATGGTCCCGCGCGCCGACATTGTCTCGATTGCAATGGACACGACACTGGGGGAATTGCTGCGTGTCTTCCGGACAGCCGGCCATTCGCGCCTGCCAGTCCATGTCGATACACTCGACGATCCGCGCGGCATGGTGCATATCCGCGATTTTCTGGATTATCTCGCCGCAAAGGCCGAAACAGCCCCGCGCTCCAAACGTCGCGCCATCCCGACGGACACCCCCGATCTGGGACGTGTCGATCTGACGGCCTCTTTGTCCTCGGCCAAAATCCTGCGGCCTGTGCTGTATGCCCCGCCCTCGATGCCTGCGCTGGAATTGCTGGTCAAAATGCAGACAACCCGCACCCATATGGCACTGATCATCGATGAATATGGCGGCACCCATGGCCTTGTTTCGATCGAGGATCTCGTGGAAATCGTCGTCGGAGACATCGAGGACGAGCATGATTTGGCCGATGCTCCGATGATCACCCGCAACGAGGACGGAACCTTCTCCGCAGACGCCCGCGCCACGCTGGAAGAGGTCTCCACCGCCATCGGCATTGCCTTGACCGACTCCGAATTGGCCGAGGACATCGATACAGTGGGTGGTTTGATTGTCACGCTGATCGGCCGTGTGCCGGTGCGCGGCGAGATTATCGTCAGCTCCGGCGGGTTGGAATATGAAGTGCTGGATGCCGATCCGCGCCGGATCAAACGCTTGCGTTTGCACCTGCGCAACACGGAGGACAAGGACCAGCCCAAAACCGAGCCCCTGGATGCGCCGGCCACACCGCCGCCCGCCAAGTCCTGATTAATGCCGGCGCGGTTGCTGTCTCTTGCCGGACAAAGGGGGTGGCCACGCTATGGTCTTGCAGCCCTGAGCGGTGCTCTCGGCGCGCTGGCCCTCGCCCCCTTTGATTGCGCACCTGCTTTGATCGTGACCATGTCCTGCGCGGTCTGGATGCTGGATACCTGTGCTTCCGAACCCGACCAAGGAATAAAACGCCGGATCCGCGCGGCATTCCTGATCGGCTGGTGGCAGGGCTTCGGCTATTTTACGGCCGGCCTCTGGTGGCTTGGCCATGCGTTTCTGGTTGATGCCGATCAATTCGCTTGGGCTTTGCCGATTGGCGTTTTTGGGCTCCCTGCCTTGTTGGCTGTGTTCAATGCCTGTGGTTTCGGCTTGGCGTGCTGGTTATGGACCGCACATCCCGTCCGGATTGTCACGCTGGCGGCCGCATTGGCCCTGTCGGAATTGTTGCGCGGCGTGGTGATGACGGGCTTTCCATGGAATGCCTATGGCATGGCCCTTTCAGCCCTCCTGCCTTTGGCACAAACCGCCGCACTGGTCGGCCTACCCGGCCTGACTCTGATCGCGGTCGGGGTGGCCGCAGCCCCTGCCACGCTTTTCGATCGGGCGCCGACGCGGCACCGGCTGGTGGCCCCGGTGCTGGCCCTGACCCTGCTGGCTTGCATGGCAATTGGCGGGATCATCCGGTTGGAACAGCCTACCGTGATGCGCGATCCTATCCTGCTGCGGGTGATCCAACCGATCATTCCGCAAGATGACAAATTCAGCATGGCCAATGCCCGATCCATTATGCAGACCTATATCGACCTGACTTTGGGTGACAAGCATGCCGCATCCGACCCGATGGACGGGGTCACGCATGTCATCTGGCCGGAATCCGCTTTTCCTTTCATCCTGGCCCGCGAGCCTGCCGCCTTGGAGATGATCGCCGACATGCTCAAGCACAAGGCCATTCTGATCACCGGTGCCATCCGCGAGGACCGCCGGATCATCGAAACCCCGCAGGGACCGCAAGGGCAACGGCATTATTACAACTCAGCCCAGGTGGTCGGAGCCGACGGCTCCATTCTGGCCAGTGCCGACAAGGTGCATCTGGTGCCGTTTGGCGAATATCTGCCGTTTTCAGACCTGTTGAGCCAATGGGGATTGCGGCGGTTTGTGACCGCACCGGGCTCGTTTTCCACCGGCGAGGCCCTGCGCCGCCTCGATCTGCCCGGATTGGCGGGCGTGACTTTCCTGATCTGTTACGAGGCAATTTTTCCGGCCGCCGTGACCCCGCATGACCAGCGGCCTTCGGTACTGGTCAACCTCACCAGTGATGCCTGGTTCGGCTTTAGTCCCGGGCCGCACCAGCATTTTGCCCAGGCCCGCTTGCGCACCATCGAAGAGGGCCTGCCGATGGTGCGCTCGGCCAATGCCGGAATTTCGGCGGTGATTGATCCGTTCGGCCGGATCCTCAAGTCGGTGCCGCTCGGGCAGGAAAATGCTCTGACCTCTGCGCTGCCCCGGCCGCTGCCGCCCACGCTGTTCGCCAAGGCCGGTTTTGCCCCTGCTGTCTTGTTGATTCTGTCGGGCCTGTTGGCGAGCCTGTGGACCCGACGCAAACTGTTGGTGCAAAGGCACGGAACGGCCTGAAAAGGCCCCGGTTTCGGATTGACAAATCTGGCCAAGTGTCGCTTAATACAACCATTCATGTCAGTTGTGTGTGTTACGTTCGCGTTTTGAGAGCGTTTTGGCGTTCGGCCTTGCCGACGCGTGTTGTGTTGTATCTTGTATTGTAAAAAAATCAGTTATTTCAACAATTTATTGGAAAAATACAATGAGCAACATCCTGCCCGTTTCAATCCCTGCTATGAAATCTATCCCCGCCGTTAAAAAGGCCCCCAATCCGATTGATAAACATGTCGGGGCCCGGGTACGGATGCGCCGGATCCTGATCGGCATGAGCCAAGAAAAACTCGGCGATGCCCTGAGCCTAACCTTCCAACAGGTGCAAAAATATGAAAAAGGCACCAACCGCATCGGCGCGAGCCGGCTGCAGCAGATCGGTGGGATTTTGGGTGTGCCGGTCGAGTTCTTCTTTGACGGTGCCCCCAGCGGTGACGGTTCGCCGGGCATCAGCAACCAGAGCGGCTTCCGCGACAGTGCCGACCCGCAATATGTCACGGATTTTCTGGCCACCAGTGAAGGAGTGCATCTTAACCGCTCCTTCATCAAAATCCAGGATCCGAAAATCCGGCGCCGCATCGTCGAACTGGTTGATGCTCTGGCCGGAAATGATCTGGCCGTATGAATGCCCATACCGGGTGAAGACAAAACCGTTCTGTTTATAAAACAATATGCCCTCTTTTGCTTGACAAAAAGAACGGCTGCTGGCACGAACCCGCACAATAAACTATTTGTGGTTTTTTCGTCAGCAAAAGGCAGGCATCCATGTCGAGAAAAGAATATCTTTTCACCAGTGAATCTGTTTCCGAAGGCCATCCGGACAAGGTTTGCGACCGGATTTCCGATGAAATCGTCGATGCATTCTTTCGTGCCGGTCTGGAAGAAGGCTGGAACCCCAACGACATCCGCGTCGCCTGCGAAACACTGGCCACCACCAACCGCGTCGTGATCGCTGGCGAAACCCGTGGCCCCAAAAGCCTGACCCATGATTTTCTCGCCCATACCGCCCGCATGGCCATCAAGGACATCGGCTATGAACAAGCCGGTTTCCATTGGGAAGATGCCGATATCGAAGTTCTGCTGCATGCGCAGTCTGCCGATATTGCCCAGGGCGTCGATGCCTCAGGCAACAAGGACGAGGGCGCGGGTGACCAGGGCATCATGTTCGGCTATGCCTGCCGTGAAACACCTGAATTCATGCCGGCGCCGCTGCATTATTCGCACCGGATCCTGCAGATTCTGGCTGATGCCCGCCGTGGCAAGCAGGCCGGTATTCTCGGTCCCGATGCCAAGAGCCAGGTAACCTTACGCTATGTGGACGGCAAGCCGGTGGAAGCCACCCAGATCGTGCTGTCGACCCAGCATCTGGTTGATCTCAGCTCGGCCGATATCCGCAAGATCGTCGAACCCTATATCCGTGAAGCCCTGCCCGATGGCTGGATCACACCGGCAACCGTCTGGCACGTCAACCCGACCGGCCAGTTCCTGATCGGTGGTCCCGATGGCGATTCCGGTCTGACCGGCCGCAAGATCATCGTCGACACCTACGGCGGCGCTGCCCCGCATGGTGGCGGTGCGTTTTCGGGGAAGGATCCGACCAAGGTTGACCGTTCGGCCGCCTATGCCGCGCGCTATCTGGCCAAAAACGTGGTCGCCGCCGGCTTTGCCGACCGTTGCACCATCCAGCTGTCCTATGCGATCGGCGTGGCCAAGCCTCTGTCGATCTATGCCGATCTGCACGGCAAGGGCCATGTCGATGCTGCCAAGCTCGAAGGCGTGCTGGCCGAGGTGATGGACCTGACCCCGCGCGGGATCCGCACCCATCTGCATCTCAACCAGCCGATCTATGCCCGTACGGCCGCCTATGGCCATTTCGGCCGGACACCGGACGCCGATGGCGGCTTCTCGTGGGAGAAGCTCGATCTGGTCGATGAACTGACCAAAAAATTGAAGTGAGTGCAGACGCACACCGCGGTGCTTTCTATGGTCGCAGGCAGGGAAAACGCCTGCGGCCCAAACAGGCTGCGGGCATTTCCGGCACACTTCCGGGCCTGCAGATCGATTGTTCCGGCCCGGTCCGGCCCGATGCCCTGTTTGCATCGGACAAAACCGCATTCTGGCTGGAAATCGGCTTCGGAGGCGGCGAGCATCTGATCAACAATGCGCGCCTTCATCCCGATATCGGCCATTTGGGTTGCGAACCCTTCATCAACGGCATGGCCAAGCTGGTTCTGCTGATTGAGCAGGACGGCATCGACGCCATCCGCCTGCACAATGACGATGCCGTGCAATTGCTGGATCAGTTGCCCGATGCCTCGCTTGACCGTGTCTATCTGCTCTATCCCGACCCGTGGCCGAAACGGCGGCATTACAAACGGCGGTTTGTATCGGACGAGAATTTGGCCCGCATCGCCCGCGTGCTGAAACCGGGCGGCGAATTCCGCTTTGCCAGCGATATCGACCATTATGTCGGCTGGACACTGGCACGCCTTCTGCGCTCTCCCAATTTGATCTGGACCGCGGAGCAGCCCGACGACTGGTGTCTGCCATGGGAAAACTGGCCCAGCACGCGCTATGAAGCCAAAGCGATCCGCGAAGGCCGCAAATCCAGCTATATTATCGCGAAACGGCGCTGATCAATCGCCGGTCTGGCGCGAGCGCCTGACCAGGAATTCATGGCTCATCCGGGCCTGTTGGCAATCGATCGCGTGGTAGTCCTGCTGTATTTCTGCGAGATCTCCGACCGGCTCGCCCCAACGGGACCGCACATCCAGCAGGGATTTGACAACAGGCCATGCCCAATCCATCGCCCGCGCCAGTTGCAAGAGCGGCCTAATATCCGACCCAAGCATCGCGCGAACCATGGCACCGGCCGACAGATCGGTCCTGAGCGCCAGAACAGCCAGCAGCTCGGACCAGTTTTTTTGCACAATCAGGGCGGCAATCTTGCTCTCGAAGGATTGCTCGGCCCCGTCATCCGTTTGCGCCCCGGCGACCATGGCAAAACGGGTCTGCAGCACCAGCGAGGCAAGAGAGGGCGCAGACCGTCCCGCATGGTTGCTCCGCGCATCGTCGAGCAGCTGCAACCCTGCTTTGGAAAATTGTGCCGTCGGATTGGCGGCCAGCACCGCGCGCACTTCGGCGCTTGCGAACGCCATCAGATAGTCGCTGGCAAGCTCTGGCAAATGCGGACGGGTTGCCAGAACCAGCTGTTGCGCCTCGTTGGCCTGCCGGGCAATCTGCAGGAGATCCTCCCCGTCAAAGGTTCGGGAATGGACGAGAACGGGAATGGAAAATTCCAGCGAGGAATGCAGCGCCAGCCTTATCAGGGTCTGTTTGGGCGCATAAACCGATTTGGCCCAGCTCTGGGTCTGGTTCAGAAGCGTATCATGGTCGCAACCGGGCAACAGCCGGACAAACACATCATCGAAAACAGCCAGCTGGTCCTGATCGGCCTTCAGCGAGAAATCCTGATAGAGATTGGCCAGGCGCTGGAACAGGCGACCGCATTCTGCCGGATTGCGGGCAGTCACCATCGTATCGATATCGCGCAGGAGGTGTCGTGCTTGGGACATGTCTCGGCCTTTTGATCAGGCCGGATCATCCCGCAAAGCCGTGACCAAAAGGTTTATGCGTTCATTTAACTGCCAATAGGGTTAAAAAAGCCTTGCATGGAATAAGCTTGCAATTTTCAGTAATTTGCTTAGAGTAGCGGCAGTAAATATCTCAGGGTGATCATTCGATCACATTTTTGAGAGTGGGTCCCCACCGGGTCCCGCTCTTTTTTATTGGCTGAAGCAGTGACACAAACGATCGAACCCCGTCTGATTGAAGAAACCGGCGTCGCCGCCCGTGTGGCGCGCGTGGTCGAGCCGACCATTGAAGGCATCGGCTTCCGGCTGGTCCGCGTCAAGGTCTCGGCCCAGAACGGTTGCACGGTCCAAATCATGGCCGAACGGCCCGACGGCACCATGACAGTCGATGATTGCGAGAAAATCAGCCGCGCGCTCTCGCCGGTGCTCGATGTCGATGATCCCGTCGGCGTGGCCTATCACCTCGAAATCTCCTCGCCCGGCATTGACCGTCCGCTGGTGCGCAAATCCGACTTCGACCGCTGGGCCGGGCATGAGGCCAAGATCGAGTTGCGCCAGATGCTGGCAGGCCGCAAGCGCGGCCGCGGGATTCTGACCGGCACCGAAGGCGACGATGTCATCATCCGCCGCACCGATCTGAAGCCGGAGGATGATCCCGAATTGCGGTTCCCGATCCGCAGCATCGAAGCCGCATGGCTGGTGCTGACCGACGAGTTGATCCGTGAATCCCTGCGCCGTGAAAAAGCCATCCGCGAAGCCGGTGGCGATTTCGGCGAGGATGAAGAAACCGACTTGTCTGATGACGCCCTCGACGACGAGACACCTGTCGAGGCTGCCGCCCCCCGTTTCAAACCCTTACACCCAAAAAAGCCCGTCCCCCGCAAGAAGGGTCCGGGACGCTTTGCCAAATCGAAGGAGTGACGCCTATGGCTGTGTCCGCCAACCGGCTTGAACTGTTGCAGATTGCCGATGCTGTGGCCCGAGAAAAGGTCATCGACCGCCAGATCGTGCTGGCTGCGATGGAAGATGCCATCGCCAAGGCCGCCCGCTCGCGCTATGGCACCGAAACCGATGTCCATGCCCGTATCGATCCGCGCACCGGCGAATTGAACATTTCGCGGCATTTGCTGATCGTCGAGCAGATCGACAATCCGGCCACCGAAATCCTTTTGGAAGATGCACGCCGCAAAAATCCGGCCGCACAGCCCGGCGATACCATCGCCGATACGCTGCCTCCGTTCGATTTCGGCCGTATTGCCGCCCAGTCTGCCAAGCAGGTCATCGTGCAGAAGGTGCGCGAAGCCGAGCGCGACCGCCAGTTCGACGAATTCAAGGACCGTATCGGCACCATCGTCAACGGTCTGGTCAAGCGCGTCGAATACGGCAATGTCATTGTCGATCTGGGTCGCGGCGAAGCCGTGTTGCGCCGTGACGATCTGATCCCGCGCGAAATGTTCCGCCCCGGCGACCGTATCCGCGCCTATCTGTTCGATGTCCGCCGCGAACAGCGCGGACCACAGATTTTCCTGTCGCGCACGCATCCGCAATTCATGGCCAAACTGTTCACCCAGGAAGTGCCTGAAATCTATGACGGCATCATCGAGGTGAAAGCTGTGGCCCGTGATCCGGGTTCGCGCGCCAAGATCGCCGTGATTTCGCGCGACGGATCGATTGATCCGGTCGGCGCTTGCGTCGGGATGCGCGGCTCGCGCGTTCAGGCGGTTGTCGGCGAATTGCAGGGTGAAAAGATCGACATCATCCCGTGGTCGCCAGATGTCGCCACTTTCATCGTCAATGCCTTGCAGCCTGCGGAAGTGGCGAAGGTGGTGCTTGATGAGGACGCCGAGCGCATCGAGGTTGTGGTGCCCGACGAGCAATTGTCGCTGGCCATCGGCCGCCGCGGCCAGAACGTCCGCCTCGCCTCGCAGCTGACCGGCTGGGATATCGACATTCTGACCGAAGCCGAAGAATCCGAACGTCGCCAGAAGGAATTCCTCGAGCGCACCAATGTGTTCATGAACGCCCTCGATGTGGACGAAACCGTTGGCCAGCTCCTGGCCTCGGAAGGTTTCCGTTCGGTCGAAGAACTGGCCTTTGTCGCCATCGAGGAGCTTGCCTCGATCGAAGGGTTCGACGAGGAAACCGCTCAGGAAATCCAGCGTCGTGCCAACGAGCATCTGGGCGCGATCGAAGCCGAATTCGATGCCAAGCGTCGGGCGCTGGGCGTCGAGGATGCGCTGAAATCGGTTGCCGGGGTCACCACCTCCATGCTGGTTGCGCTGGGCGAGAACGATGTGAAAACCGTTGAGGATCTGGCCGGTTGCGCCACCGACGATCTGGTCGGCTGGAGCGAGCGCCAGAACAATGAAACAGTCCGCCATTCCGGCTTTCTGGATGGTTTCGAACTGTCGCGCGAAGATGCCGAATCCATCATCATGGATGCCCGCATCAAGGCAGGATGGATCGAAGCTCCGGTGGCAACCGAAGCGGATGCCGAGACAGGCCACTAAAAGCCGGGACCGTCCTTGTTTGCACTAAGGGAACCAGACGCCATGCCAGGGGCTTTTGCTGCCTCCAAGCATATTGACGATGACGAAGGCGGTTCGGAACGCCGCTGCATTGTCACGCGTGTGTCGCACCCGCCTGCAGACCTGATGCGGTTTGTCAGGGCGCCCGATGGTTCGGTGGTGCCGGACCTAAAAGGCAACCTGCCGGGGCGCGGGGCGTGGATTACGCCTCGCCGCGCCATGCTAGTGCAAGCGGTCAAAAAAGGCTTGTTTTCCAAGGCTCTCAAGGCCGAGGTCAAGGTATCCAGTTCGCTGGATGCAGAAGTCGAGGATCTGTTGCGGCTCAGGGCCCGCGAATCACTCAGCCTCGCCAACAAAGCGGGTCTGTTGGTTTTCGGTTATACCCGCGTCGAAGCGGCGATCCGCGAAGGGATCGTGATCGGACTGGTCGAGGCGATGGACGGATCGGAATCCGGTCGTCGCAAACTGGAGAGCCAGCTCGATTATGCCTCTGCCGACCTGAAAAAACCCATTCAACGGCTGTTCGGACTCGATTCATCCGATTTGGGTTTGGCATTAGGCCGGTCACATGTGATACATGCTGCATTGATAGAAGGGCCGGCAGCCCGTGCTTCGCTTGCGCGGCTCAGCCTTTTAGACCATTACAGGGCTGAAGAACCAAGAACAGACCTGAAAAATTCGATACCAGACTGACCATTCATGACTGAACGAACCGCAAGGACGCGCGCGGAATGACCGACGATAAAAATACTGGCGACAAGACGCTACATGCCCCTTCAAAGACGTTGTCGCTCAAGCGGCCCGTCGAAGCGGGGGTCGTGCGTCAGAGTTTCTCGCATGGACGGTCGAAAGCCGTCGTAGTCGAGAAGGTGAAACGCCGCACGCTCGGTCCCGGTGAACAACGCGCCGAGGTCAAGATCGAACCCAAGGCAGAAGCTCCGGCTCCTGTTGTTGCGGCTCCTGCTGCGGCTCCCGTGGCAGCACCTGCCAAAGTGGCATCCCCAGCAGCTGCAACGCCACCGGCAACAGCTGCTGCCAGAGCCCCTGCTTCAGGGCGCGGCGCACCCCAACGCGCATCACAGGGCAACCGTCCGTCCTCGGGATCCGGCGTGGTGCTGCGCACCCTGACCGAAGACGAGCGTGACGCCAGAACGCTGGCTTTGGTCGAGGCCCGCAAGCGCGAGATCGAAGAGCGTGCAACGGCTGAAATCGAAGCCAAGGTCCGTGCCGAGCGTGAAGCCATCGAAAAGGTCGAACGCGAAGCCGCCGCCGCCCGCAAGAAAGAAGAAGACGAACGCCTCAAGCGCGAGGAAGACCTGCGCCGCAAGTCCGAGGAAGCCGCCCAGCGCCTGCTTGGTGACGCGGGTCCAGCTGCCGATGCAACATCTGCCGGCAAGGCTGCACCGACCGGCGCGCAATCCACCAAACCTCTCGCCGATACCGGGCTGACAACAGTGCGGCGTCCGCTGCCTGCCGCCGGCGTTCCCGGTCGTCTGCGCAATGACGAGGAAGAAGAAGCCCGTACGGTGCGCCGTCCCGGTGGCGTGGTCCGTCCGGCTGTGGCTCCCAAGCCCGAGCGCACCCGTGGCACCGATGACCGCCGCCGTGGCCGTCTGACCGTGACCGCCGCGACCGGTGGCGGTGACGAGGAACGCACCCGTTCTCTGGCCGCTTTCCGCCGCCGCGTGCAGCGTCTGAAAGGCCATCAGGCCGACGAGCCTAAAGAAAAAATTTCCCGCGAGGTCATCGTTCCTGAAACCATCACCATCCAGGAACTGGCCAACCGTATGGCCGAACGCGCGGTGGACGTGATCCGTTTCCTGATGAAACAGGGCCAGATGGTCAAGATCACCGATGTCATCGATGCCGATACCGCCCAGCTGGTTGCCGAAGAGCTCGGCCATACCGTGAAGCGCGTGGCTGAGTCGGATGTGGAAGAAGGCCTGTTCGACGAAGCCGATGCCGACACCACGATGGAAACCCGTTCGCCGGTTGTCACCATCATGGGTCACGTCGATCACGGCAAAACCTCGCTGCTCGATGCCTTGCGCAAAACCAATGTCGTGTCGGGCGAAGCCGGTGGCATTACCCAGCACATCGGTGCCTATCAGGTTGTCTCGCCGCTCGGCGGCAAGATCACCTTCATCGATACGCCCGGCCATGCCGCTTTTACTGCCATGCGTGCCCGTGGGGCCAAGGTCACCGATATTGTCATCCTCGTGGTAGCTGCCGATGACGGTGTGATGCCGCAGACCATCGAAGCAATCAACCATGCCAAAGCTGCCGGCGTGCCGATGATCGTAGCGATCAACAAGATCGACAAGCCAGCCGCCAAGCCCGAGCGGGTTCGTACCGAATTGCTCCAATATGAGGTGCAGGTCGAATCCATGGGTGGTGAAACCATCGAAGTCGAGGTTTCGGCCAAGGAACGGACCAATCTCGACAAGCTGCTGGAAATGATCACCTTGCAGGCAGAAGTGCTGGATTTGAAAGCCAATCCGCACCGTCCGGGTGAAGGCACCGTAATTGAAGCGAAGCTCGATCGCGGTCGCGGTCCGGTGGCAACCGTTCTGGTCCAGCGCGGCACCCTGCATCCCGGCGATATCGTGGTGGCTGGTTCCGAATGGGGCCGCGTGCGCGCGCTCCTATCGGAAAACGGCACCCCCGTCACCGATGCCGGTCCTTCGGTTCCGGTTGAAATTCTGGGCTTCAACGGCGCTCCCGAAGCCGGTGACCGCGTTGCGGTTGTCGAAAACGAAGCGCGTGCCCGTGAAATCACGGCCTATCGCCAGCGCCAGAAGCGCGAACGTTCCGCGGCCCGTCAGGGCACGGCCCGTGGAACGCTGGCCGATATGATGAGCCAGCTCAAAACTGCTGGCCGCAAGGAATTCACCTTGCTGGTCAAGGGTGACGTGCAGGGTTCGGTGGAAGCCATCATCGGCGCCCTTGATAAAGCGGGCAACGAGGAAGTGATGGCGCGGGTGATGCATGCCGGTGTCGGCGGCATCAACGAGAGCGATATCACGCTGGCGGAAGCCTCGCATGCGGTGGTGATCGGCTTCAACGTGCGCGCCAACAAGGAAGCACGCGAGGCGGCCGAACGCGCCGGCATCGAAATCCGCTACTACAACATCATCTATGATCTCGTCGATGACATCAAAAAGGCCATGTCCGGCCTGCTGGCCCCGACACTGCGCGAAGAGCGTCTGGGCGAAGCCCGCATCCTGCAAGTGTTTGGCGTCTCGAAGATCGGCAAGGTCGCCGGCTGTCTCATCCAGGACGGCCGCGTGGAACGCGGTGCCAGCGTGCGACTGATCCGCGACAATGTGGTGATCCACGAAGGCAAGCTGTCGACCCTGAAACGCTTCAAGGACGAAGTCAAAGAAGTCGGTTCCGGTCAGGAATGCGGTATGGCCTTCGAAAATTATCAGGACATGCGCGAAGGCGACATCATCGAATGTTACCGCGTCGAAGAAATCCGGCGGTCGCTGTAAGCGGCCGTTGTCCACCCCGTCCTGCTGTTGCGGGACGGGTTTTTCCCTCCATCAGCCGGTCCGATCCCGGCAGAGGTCGAAACCATGGCAGTTCGTAAAGATACGGGGCAGGCAGGCCCCTCCCAAAGACAGTTACGCGTCGGGGAACTGGTGCGCCATGCGCTGACCAGCCTGATTTCACGCGGCGATATCCCCGAGGATGTGCTGACCCGCGCCTTCATCACCATTCCCGAAGTGCGCATGAGCCCCGATCTCAAGCTCGCCACCGCCTATCTGGTGTTGCACGACAAGAGCCTTGAAAAAGGTGTGATGGAGGCTTTGAAGCGCCATCACAAATATCTGCGCTCGAATGTGGCGCAACGGGTTAATCTGAAATTCGCGCCCGATCTGCGCTTCCGGCTCGATTACCGGCTCGACAGCGCCTCCAAGATCGACCAATTGCTGCGCCGGCCCGAAGTGCAGCGCGATCTGATGATCGACGAGCCCGAACAGGATCACGACGATCTTCCGGATCACCAGCACTAACAGCGGAAATGCATGATGAGCGCACCGCGCAAACATCGTCTCGATATCCATGGCTGGATCATTCTCGACAAGCCGGTCGGCATGACCTCGACACTGGCGGTGGCCGCCTTGCGCCGCTTGCTCAACGCCAAAAAGGCCGGACATGCCGGCACGCTCGATCCGCTGGCCTCGGGCATTCTGCCGCTGGCTTTCGGCGAAGCCACCAAAACCGTGCCCTATGTGGTCGATGGTGAAAAAGCCTATCGCTTTACGGTGCGCTGGGGCATTGAAACCAATACCGACGATACCGAAGGCGAAGCCGTTGCCACCAGCGACAACCGCCCGGGCCAGGCCGATATCGAGGCCATTATCCCGCAATTCATCGGGGTGATCGCCCAGGTGCCGCCGCAATTCTCGGCCATCAAGATCCAGGGCGAACGCGCCTATGATCTGGCCCGCGACGGGGAAACCGTCGATCTGGTCGCCCGCAATGTCGAAATCCACGCCTTGCGCCTGCTGTCGATGACGGCGGATGAAAGCGTGTTCGAGGCCGAATGCGGCAAAGGCACCTATATCCGCGCCATTGCCCGCGATATGGGCCGGATTCTGGGCTGCTACGGCCATATCACCGCTTTGCGCCGCACCCGCGTCGGCCCCTTTATCGAAATAGATTCCACCCCGTTTCACGCACTCGAACCCGATGGGGCGGCGGCACAAGCCTTGCGCAGCGTCGAATCCGGCCTGACCGAGCTCGATTGCATCGTGATGAGCCGCGATCAGGCCCAGCGCATCCGCCGCGGCCAGTCGGTCATCCTGCGCGGCCGCGATGCGCCAGCCGAAGGCGGCCCCTATTACTCGACCTGCGACGGCACCGTACTGGCGATCGGCATGGTCGAACGCGGTGAATTCGTCCCGCATCGGGTCTTCAACCTCTGACCTCCGCCAAACAATAATTTGGTCTTTTGCTGAAATCTGTGTATAGGGTTGGCGCGCTGGATGGGGTTTCTCTGTCCGGACAACATCCGACCGCCCTGGACGACATCCCGGAACGGCCGACCGGCTCAGGTCCAAAGCCTGCGCTTCCTCCAATCAAAAGGAACATCCGATGTCGATTACTGCAGAGCGCAAAACCGCGCTTGTCAAAGAATATGCCACTAAGCCTGGTGATACCGGTTCGCCGGAAGTGCAGATTGCGATCCTCACCGAACGCATTGCCAATCTGACAGGCCATTTCAAAACCCATGCGAAAGACAACCATTCGCGTCGCGGCCTTTTGAAAATGGTGTCCCAGCGTCGCTCGCTGCTCGATTACCTTAAAAAAATCGAAATGGCGCGCTACAAGACCATTATCGCCAAGCTCGGCATCCGCCGCTAAGCGATATCCATCTGGTGCGTGTCCGCACGCACCAGTCCGGCCTGATCGGAAAATCCGGTTCAGGTCACGCCTCCAGCCTCCGAATGATCGGAGCCTGTCAACCCGCCGGTCAGCGTGATCATGGCAGGATTGCCAGTGGCTTATGAGCAGCCCTCGGCCTGTTCATCCGGTAAGCCCCTCGTCGTCTTGCACATGGCCTCTGTCCGGTTTTGTCCGAAGAGAAAAAGAGAACCATGTTCGATATCCAAAAAGTTGAAATGAACTGGGCCGGCCGTAAGCTGGTACTGGAAACCGGCCGCGTGGCCCGCCAGGCTGACGGCTCGGTGCTGGCCACCTATGGCGAAACCACCGTGCTCGCCACCGTCGTGTCGGCCAAACAGCCGAAGCCCGGCGTGGATTTCTTCCCGCTGACCGTGAACTATCAGGAAAAGGCCTTTGCGGCCGGTCGTATTCCCGGTGGCTATTTCAAGCGCGAAGGTCGTCCCTCCGAGCGTGAAACGCTGATTTCTCGCTTGATCGACCGTCCGATCCGCCCGCTGTTCGTGCCCGGTTACAAGCATGATACGCAGGTTGTCGTGACCGTGCTGTCGCATGATCTTGAAAACGATCCCGATATCGTCTCGATGGTCGCTGCATCGGCTGCGCTGACCCTGTCGGGCGTGCCTTTCATGGGTCCGGTTGGCGGCGCACGCGTCGGCTATATCAACGGCCAGCTGAAACTGAACCCGACCATCCAGGAAATGGCCGACTCAACGCTCGAACTGATCGTTGCCGGGACAACCGACGCCGTGTTGATGGTGGAATCGGAAGCCAAGGAACTGTCAGAAGACATCATGCTCGAAGCCGTGATGGTCGGTCACCGCGGTTTCCAGCCGGTCATTGATGCGATCATCAAGCTGGCCGAAGTGGCTGCCAAGGAACCACGCGATTTCACCACCCCTGACCATTCCGCTCTGGAAGCCAAGGTGCTGAAGCTGGTCGAAGCCGATCTGCGCGACGCTTTCACCACGCCTGCCAAGGCCTTGCGCCAGGACAAGGTCGCTGCGGCGAAAGCCAAAGTGATGACCGCTTTCTGTGGCGAAGGCGCGTCAGAGCCTGTCGATGCGCTCACCGTCGGTGGCGTCTTCAAGGACGTCGAAGCCAAGATCGTGCGCTGGAACATTCTCGACACCGGTATCCGTATCGATGGCCGCGATGTTAAAACCGTGCGTCCTATTGTTGCCGAAGTCGGCATTCTGCCACGCACCCATGGTTCGTCGCTGTTTACCCGCGGTGAAACACAGGCGTTGGTTGTAGCCACGCTCGGTACTGCCGATGACGAACAGTTCATCGACTCGCTGGAAGGCACCTACAAGGAAAACTTCCTGCTGCATTACAACTTCCCTCCCTACAGCGTCGGCGAAACCGGCCGTATGGGTTCGCCCGGCCGCCGCGAAATCGGCCATGGCAAGCTCGCCTGGCGCGCCATCCATCCGATGCTGCCTGCCCAGCATGAATTCCCCTACACCATCCGTGCGGTGTCCGAGATCACCGAGTCGAACGGCTCGTCGTCGATGGCAACCGTCTGTGGCACTTCGCTGGCTCTGATGGATGCCGGTGTGCCGTTGAAGGCCCCTGTGGCCGGTATCGCGATGGGTCTGATTTTGGAAGACAAGCGCTTTGCCGTTCTGTCCGATATTCTCGGCGACGAAGACCATCTCGGCGATATGGATTTCAAGGTGGCCGGTTCCGAACACGGGATCACCTCCTTGCAGATGGACATCAAGATTGCCGGTATCACCGAAGAGATCATGAAGGTCGCTCTGGAACAGGCGAAGGGTGGTCGTCTGCATATTCTGGGTGAAATGGCGAAAGGCCTGTCGGCTGCCCGTCAGGAACTCGGCCAATATGCGCCGCGCATCGAAACCATGAAGATCCCGACCGACAAGATCCGTGAAGTGATCGGCACCGGCGGCAAGGTCATTCGTGAAATCGTCGAAAAGACCGGCGCGAAGGTCAACATCGAGGATGACGGCACCGTCAAGATTGCCTCCTCCGATGCGGCCTCCATCACAGCCGCCATCAACTGGATCAAGTCGATCGCATCCGATCCTGAAGTCGGCATGATCTATGACGGGACTGTTGTGAAAACCGCCGATTTCGGTGCGTTTGTGAACTTCTTCGGGGCCAAAGACGGTCTCGTCCACATTTCGCAGCTCGCCTCGCAGCGCGTCAACAAGGTCACCGATGTCGTCAAGGAAGGCGACAAGGTGAAAGTGAAACTGCTCGGCTTCGATGATCGCGGCAAGGTCCGCCTGTCGATGAAGCTGGTTGACCAGGCCACCGGCGAAGACCTCGAAGGCAAAGAAGCGCCTGAAGCGGCTCCCGGGACCGGCGAACAGCCATAATCGGACCCAAGATACAGAAAAAGCGGCCTTCGGGCCGCTTTTTTTATGTCCTGAATAGGGAAACGGTCAATAAAGATCAGACACGACAGACGGGTTCAGACATAGCAGACGGGTTCAGACATGGACCGCCCAGCAGGCGACCTGCCGCTGGTCCTTGTCCTGCAAAACCGGCACATCGACCGAACAGCGGCCCAGCACGGCACGGCAACGCGGATGAAAGGCACAGCCGCTCGGCGGGTTGAACGGAGAAGGCATTTCGCCCTGCAACACGATCCGCTCTTTCTTGGCACCGGGATTGGCAACCGGCGTGGCCGACAGCAAAGCCTGCGTATAGGGATGCTGGGGATTGGCAAACAAGGTGGCTGCCGCGCCCGCCTCGACCGCATGGCCGAGATAGACCACCATCACCTGATCGGCGATATGTTTGACCACCGAAAGATCATGGCTGATGAACACATAGGCCAGCCCGAATTCCTGCTGGATATCGGCCAACAGGTTCAGCACCTGTGCGCGGATCGACACATCCAGTGCTGAAACCGGCTCGTCGAGCACCAGAATTTTGGGCCGCAGCATCAACGCACGGGCAATGGCAATGCGCTGGCGCTGGCCGCCCGAGAACATATGCGGATAACGGGTCGCATGTTCGGGACGCAGGCCCACACGCTTCATCATCGAGGCCACAGCCGCCGCCCGATCCGCGGCCGACATGTCGGTGTTGATTTTCAAGGGCTCTTCCAGCGCACCGCCGACGGTCTGGCGGGGATTGAGCGAGCCATAGGGGTTTTGGAAGACGATCTGGACCTCGGAACGCAGCTTTTTGCGCTCTTGCGGCGTGGCATAGGCCAGATCAATGCCGCCAATGGTCAGCGATCCGCTGGTGGGCTCCTCGATCATGGTCAGCAGGCGCGCCAGAGTGGATTTGCCCGACCCCGATTCGCCGACCACGGCCAGCGTCTCACCTGCCTTGAGATCAAAACTTACATCGACCAAAGCCTGAACCACGGCCGGTTGGGCAAAAAACCCGCGCGAGACATCATAATGGCGGGTCAGATGCCGCGCCTGCAACACCACGCTCATGCCGCACCTCCCGTGATGGTAACCGGTTGCCCGTCCTGTAGCGGTGTATGGCACAGAGCGTGGGCGTGGGCGGCATCGGCCGCTTTGGGCGGGGTTGCCTTGCACAGAGCCGACGCAAAGGCACAGCGGGGTGAAAACAGGCAGCCGACCGGCTTGTCGAACTGGCCGGGCACCACACCCGGAATCGACGGCAACACGCCTTTGACCGCCGCACGTTCGGGCAGAGCCGCCAGCAAAGCCGCGGTATAGGGATGGCGCGGCTGCTGGAACAGCCCGACCGTATCCTGCATTTCCACCTGCTGGCCGGCATATTGCACCACCACCCGCTGGGCGGTTTCGGCGACCACGCCCATATCATGGGTGATCAGCACCAGACCCATGCCGTTGTCGCGCTGGATCGACATCAACAGATCCAGGATCTGCGCCTGAATGGTCACATCCAGTGCGGTGGTCGGCTCGTCGGCGATCAGCAATTTGGGCTTGGAGGCCAAGGCCATCGCAATCATCACGCGCTGGCTCATCCCGCCCGACAGCTGGTGCGGAAAGGCACTCAAGCGCCGCTCGGGATCGGTGATGCCGACCGCTTCCAGCAATTCGATGGAGCGGCGGCGGCTGGCGGCGCGGTCTAGACCCAGATGGGTTTTCAGGCTTTCACCGATCTGGAACCCCACGGTAAAACAAGGGTTCAGGCTGGTCATCGGCTCCTGAAAGATCATCGCAATATCGCGGCGCACGGTGCGGCGGCGCTCGCGATCCGACAGGCTCAGCAAATCCAGCCCCTCGAACCGCATGACATCGGCGGTAATGGTTGCAGTCCATGGCAGCAGGCCCATCACTGCCAGCATGGCCACCGATTTGCCCGACCCCGATTCCCCGACAATCGACACTACCTCGTTGCGGTCCACCGTCAGATTGACACCGTCAACCGCCAGAAACGGACCCGAACGGGTGTTGAAC
>CANFLM010000032.1 GCA_947447895.1 Hyphomicrobiales bacterium
TCCATGTTTTTTGATCATCGACTGATTACCCGCTTTGCCGTCTGCTTGGCAACTCGTATAAGCATTTATACCGTTGATACTTATGCTGAACCCCCGAATCAACCTTTTTGGACAAAAGATGTCAGATCCGATTGTGCTGATCCCGGCCAGAATGGCCTCGATGCGGCTGCCCAACAAGCCTTTGGCCGATATTCTGGGCGAGCCGATGATTGTTCATGTCTGGCGACGCGCGGTTGAAGCCGCCCTGGGTCCCGTGGTGGTTGCCACCGATGAACCGGAAATTGTCAGGGCAATCGAGGCGGTAGGCGGCATCGCTGTGTTGACCCGCTCCGACCATCCTTCCGGTTCCGACCGGATTTACGAGGCGATCGAGCAGTTCGATCCCGAGGGCCGTCACGATGTGATCGTCAATGTGCAGGGCGATTTGCCGACCATCGACCCCAGGGCGATTGCCGCCTCGATCGTGCCACTGGCTGATCCGCATGTCGATCTGGCGACATTGGTGGTCGAAATCACCCGCGAGGAGGAGCGCAACGACCCGAATGTGGTCAAGCCGATTCTCTCTCCCAATGGCGAGCGCACCTTCCGGGCCCTCTATTTTACCCGCGCCACCGCCCCGTCGGGCGACGGACCCCTGTATCACCACATCGGGCTCTATGCCTGGCGGCGCAAGGCTCTGGCGCGCTTTGTCAGCCTGCAGCCCTCGACGCTGGAAAAGCGGGAGCGGCTGGAACAGCTGCGCGCGCTCGAAGCCGGCATGCGGATTGATGCCGTTTTGGTGGATGATGTGCCGCTCGGTGTGGACACTCCCCATGACCTCGATCGCGCCCGCGCCATTCTGGCAGCCCGCCGCAAACCGCATTGAAGCCCGGGCGCGGATCAGCCATCCGTGCGGGCCTTGAATAAAGGACTTTTCGATGACGACCAATCGCATGATCGCCTATCAGGGCGAACCCGGGGCCAATTCCGATATTGCCTGCCGGGATGTCTATCCCGACTGGACGCCGCTGCCTTGTGCCTCGTTCGAGGATGCGTTTGCCGCCATTACCGATGGTTCGGCAGCTTTGGGGATGATTCCGATCGAAAATTCGATTGCCGGCCGGGTGGCCGATATCCACCATTTCCTGCCCCGCTCGGGCCTGCATATTGTCGGCGAATATTTCTTGCCGATCCATTTCCAGTTGCTGGGTCTCAAGGGCGCCAGCATTGCAGGGCTTAAATCGGTCCACAGCCATGTCCATGCGCTGGGCCAATGCCGCAAGATCATCCGTCAATATGGCCTGAAGCCGGTCGTGGCGGGTGATACCGCAGGCTCGGCTCGCGAAGTGGCCGAATGGGGCGATCCTTCCAAAGCCTCGCTGGCCACCGCCCTCGCCGCCGAGATTTACGGACTGGACGTCCTGGCCGCCAATGTCGAGGATGAAACCCACAACACCACCCGCTTCGTGGTGCTGTCGAAAACCCCCGACTGGGCTGCGCGCGGCGACGAGCCGCTGGTAACGACCTTCGTCTTCCGTGTCCGCAACGTGCCCGCAGCCCTTTACAAGGCCCTGGGCGGCTTTGCCACCAACGGCGTCAACATGACCAAGCTGGAAAGCTATATGGTGGAAGGCGAATTTGCCGCCACTCAGTTTCTGGCCGATGTCGATGGCCATCCCGATGATCCGCATGTGAAGCGGGCGATCGAAGAGTTGGCCTTTTTCTCGAAGGAAGTACGGATTCTGGGCTGCTACCGCGCCCATCCTTTCCGGATCGAGACGCAGAAGAAAGCGGCCGAACAGGCGGAGTGAGGGGTTGGGCCGTTTCTGGCCTGACGACCTTCAGTCACGGATGACCGCCACAAGGGCGGCCATGCTAGGGCTGTATTTCTAAGGCGTTTCTCCGTCGAAAGCCCATGCGTGCATCAGGCTGTTGGCGATGGCGATGGGGGGCGGGCAGATCAGGCCGTCGGGATGGGTGCGTGTCAGCATGCCCTTGACCTCGTCGCGGGTGAACCAGCGTGCGTCTTCCAACTCGTCATAATCGATGGCCAGCTTCTCGGTGAGTGCTTCGGCCAGACAGCCGATCATCAGGGACGAGGGGAACGGCCAGGGCTGGCAGGACAGATAGCGGACTTTTCCGGTCTCAATGCCGGCTTCCTCGAACAATTCGCGGCGCACGGCGTCTTCCAGCGTTTCGCCCGGTTCGATAAATCCGGCCAGACAGGAATAGGAATTGGCGACAAAGCGCGCCTGGCGTCCCAAAACGCAGCGGTCGCCCTTGACCAGCAGCATGATGGAGACAGGATCGGTGCGCGGGAAATGCTGGGCCTGACAGCCGGTGCATTGGCGCTTCCAGCCCGCCGAGGCTGATTCGGTCTTGCCACCGCATTGCGCGCAGAACGGATGGATCTTGTGCCAGGACAAGAGGCTTTTGGCCTGGGCGAGAATGCCCAATTCGTCGGGCGGCAGCAGGCCCTGAACGCCAAGCGAGCGCAGATCGAGCGAGACCAGACCGTCATCCGTCTGACCCATATCGGCGGGACGTGGCGGCAGGTTCAGGGCAAAGACCGGTGTTTGGGCGAGAATGCCAAGAAAAATAGTCTCTTGAGATGGGGACAGGCCTGCCACCTGGTGGTCGTTGAAAAACGGCGAATGGACCCCGTCATCCAGCCGCAGCAGTGGAATATCGCCCTCGAACACCACCAGATGCTTGGCAGGGTCGGCCCAGAACTCGGCATGTTTTTCGGGATGGTCGCGATATTGGCCCAAACGGTCGAGCGGATTGCTGGCATAGCCCAGACCTGCCGAACGTTCCATGCGGGTGCTGTTGTGCGGACGGATGATCATGCCGGCTTCCTCTTTCCATCGTGGTCCGGAAACGGACCCAACTGCCGTTTTCGACAGACTGCTGCGCTTCTTGTCGCAAAAAACCGCGGCTGTCATCTGTTTTTGTTGGGAGGAAACCGCTGAAACAAGACGGAAAAAGCATCTCGGTGCTTGTTTTTGGGCGAGGCTTCGCCGATATAGAGAGCGGGAGGTTGGTGGTGGACGTTCCACTCGCCAACCGGGTCAGATCCGGAAGGAAGCAGCCCTAACGAGATCGGGCGGGTCATCGTCCAGCCTCCCACCCTGTTTCCTTTTGTGGAAGCGGGACAGAATTCGCTGCTTGTCCGCTTCATTGTCCTCATATCCGGCCAGACACATGCCCGCAGAGTCAGACATGTCCCATCTTACGCCGGAGCAGGGAGCAGACCACAGCCAGCCCGAGGGCATGAGCCTGCCGGGTTTTGATGCTCCTCCCGCAACAGTCCAAGCCTCCGACAAACAAGCCTCCGACAAGCCCGCGCCCTACCGGGTGCTGGCGCGCAAATACCGTCCGCAGAGTTTCGAGGATCTGATCGGGCAGGATGCCATGGTGCAGACTTTGTCGAATGCCTTTGCGGCAGGCCGTATTCCGCAAGCCTGGATTTTGACCGGCGTGCGCGGGGTCGGCAAAACCACCACGGCGCGTATTCTGGCGCGCGGCCTCAATTACCAACCGCTCGAAGGCGAAGGCGGCCCGACGGTCACCATGCCAAGCGAGGGCGTGCATTGCCGCGCCATCATCGAATCACGCCATATCGACGTGCTGGAAATGGATGCGGCATCCCATACCAGCGTCGATGATGTGCGCGCCATCAATGAAGGGGTGCGCTATGCCCCCGTTTCGGCGCGCTACAAGGTCTATATTATCGACGAAGTGCACATGCTGTCGAAAAGTGCCTTCAATGCCTTCCTGAAAACCCTGGAAGAGCCGCCGCCCCACGCCAAATTCATTTTCGCCACCACCGATATCCGCTCGGTGCCGGTCACCATCCTGTCACGCTGCCAGCGGTTCGACCTCAGACGGGTCGAATCTTCGGTGATGATTGCCCATCTCGCTAAAATCTGCGGGCTGGAAGGGGTGGAGATCGAGCCCGAAGCCCTGTCGCTGGTGGCAAGTGCCGCCGAAGGCTCGGTGCGCGATGCGCTGTCCCTGCTCGATCAGGCGATTGCCCATGGTGCGGGCAAGGTCGACGGCGAGATCGTGCGTTCCATGCTGGGGCTGGCCGATCGCGCAAGGGTGATCGATCTGTTCGAAGCGGTGATGAAGGGCGATATCGCCACAGCCCTGCATGAATTGCGCAACCAGTATAATTCGGGTGCCGACCCGGCCTCCGTGGTCGCCGATCTTGCCGAATTCACCCATTTTGTGACGCGGTTGAAAGTGGTGCCGGAGGCGGCCTCCGACGGGGCGGTCACGGAAATCGAACGGGTGCGCGGGCAGGCCCAGACGATCCTGTCGATGCGGGTCCTGTCGCGGGCCTGGCAAATGCTGCTCAAGGGCCATCGCGAGGTCCAGGATGCGGCGCGCCCGATTGCGGCGGCCGAAATGCTGCTGGTCCGGCTGGCCTATGCGGCAGATCTGCCCACCCCCGATGAAGCCTTGAAAATGCTCGACCAGCAGGGTGGCTCCCCTGGTGGCCATGCGCTATCCGCTCCAAGAGGAAGCGGCGGCGGCGGCGGTGGTGGTGCCGCGGGTTTGGCGGTGGCCACCCGATCCATGCCGGTTGCGGCGGTCCAGCCTGCCTCACAGCCCGCGATGCGGCTCGACCGGTTCGAGGATCTTGTCGCTTTGGCCGACGAGAAGCGCGATCTGGTGCTCAAACGCACGCTGGAAACCGATATCCGGCTGGTGCGCTTCGAGGACGGGGTGATCGAATTTGCCCCTGCGGCGGGTGCCTCGGTCAATCTGGCGGCCGATCTCGGCAAAAAACTGCAGGAATGGACAGGTCGCCGCTGGCTGGTTGCGGTGTCGAGCCAGCAGGGGCAGGAGACGCTCCGCGAGGTATCGGACCGCGAGACCGCGCAGGTTCTGGCCGATGTCTCCGCCAACCGGGTGGTGCGGGCCGTGCTTGATGCTTTTCCCGGTGCGCGTGTGGTGGATGTGCGTGACCCTGTGGCCGAGGCTCTGGCCGCCCAAGGGGACGATGATCTGCCGCTTGATGACAGTTTCGATTTCACCATGCTTGATGATGATAACGACTGATTGAACCAGAAAAGGGTCGGCGGTCGGGTTGCATTGGCACCGCTATGGAGGTTGGGATGAAAGATATGTTCGGCATGATGAAGCAGGTGCAGGCGATGCAGGAGAAATTCGCCGCCGTGCAGGCCGAGATGGAACAGCTCGAGGTCGAAGGCCGTTCGGGCGGCGGGATGGTCAAGGTGGTGATGACGGCCAAGGGCCAGACCAAATCGGTGACGGTTGATCCCAGCCTGTTGAGTGCAGACGAAAAAGAAATTCTCGAGGATCTGCTGGTGGCCGCCTTCAATGACGGCAAAAGCAAAGGCGATGCCTTGTTGCAGGACAAGATGGGCGCCTTGACGGCCGGCTTGCCGATTCCGCCCGGATTGAAGCTGTTCTGATATGGCATCGGTGACCGGCCCCGAAATCGAGCGGTTGATCCAACTTCTGGCGCGGGTGCCGGGGCTTGGGCCGCGTTCGGCCCGACGGGCGGCGCTGCATCTGGTCAAGAAGCGCGAGCAGTTGCTTGGCCCTCTGGCCGATGCCATGCAGGTGGCCAATGAGCGGATCCTGACCTGTTCCGATTGCGGCAATATCGACACATCCGATCCCTGCACGCTGTGCTGTGATCCGCGCCGCGACGATGCGCTGATTGTCGTGGTCGAGGATGTTGCCGATCTCTGGGCGTTGGAGCGCGCGCAGGCCAGCAATGGCCGTTACCATGTGTTGGGCGGTGTTCTGTCGGCGCTTGACGGGGTCGGCCCGAAGGATCTGATGATCGAGGAGCTGGTGGCGCGGGTGGCCTCGGGGCAGGTCAAGGAAGTGATCCTTGCCCTCAATGCGACGGTCGACGGCCAGACAACCGCCCATTATGTCACTGATCTGCTGGCGCCTTACGCGGTCTTGGTGACGCGGCTGGCCCATGGCGTGCCGGTTGGCGGCGAACTGGATTACCTCGATGACGGCACGCTGCATGCGGCCATGCGACAACGGACCTCGGTATGATGAGCCAGACACGCGATTTCGGATTTTTGTTCTGGGTCAAGCCGCTGGTGCTTGGCGTGGGCCTGTTGTCGGGTTTTGCTTCCTCCCCGTTGCAAGCGCAGGAGACAGGGGGCTGGACCCATGCCCTGTCGCTGCTGGCGGCTCCCAAATACGGCCCCGATTTCAAACATTTCGATTATGTGAACCCCGATGCCCCGCAAGGCGGCGTGGTGCGCATGGGCGCGCAAGGCGGCTTCGACAATTTCAATCCGGTGGTCGCAGGTGTGAAGGGCCAGCTCGATGCCGGGGTGGGATTGGTCTATGAAACGCTGACCATGTCCTCGCAGGACGAGGTGATGGCCAGCTATGGCCTGCTGGCCGAAGCAATGCGGGTATCACCCGACATCACGTCGGTCACCTATCGCCTGCGGGCCGAGGCCCGCTGGCATGACGGCAAGCCGGTAACGCCCGAGGATGTGGTGTTCTCGTTCAATGCGTTCAAAACCTATTCGCCGCAATATGCGTTCTATTATGCCCATGTCAGCAAGGCGGAGAAAACGGCCGAGCGCGAGGTGACCTTTTCCTTCGACCAGCCGGGCAATCGCGAATTGCCGCAGATTGTCGGTCAATTCCAGATCCTGCCCCGCCACCACTGGGAAGGGATCGGTCCGGATGGCAAGAAGCGCGACATCAGCCAGACCACGCTGGAGCCGCCTTTGGGCTCGGGTCCCTACCGGCTGAAAACCGCCTCGGCTCCGCACAGCACAGTCTATGAGCAGGTTCCCGGCTATTGGGGACGTCAGGTCCCGGCACGGCGCGGCATGTTCAATTTTGCCGAGGAACGGTTCGAATATTTCCGCGATACGACAGTGCTGCTGGAGGCGTTCAAGGGTGACCAGATCGATTTCCGTGCCGAAAACAGCGCGAAAAACTGGGCGACCGCCTATGATTTTCCGGCTGTGAAAGACGGGCGCGTCAAACGCGAGGAATTCGAGCAGCGGGCCACGGGCCGCATGCAGGCTTTCGTGTTCAACCTGCGCCGCGAGCCGTTCAAGGACCAGCGCGTGCGCCGCGCCTTCAACCTCGCCTTCGATTTCGAGGAAATGAACAAGACAGTCTTCTATGGCCAGTACAAGCGCATCAGCAGTTTCTTCGAGGGCAGCACTCTGGCGGCCCGCGGCCTGCCCGAGGGCATGGAAAAGGACGTGCTGGACTCGCTGCGCGGCACCTTGCCCCCCGAGATGCTGACGGCCCTTCTGGCAACGCCTTATGCCAATCCGTCGACCGGTTCGCCCGAGGCCGTGCGCAACAATCTGCGCGAGGCCGACAAACTGCTCAAGGAGGCCGGTTTCGGCATCAAGGACGGCAAGCGGATCAATGCGGCGGGGCAGCCGTTCAAGGTGGAATTGCTGGCCTATGATTCGAGCTTCGAGCGGGTCCTGCTGTTTTTCAAGCCGTCGCTCGAGCGGCTCGGGATCACCGTGTCGGTGCGGATTGTCGATCCGTCCCAATATGAAAATCGGATGCGCAATTTCGATTTCGACATGACTACCGATCTCTGGGCACAATCTTTGTCGCCCGGCAACGAGCAACGCGAATATTGGGGCTCCAAGGCCGCTTCGCGCGAGGGATCGCGCAACACGATCGGCATCCAGAATCCGGCGGTGGACATGCTGATCGACCGGCTGGTTTTCGCCAAATCGCGCGAAGAGCAGGTGGCGGTGGCCAAGGTGCTGGATCGGGTCCTGCTGGCCCATGATTATGTTGTGCCGCAATGGACCTATAATTTCGAACGCACGGCACGCTGGGACCGGTTCGCCCATCCGCAGACCATGCCGCTTTATGGCGCCTCGGCCTTTCCTGCCATCTGGTGGTATGATGCCGAGCTGGCCAAACGCAGCGGCAAGGGCGGTTGATGTGATGGTGCGTGCCGGCGCAGGGAGCGTGTGACCCGATGGTGGCCTATGTCTTGCGCCGACTGGCTTTGATGATCCCCACACTGTTCGGGATCATGCTGATTTCTTTCGTGATCGTGCAATTTGCCCCCGGCGGGCCGGTCGAGCGGGTGCTGGCGCAGTTGCAGGGCAATGATGTGTCCGCCACATCGCGTATTGCCGGCGGCGGGGCCGATATCGGCGGGCAGGCCCTGACCCTCCAGCCCGGAGCCGGTGAAGGATCGGGAGCGAAATATCGCGGCGCACAGGGGCTCGATCCCAAATTCATCCAGCAGCTCGAAGCCCAATTCGGTTTCGACAAGCCCGCACCCGAACGCTTCATGCTGATGCTGGTCAATTATGCGCGCTTCGATTTCGGCAAGAGCTATTTCCGCGATGTGCCGGTGCTGCAGTTGATTGGCGAGAAACTGCCGGTGTCGATCTCACTCGGCCTGTGGATGACCCTGCTATCCTACGGCATTTCGATCCCGCTCGGTATCCGCAAGGCGATGAGCGACGGTTCGCGCTTCGATGTCTGGACCTCGGCCGTGGTCATTATCGGCTATGCGATTCCCGGTTTCCTGTTTGCGATCCTGCTGATCGTGCTGTTCGGCGAGGGCTCGTCCTTCCTGCCGTTTTTTCCGCTCAGGGGTTTGGTGTCGGAGAATTTCGCCAGCCTGCCATGGTGGATGAAGGCACTGGATTACGCCCGTCACATTGCATTGCCGATCACCGCCATGGCTTTGGGGGCTTTTGCGACCTCGACCCTGCTGACCAAGAACTCTTTTCTTGAAGAAATCCGCAAGCAATATGTGCTGACGGCCCGCATGAAAGGCCTGACCGAGCGCGAGGTTCTGTATGGCCATGTGTTCCGCAATGCGATGATGATCGTGATCGCGGGTTTCCCCGGTGCCTTCGTTCATGCTTTTTTCACCGGATCCCTGCTCATCGAAACGGTGTTCTCGCTCGATGGCCTGGGTCTGTTGAGCTTTGAAAGCATCATCAACCGCGATTATCCGGTGGTATTTGCCAATCTCTATATTTTTTCGCTGATGGGCCTGGTGGTCAATCTGCTGTCGGACATGGTCTATACATGGATTGATCCGCGCATCGATTTCGAAGGGCGGGGGGCATGAGATGAGTGCTCCTGTCCGTCTTGCACCCGAACTGCCGCAGCAGGGATTGTTCAAACTGTCGCCGATCAATGCGCGGCGGCTCGGCAATTTCAAGGGGAACCGGCGCGGCTACTGGTCGTTCTGGATTTTTGCCGCTCTGTTCGTGTTCTCGCTTTTCGCGGAGCTGATCGCCAATGACCGGCCGATCTATGTCTATTATAAAGGCGAGCATCTGTTTCCGGTGGTGGTGACCTATCCGGAAGAGAAATTCGGCGGCTTTCTGGCTGTGACCGATTACCGTGATCCGGTGATTGTCGATGAAATAACGAAAAACGGCTTTGCCATCTGGCCGATGGTGCGTTTTGCCCCCAACACGATCAATCTCGATCTGGCTGTGCCCGCGCCAGCACCTCCGACCTATCTGCTCAAGGACAGCCAGTGCCAGCCTGTGGCCGACAAGCGGGGCGGGCAGGGCTGTAAGGTTCTGGAATGGAACTGGCTCGGCACCGATGACGGCGGCCGCGATGTGTTCGCGCGTGTGCTGTATGGCTTCCGCATTTCGGTGCTGTTCGGGCTGGCTCTGGCGGGTATTTCCTCGGTGATCGGCATCGCGGCCGGGGCGGTGCAGGGCTATTTCGGCGGGCGGATCGATCTCTATATGCAACGTTTAATCGAAATCTGGTCGGCGATCCCGACCTTGTATCTGCTGATGATCCTGTCGAATTTTTTTGCGCCGTCATTTTTCACCTTGCTGTTCATCCTGCTGCTGTTTTCCTGGGTGTCGTTGGTGCATGTGGTCCGGGCGGAATTCCTGCGCACCCGTAATTTCGATTATGTGCGCGCGGCAAAGGCCCTCGGTCTCTCCGATTTCACCATCATGCACAAACATGTGCTGCCCAATGCGATGGTGGCGACACTGACCTTTTTGCCTTTTGTGCTCAACGGGTCGATCACCACGCTGACCTCGCTGGATTTTCTCGGGTTCGGCCTGCCGCCGGGCACCGCCTCGCTGGGCGAATTGCTGTTGCAGGGCAAAAGCAACCTGAATGCGCCGTGGCTGGGGCTAACCGGCTTTCTGGTGATCGCCCTGATGCTGTCTTTGCTGATTTTCATTGGCGAGGCGGTGCGCGATGCCTTTGATCCGCGAAAGACCTTCCAATGAGCGCCGCCCCTTTGCTGAGTGTCGACCACCTGCACGTCACCTTCCGCCAAGGCGGGCAGGAGACCCAAGCCGTGCGCGATGTGTCGTTTGCCATTGCGGCGGGCGAGACGCTGGCGCTGGTCGGGGAATCGGGATCGGGGAAATCCGTAACGGCTCTCTCGGTGTTGCGCCTGCTCGACCCGGGCTCGGCCCGCATCACCGGTTCCATCCGCTTTGCCGGTCGGGCGCATCCGCAGGGACTGGATCTGGTGGGCGGCTCAGATGATGTGCTGCGCGCGGTGCGCGGCAATGACATCACCATGGTGTTCCAGGAGCCGATGACCTCGCTCAATCCCCTGCACAGCATCGAGCGGCAGATCGGCGAAATTCTCAAAATCCATAAAGGGATCGAGGGCGAGGCCGCGCGCCAAACCATCATTACCCTGCTCGAGGAGGTCGGGATTGTCGATCCGCAATCGCGGCTTGATGCCTTTCCGCACCAGCTGTCAGGCGGGCAACGCCAGCGCGTGATGATCGCCATGGCTTTGGCCAAC
The DNA here is from genome assembly GCA_947447895.1 of Hyphomicrobiales bacterium. Lineage (GTDB taxonomy): Bacteria > Pseudomonadota > Alphaproteobacteria > Rhizobiales > Beijerinckiaceae > CAIYZJ01. Next base: position 10,754 of record CANFLM010000032.1, read on the forward strand.
GAGCCGCAACTGCTGATCGCCGACGAGCCGACCACCGCACTGGATGTGACCGTGCAGGCGCAAATTCTGGCCTTGTTGAAAGACATCCAGACCAAGCGCGGCATGGCGATGCTGTTTATCACCCATGATCTCGGCATTGTCCGCAAGATTGCCGATCGGGTGGCGGTGATGCAGGCGGGGCAGATTGTCGAAACCGGACCGGTGCGTGAGCTGTTCGGGCATCCGCAACATCCCTATACGCAGAGGCTTTTGGCGGCCGAACCGGGTGGTGCGCCGCTGCCGGTGAAGGATGATGCGCCGGTGGTGATCGAAGCCCAGAACCTCAAAGTCTGGTTCGAGATCAAGAAAGGTCTGCTGCGCCGGGTGGTCGGGCATGTCAAAGCGGTGGACGGGGTTTCGGTCCTGATCCGCGAGGGCGAGACGCTGGGTCTGGTCGGCGAGTCGGGGTCTGGCAAATCGACGCTTGGTCTGGCCCTGTTGCAGCTGATCCCTTCCGAAGGGCCGGTCTTGTATCTCGGCCAGCGGATCGACGGATTGGATGCAGGGCTGATGCGGCCGATGCGCAAAAATATGCAGGTGGTGTTTCAGGATCCCTATGGATCGCTGTCGCCGCGCCTGTCGGTGGCCGACATTGTGGCCGAAGGCCTGACGGTGCTCGAGCGCAAACTGGATATTCTGGAAACCCGCGAGATTGTCGCCCAAGCCTTGATCGATGTCGGGCTGGACCCGATGGGGATGGATCGTTATCCGCACGAGTTTTCCGGCGGACAGCGCCAGCGCATCGCCATTGCCCGCGCCATTGCCTTGCAGCCGCGCTTTGTTGTGCTGGACGAGCCGACCTCCGCGCTGGATATGTCGGTGCAGGCCCAGATTGTCGGTCTGCTGCGAGATATCCAGGCCAAGCACCGCATGGCCTTCTTGTTTATCAGCCATGATTTGAAAGTGGTACGCGCACTGGCCTCGCGTATTGCGGTGATGCGGCAAGGCAAGGTGGTGGAAGAAGGGCTGGCCAGCCGAATGCTCGCTGCCCCGCAAAGCGACTATACCCGAGCGCTGTTTGCCGCCGCCTTCGAACACGATGTCCGCCCGATTGGACCGGATGTATAAATCAGGCTTTGTTTTGTCGGTTTTTGCTTCGTTAATCCCATATTCATCAAAGATCGTGACAATGTAGACTGGTGAGGCGCTTGTTTCTCACGTATGGGGTGGGTTGTTTGGGGGGCACTTGAGGGTGAACCGGCAGATGATCTGAATTTTGATACGAGGTTCCAGATGTTTCCGACACCAGTTGCTGCCCTTGAGCACAATACGGCGGCCTATGAATCCCTGCCCCTGGTCAAGCCCACAGGGTTTCGTGAATATGATGCGCGTTGGTATTTCGAAAAGGAAATCAACCTCATGGGCGTGCAGGCGCTCGGCATGGGGTTGGGCACGCTGATCCGCGAACTGGGCGTCAAACCCGAAATCGTTGTCGGACATGATTACCGGTCCTATTCGCAAAGCATCAAGCTGGCGCTGGTCAACGGGCTGATGTCGGCGGGTTGCAAGGTCCATGATATCGGGCTGGCGATGTCGCCGATGGCCTATTTCGCGCAATTTGCACTGGATGTGCCTTGCGTGGCCATGGTGACGGCGTCGCATAATGACAATGGCTGGACAGGTGTGAAGATGGGCGCGCAGCGTCCGGTTACCTTCGGACCCGATGAAATGGGCCGTTTGCGCGACATCGTGATCGGCGGGCTCTACAGTGCGCAGGCCGGTGGCTCCTACCATTATGTGCAGGATTTTGCGGCGACCTACATCGCCGACCTGACCAAGCGCGCCCCGTTCAAGCGGCGGATCAAGGCCGTAGCCGCTTGCGGCAATGGCACGGCCGGTGCTTTCGCGCCCCAGATCCTCGAGGCATTGGGCGTCGATGTGATCCCGATGGACACCAAGCTCGATTTTACCTTCCCGCATTACAATCCCAATCCCGAAGACATGAAAATGCTGCATGCAATGGCCGAGCGCGTGCGCGAAACCGGCGCCGATGTCGGGCTGGGTTTCGATGGTGACGGCGATCGTTGCGGGGTTGTCGACAATGAGGGCAACGAGATTTTTGCCGACAAGATCGGGGTGATGCTGGCGCGCGATCTCTCCCGGTTGCATCCTGCCGCGACTTTCGTGGTGGATGTGAAATCGACGGGCCTGTTTGCGACCGATCCCGAACTGATCAAAAACGGTGTGACCGCCGATTTCTGGAAAACCGGCCATTCCTACATCAAACGTCGGGTCGCCCAGTTGAACGCTTTGGCGGGGTTTGAAAAATCCGGCCACTTCTTCTTCAATGCCCCGGTCGGCCGCGGCTATGATGACGGCGTTGTCACGGCGATTGCGGTGCTGGATATGATGGACCGCAATCCCGATCACAGCATGGCCGATCTGTATCGCGCCCTGCCTGTGACCTATGGCTCGCCGACCATGGCGCCGCATTGCCCCGACGAATTGAAATACGGGGTTGTCGACCGCGTTGTCGCCCTGATCCAGGGCATGCAGGCCAGAGGCGAAACAATCGCCGGCCAGGCCATCCGCGATGTGGTCACCGTCAACGGTGTGCGCGTGACGGTGGAAGACGGCACATGGGGTCTGGTGCGCGCCTCATCCAACAAGCCTGAACTGGTGGTGGTGGTCGAAAGCCCCGTCTCGAAGGCACGGATGCGCACGATGTTCGAGACGCTCGACGCGCTGTTGAAGCAGGAACCGAGCGTCGGGGCCTATAACCAGACCTTGCCCGACTGACCGTTCGCGGTTGGCTTATTTGATCGGCGGATGCGGGAGTTTTGCCTCTCCCGCTTCCATCACGAAACGATAGGCCAGTGTGTACCATGGCGCGCTGGCATCGGCTGCCGGCGGCGTGCCGCTGTCATGGCGCTTGAAATCGCCGATCAGCGCGCGGGTGACACCGAACACCACATCGCTTTCGAGATAGGCGTCATCATCGACAAAGATCTGGGTGACCAGCGTTTTGAACCCGGGCTTGTAGCAGAGAAAATGCACATGGGCGGGACGGTAGGGGTGCCGGTTCTGGGCGCGCAGCATATCACCCGTCGGCCCGTCCGTCGGGACCGGATAGCCGGCAGGCTTGACCGAGCGGAACCCGAACTGGCCTTGCGGATCGGTGGTGAACTTGCCGCGCAAATTCATCTCGGCCTGTGACTGGTCCTGGTTCTCGTACAGGCCGACCGGCGAGGAATGCCAGACATCGACGTCCACCCCCTCGATGGGCTGGCCACTGGCATCGACAATCTCGAACCGGGCAAACAGGGCAGGGCCCGGGGTAGGGGAGCGGACAATCGAGCCGCCATTGGGTGTGGCCGGCGAATGCATGCGCCAGAACGGTCCCAGCAGTGCGGCCGCAGTCTCGGTATTGCCATTGGTGCCGTTGTTCATCAGGCAGACAAGGGTCGAGAAGCCGATGGCATCGGAAAACAGGATCCCCTCGTTGTGGACATCATTGGTGGCCTGTCCGATCCGGTTCAGCATGGCGATTCCGGCCTCGAATTCCGTTTCCGTCAACCGCACATCGCGCGCGAAGTCATGCATGTGGCGGACAAAGGATGCCGCAATCTGGCGCAAGCGCTCATCATTCCCGCCAGCCATGGCCCGCAAAACAACCTCGGTAACCGAACCCTCATTGTCGATGATCACGACTGTACTCTCCCTGCCATCTTGATATGTCTCCATGCTAGGCCAGTTTTGATTGGCGTGGAAGCCTCGCCGGCTCTGTCAGCTATGATGCGCCAATGGAAATCTACAATGGAATCCCGCTATTTCTTTATTTATAGAAAGAATAAATTTTAATGTATTTTTATTTAATAAATTTATATTTGCTGTATTAAATTAATATTTATAAAAAAATAGATATATTATACAAATTTAAAATATTAATTATGACTTTAAATATTGTATTTTTTGTTGATTTGGACAAATTAATATGTATTATAAAAATATGTGTGTTCAATAATTGTATAGTTGAATTTAATTTTATAATTTTAATGTAATTTAAATTCATTAAAATTATAATTTAAATTATTTTGAGTTATAGATTAATAAAAATTTTATAAACAAAAGTATTTATGAATAACTTTTGTTAAAAAAATGATAAAATTATCAATACAAGGACAATCAAATGAGAACAATATTGAGTATAATGGGTTATTTTATGATGTTTGTTGGTCTGTTATTGAGTGTGTATGATGGTATGATTTCATTTAAATCTGGAAGCAACCAGTTCCATTCCGTGATTAAAGTAGTCCATTATTTCCAGCCGGGCTTTATCAGCCCGTTCAGGTTCGGCTTTAACGGAAAAGAATTCGTCTGGACGGATGTTCTTGTTCCGATGTTTAGTTTTCCGGTCTGCCTCTTGCTCTTATTGGTCGGACTGATGTTTTCACGGCTGAACGTGCGCTCGACCGCCTTTTAAATTGTTCTGGTCGAATAGCCACACAGGGAGTATCGAGGAGCGTCATCACCCTATAGGGAGTGTCTCGATGTTTTTTGCCCGCAAGACGCCGAACATGCCGCTGCCGTCCGATATTTTGCCAGGACGAGGCGTGTCCATGCCGATTGAAGCGCCGCATCATGTGTCAGGCGCATCGCTTGTGCCGCCCTTTGCGGCCGGAAGCCGTCAAGTCCAGTTCGGCATGGGGTGCTTTTGGGGGGCCGAGCGTCAATTCTGGTCGATGCCGGGTGTGTATGTCACCGCCGTCGGCTATGCGGGCGGCACCACGCCTAATCCGACCTATCGCGAGGTCTGCTCGGGTTTGACCGGTCATACCGAGCTGGTGCTGGTGGTCTATGACCCCGGCCGCATCGGTTTGGCGGAGCTTTTGCGGGTGTTTTGGGAAAATCATGATCCCACGCAGGGCATGCGGCAGGGCAATGATGTCGGCACGCAATACCGTTCCAGCATTTATGTCGAGAACGAGGCGGATCTGGCTGAGGCGCAGGCCAGCGCCGTGCAATACGGACAGGCTCTGGCGGCGCGCGGTTTTGCAGCCATCACCACCGAAATTGCGCTGGACAAGACGTTTTATTATGCCGAGACCGAGCATCAGCAATATCTGTCCAAAAACCCCAACGGCTATTGCGGTCTGGGCGGAACAGGTGTGGCCTGTGCCATCGGCACGGGCGTTGGGGTGACCTCACTGTAACAACCGGAACGAATGGAAATGAGTTCGCATTTGCAAAAGCAGGGAATGCTGACTGGCGAGGTCTGGCCCGAATGTGATCCGGCTTTGCTGCTGGCCATCGAGCGTCATTCGGCCCTTGGCTGGCCTGCTCCGGAAGTGGTGATGCTGAATGGCTGGGAATGCCGGTTTGCACCCGGTTCGCAATCGCGACGGGTCAATTCCCTGACACCCATGACCCCGCTCCCCGGGCTTCTGCCGCAAACGCTGGCGGTGGCCAGGCGGTTGTGCCGCGAGCGTGGCGTGGCCTGTACGGTGCGCACCACCCCGTCCATCGGGGCCGACGAGATCGCTTTTCTGGAAGCCGAGGGCTTTATCCGCAAGGATACCACTTCGGTCGAGGTGGCTCCGTTGGGTGGTGGTTTTGTGGTGGATCCGGATGTGGTTCTCGCGTCGCCACCCCATGCCGACTGGTTGCGTGCCTTTGCGGATACCAGCCGCCTTGATGCATCAGAAACAGATGTGATCGACCGGATGCTTTCAGCCGTCAGCGGAGCGATGATCTTTGCCCGGCTGACGGTCGACGGCGTGCCGGTCGCGTTCGGGCGTGCCGTGATGATCGACGGCCTGCTCGGGGTGTTCCAGATCGCCACCGCCCCGTCGATGCGCCGTCAGGGTCTGGGCCGCAAGATCGTGACAAGCCTGATGGCATGGGGACGCCAGCAGGGCGCGATGCGGGCCTATTTGCAGGTGGTTGCAACCAATCGGCCCGCACGCACGCTGTATCAGGGGATCGGCTTCAAACCGCTTTATCCCTATACCTATTATGTGCTCGACGAGACGGCCTGACCTTCAACTCTGTTTGGACAGACGCGCCAGCATGGCACCTCCGGCGATCAGGCCGCAGGACAAAGCGAGCACCCAGCCCAATTCGGCTTTGCCGGCAAGGACCAGCAGCAAAGTCGACATGACCGGCGTGGCATAGGAGGCAAAGCCGATGGCGCGGATATCGCCGGCTTTCATGCCGTAATCCCATAGATAGAAGGCGGCCCCGACCGGTCCTACGCCCAGACCGATGATCGCCAGCCATTCTATCCCGTGTTGCGGCCAGACGGTGGTTTCGAACATGAGATGCGACAGCGCAGCCAGCAGGGCGGTCACAAGGCAAAAGCCGGTCACGGCGTCGGTCGGCACATCGCCGAACCGGCTGGACAGCAGCGAATAGGCCGCCCACGCCACGGCTGCCGCCAGGGCGCAGAGATAGCCCGGAACAGAATGGGGGTCGATCGACAGGCCGTCGCGCGCAAAAATCAACACGGCCACTCCGGCAAAACCCAACAGCCCGCCCATGATCGAGGACAGCCGCAAGTGCTGGCCCGGCAACAGGCCGGAGCCGATCACGATCAGCAGGGGCCAGAGATAGTTGACCAGTCCGGCTTCGGCGGGCGGGGCCAGTTGCAGGGCGGCAAAATACAAAGCGTGGTAGCCGTAAAGCCCGCCCACGCCGACCAGCCAGACAGGCCAGGGCTGGATCAGGGTTCTGGCCATGGACATCACGTCTTGCGGCCGGAACAGCCATGTGGAAAATCCGACCAGACTGCCCACCAGAAAGGTCATGGCGGCTAGCTGGAATGGCGGAATTTTGCCCGTTAGCGTGGTCAGCAGGGCCAGAGAGGACCACAAGGCAATGGCCCCGAAGCCTGCGAAAGTGGCAGCAGGGCGATAGGATTTTGGTGCGGCGTGCTCATCGGAGGCTGGATGCTGGGTCATGCCGACTGCTTTGCCATAGAGACTTGAAAAAACAAAATTAAAAAATCTGCCATTCTCCGATGGCCGCCTCAAGGAAAAGGCAATAAAAAAGGCGGGATCATATCCCGCCTTGCTTGTGCATTTGCGGAACCGGTCAGACCAGGTTCTGTCCGCCATTGGCCGAGATGGTCGAACCGGTGATGAAGCCGGCATCGTCGGCGGCCAGAAAGACCACGCAGCGGCCGATTTCCTCGGGAGTGCCGAGACGGCCGACTGGAATTTGCGGCAGGATACGGGTCTTCAGCACGTTCTCGTCGATCGCCTGCACCATTTCGGTGCCGATATAGCCGGGGCAGATCGCGTTGACGGTGATGTTCTTGATCGCGCCTTCCTGCGCCAGCGCCTTGATGAAACCCAGATCGCCCGCTTTGGCCGCCGAATAGTTGACTTGTCCCATCTGGCCCTTCTGGCCATTGACCGAGGAGATCACGATCACACGGCCGAAGCTGCGGTTGCGCATGCCTTCCCAAACCTGATGGGTCATGTTGAACAGACTGTCGAGATTGGTGCGGATGACCGCCGACCACTGCTCCTTGGTCATTTTATGGAACATGCCGTCACGGGTAATGCCGGCATTGTTGACCAGAACCTCGACCGGGCCCAGATCGGCCTCGATCTGCTTGATGCCTGCCGCGCAAGCGTCATAATCGCCCACATCCCATTTGTAGACGGGAATACCGGTCTCGGCCTTGAATTTCTGGGCGGCGTCGTCATTGCCGGCATAATTGGCGGCAACCTGATAGCCTGCGGCTTTCAAAGCCTTGCTGATGGCGGCGCCGATACCGCGTGTGCCGCCGGTGACTACTGCTAAACGTCCCATGAGAATTCCCCCTGATGTCATGGCAGCGGCAGGATCGGCCTGCTCTTAGGCTGCTTTTTTATGATGATGAGATGGTAACAACGAAAAAGGGGGAGAGGGGTTCACCCTCTGCCCCCGGTGGTTCTTAGCGTTCGACGCAGAGGGCGATGCCCATGCCGCCGCCGATGCACAAGGTGGCAAGACCCTTATGGGCATTGCGGCGACCCATTTCGTGCAGCAAGGTTACCAGCACGCGTGCGCCGGATGCGCCGATCGGATGACCGATGGCAATGGCGCCGCCGTTGACATTGACCTTGGATGGATCCCAGCCCAGATCCTTGTTGACGGCAATGGCCTGTGCGGCAAAAGCCTCGTTGGCTTCGATCAGGTCGAGATCATTGATGGTCCAGCCGGCCTTTTCCAGAGCCTTGCGGCTGGCCGGAATGGGGCCCGAGCCCATGACAGCAGGATCGACACCGGCGGTGGCCCATGACTTGATGTGGGCCAGCGGGGTCAGGCCGCGGCGGGCGGCCTCTGCAGCGGTCATCAACACAACGGCGGCTGCACCGTCATTGATGCCCGAGGCATTGCCTGCGGTGACCGAGCCTTCCTTGTTGAAAGCCGGACGCAGTTTGGACAGCGCCTCGAAGGTTGTGCCGTGGCGGATATATTCGTCATCGCTGACAATGATATCGCCTTTCTTGTTGGTGATGGTGACAGGCACGATCTCGTCTTTGAATTTACCGGCCTTCTGGGCGGCTTCGGCTTTGTTCTGCGAGGCGGTGGCGAACTGGTCCTGTTCCTCGCGGCCGATTTGCCATTTGGCGGCGACGTTTTCAGCCGTATTGCCCATGTGATAGCCGTGGAACGCATCCAGCAGGCCGTCACGCAGCATGGTGTCGAGGAATTTCATGTCGCCCATCTTGGTGCCGTTGCGCAAAAACGCCGAGTGTTGGGATTGCGACATCGATTCCTGACCACCCGCCACGATGATATTGGCATCGCCGTTGGTGATCTGTTGCAGGCCGAGCGCCACAGCGCGCAGGCCCGAACCGCAGAGCTGGTTCAAACCCCATGCGGTTTTTTCCTTGGGCACGCCGGCGGCCATCGCGGCCTGGCGGGCGGGATTCTGGCCACAGCCTGCGGTCAGGATCTGGCCCAAAATCACTTCATCCACCTCTTCTGCGGACACATGGGCGCGTTCCAGCACGGCTTTGATGGCCAAAGCCCCCAGATCATGGGCGGCCAATGTCGATAGGGCTCCCCCAAAGGAGCCGACGGGTGTGCGGGCAGCGCTGACGATAACGATATCTGTAGAAGCCATGAAATGTGTTCCTCCGAACGGACTTTGCTTGATTGGGCCCGATTGCTCCCAATCAGGCAGACAAAAGTAAGATGTTTATTATGGCACGTCTTGACGGTTTATGCCCCATGATTCCCGCTTGTTCCTTGATCTGTATCATAGCGGGATGGCCTGCTCAGGAACTGGCGGACCATTGGATCCTCATGGTGTTGTGGTCTTGATCACTATGCCCTGTTTATTGTCCCCGACGACAGGCTTGTCGCCTCGATTGATTGTTTCAAGTCTGCCCCCCTCTCGTCAAGGCAGGAAAAGCAGCTTGGTTCTCGTTCTTTCGCACTGCCCCTTTGGTCGTAGGAGATGGCAGGGACAGTTCGGGATGCGGGCCTTGCGGGGTTTGACGGGGGGCTTGCCAATAGAGAATTTTTATCGCCACATGGAAAAATAATTGTCTATAATAACCAAGAATGACCCGCTTTGAGGTCTGGGACAGAGTGGCTAAGAGATGACAACCAAAAAACCACCCATTGCCATTAAGAAATATGCCAATCGCCGCCTCTATCATACCGGAACTAGCACCTATGTGACGCTGGACGATTTGGCCGTGATGGTCAAACGGGGTGAGGACTTCGTGGTCAGTGATGCGAAAACCGGCGATGACATCACCCGCTCGGTGCTGGCCCAGATCATTTTCGAGCAGGAAGGCAAAAGCGGCCAGAACCTGCTGCCCGTCTCCTTCCTGCGTCAGCTGATCGGTTTTTATGGCGACAGCATGCAATCGCTGGTGCCAACCTATCTCGAACATTCGATCAAGGCGCTGACCGAGAACCAGCAGAAATTCCGTGACCAGTTTGCCACGACCTTCCCGACTTTCGGGCTGACCGAGGCACAGGTGGCCAAGAACATGGATATGTTCCGCCAGTCGCTGTCGCTGTTCAATGCTTTCGTGCCGGGCGGTGCGGCGGGGATCGATCCGGCCTCGGGCGAACAGACCGCCGCGGACAAGGCCGAGCCCGAAGCGGCCGAGGATATCGACGACCTCAAACGGGAATTGTCGGATTTGCAGCGCCGGCTCGATAAATTTGCCGGCAAGTAACCCTGACACACGCCGGATGGCGGTTCGGGTGCGTTCCAGGGCATAAAAAAAGCGACGGTTGAACCGTCGCTTTTTGTTTGGGCAGTGAAAGAGATATTCGGGCCGATTAGGCTTCCGACTTCACTTTCAGGACCTGGCGACCGCGATACATGCCGGTCTTGAGGTCGATATGGTGGGGACGGCGCAATTCGCCGGAGTCCTTGTCCTCGACATAGGTCGGGGCAGTCAGGGCATCGGCGGAGCGACGAAAACCGCGTTTCATCGGCGAAGTTTTACGTTTAGGAACGGCCATGGAATTCTCCCGCTAGGCATTTCGCGCACCGGGATTTCAGTGGCCACCACACGGTCACCAACCAGCCCGAAGCTAAATTCAAGTGCGCTCATATACAGGCACATTGGCACGAATGCTAGTGTGCTGATGCAACTTCTTTTAAATAAGCAGGGGAGAGATGACTTGACCTGCCCCCGTTCTCCTGCGATCCGATAGGCCGGCATCCGGTCTGGCGGCAGGTCCATCTGGAAAATTTGCAAGGTTTTTGAATGGTTAACCCCGATTTTGAAACGCAATTGGCCGCTATGGCCCGCGAAGTGGAGCAGGTTCTTGTCGGCCTGTTGACGGATGCGCCGCTGGAGGGAGAAATCCTGCGTCCGGCCCGTCTTCTGGCTTCCATGCGGCATGCCGCTCTGGCCGGCGGCAAGCGGCTGCGGCCGTTTCTGCTGCTCGCGGCCCATCGGGCCTGTGGCGGCAGCGGGACGGAAGGCGCCCTGATCGCGGCCGCCGCGCTGGAATGTGTGCATTGCTATTCGCTGGTCCATGACGATCTGCCCGCGATGGATGATGATGATCTGCGGCGCGGCCAGCCGACTGTGCACAAGGCTTATGACGAGGCAACCGCCATTCTGGCCGGTGATGGTCTGCTCACACTGGCGTTCGATGTGATGGCCAGTCCGCGTGTCCATCGCGATCCGGCGGTGGGCTTGATGCTGGTGCGGGGGCTGGCGCGGGCTTCGGGGATCGGCGGCATGGCGGGCGGGCAGATGCTCGATCTGGCTGCCGAGGGCCGCCACAGCGGGGATGGACTACCGCTCAGGCTCCCCCCTGAAGCCATCCGCCAGTTACAGGCCATGAAGACGGGTGCCCTGTTGCTGTTTGCCGTCGAGGCAGGGGCGATTCTGGCCGGTGCAACGCCCGAACAGCGGCGGGCTCTGGCCGATTATGGCCGTTCGCTGGGGATTGCCTTTCAGATTGCCGATGACCTGTTGGATGTGGAGGCCGACCGTGCCACACTCGGCAAGGAAGTTGGCAAGGACGAGGCCAAAGGAAAAGCCACACTGGTGCAGCTGCTGGGGATCGAGGCTGCACGGCGCGAGCTTCAGGCCCATGTCGAAGCCGCCCTCGCGGCTCTCTCGGTCTTCGGGCCCGAAGCCGATAGCTTGCGTGATGCCGTGATGTTTACTGGAGCCCGCAAACGATGAACACCGATCCGCTGACCCATTCGCTCCGCCCTTCGGTGCTGCGCCGCCTGCGGGTGTTTTTTCTCGCCCGCCGGCGGATGATGTTCGCACTATTGTGCGGGTTCGTCAGCTACCACCTGATGCCCGACACCTGGCGGCAGACAACGCGGGTTCTGGTGGCGTGGGATCTGGCGGCTTTCCTCTATATCGGGCTGGTGGTGCATCTGACCTATGGTTCTACCGTTGAACTCTGCCGCAAGCGGGCATCGCTCAATGACGAGGGCGATGGCATTATTCTGTTGGTCACCGTGTTCGGCGCGGTGGCGAGCTTTGCGGCCATTCTGGTCGAGCTGGCGACGATCAAATCCGGCAACAGCCCGCTGGCGCATCTGCTGCTGACGGGGGTGACGGTCGCGCTGTCGTGGATTTTCACCCACATCACCTTCGCTTTGCATTACGCCAATCTCTATTACAAGCCGCATGCGGGGACCGAGCATGGCGGTCTGCAGTTCCCCGGTGATGCCGAGCCCGACTACAGCGATTTCATGTACCAGTCTTTTGTGATCGCCTGTGCGGCGCAGACAGCGGATGTGAATGTTCTGACCCGCCCGATGCGGCAGGTGACCATGCTGCAATGTATCATTGCCTTCGTGTTCAATACGGCCGTGCTGGCCCTGTCGATCAATATCGGGGCCAGCCTGATTTCGGGGAATTGAGTTCAGGCGGTCGGGCCGTAGCGCTTCTCGATATAGTCGCCGACCATCGTCTTGAAGTCGTTGACCAGACCGGGCCCGCGCAAGGTCGCCACTTTGGCGCCATCGACAAATACCGGGGCGGTGGGCGTTTCACCCGTGCCGGGCAGCGAGATGCCGATATCGGCATGTTTGGATTCGCCCGGCCCGTTGACGATGCAGCCCATCACCGCGACATTCAGATTTTCCACGCCGGGATAGCGGGTTTTCCAATCGGGCATGGAGGCGATGATCCAGTTCTGGATGTCGCCGGCCAGTTCCTGGAACACCGTCGAGGTGGTGCGTCCGCAACCCGGGCAGGCCGCCACCAGCGGCACGAAGGTTCTGAAGCCCATGGTCTGCAGGATTTCCTGCGCGACCTTGACCTCGCGCGTGCGGTCGCCATTGGGCTCGGGCGTCAGCGAGACGCGGATCGTGTCGCCGATCCCTTCCTGCAGCAGGACGCCGAGGGCGGCCGCCGAGGCGACAATGCCCTTGCTGCCCATCCCAGCCTCGGTCAGGCCCAGATGTAGCGCATAGTCGCAGCGTTCGGCCAGCATCCGGTAGACGGTGATCAGATCCTGAACCGCCGAGACCTTGGCTGACAGGATGATCTTGTGCTTGGGCAGCCCCAGCTCGACCGCCCGGTCCGCCGACAGGATCGCCGACTGCGCCATGGCTTCGCGCGTGACCGCGCGGGCTTCGAGCGGCTCAGGGCTTTTGGCATTGATGTCCATCAGATGCGTGAGCAATTCCTGATCAAGCGAGCCCCAATTGGCCCCGATCCGGATGGTCTTGTTGTAGCGGATTGCCTGTTCGATGATCGCGGTGAACTGGCGGTCGCGCTTCTCGCGGAAACCGACATTGCCGGGATTGATCCGGTATTTGTCGAGGGCTTCGGCGCAAGCGGGATGATCGGCCAGCAGCGTGTGGCCGATATAATGGAAATCGCCGATCAGCGGCACCGAAATGCCCTGCTTCAGCAGGCCGTCGCGGATATGGGGCACCGCTGCCGCGGCCTCGTCGCGGTCCACCGTAATGCGCACCAGCTCCGAGCCGGCGCGGGCCAGTGCGGCCACCTGGGCAATCGTGCCGGCAATATCGGCGGTGTCGGTATTGGTCATCGATTGCACGGCAATCGGCGCGCCCCCGCCGATCATTACGCCGCCGACCGAGACCGGAACCGTCACATGGCGCGGGGCCGGACCCGCAGCAGGTTGGCCGGGCAGGCAGGTCATCAGATCGGGGTTCAACGTGCTGGTCATGTGAGGGATTTCCGGTGCAATGGTTGCGTCTTGTGTCGGGGTGCGATTTAAATCTGGATCGCTTCGAGAACGGCGCGCATATGCGACGGAATCGGGGTGGGTGTATTGCTGGCCCGATCAACCGCCACATGGATCAGGTAGCCTTGGGCAATGGCCGTATCCTGCCCCTGTTTGAAAATGCCGATCTGATAGGTCATCGACGAGGTGCCGAGTTTCTGGATGGCAATGCCGACCTCGATGATATCCGGAAAGCTGGTGCTCTCGAAATAGCTGCAGCGGGTTTCGACCACCAGGGTGATGACCGGCGAATGAAGCGGATCAAGCGCATTGGTGGCCAGCAGATAGCCGGTGACCGCCGTATCGAACCACTGGTAATAGACCACATTGTTCACATGGGCGAAGACATCATTGTCGCACCAGCGGGTGGTGATCGGGGTCATGTGCCGGTAATCGGCGCGGGTGGAACGGACAGGGCGCGCCATAAGAGCCTCGCGGGACAGGATGCGGTTTCAGGATTGGACCCATACTTCAACAGCAGTTTGGCGTGAGGATCAAGATGGTTCTCCGATCCGGCGTTTCATGGCGCCATAATAGGCCCAGAGCAGTTTGGCCGCGACACCGCGCCACGGCCGCCATGCTTCGGCCAGTTCCGTCAGGGCTTGCGCCGAGGGGCGTTCGGACAGATCAAAGCCCATCCGCGCGGCCTCCTGCAGCGCGAGATCACCGCCCGGAAACGCATCGGCATGGCCGAAGCAAAACAGCAGATAGAGATCGGCCGTCCACGGCCCGATGCCCTTGACCGCGACCAGAGCCTGAAAGGCCTGCTCGACAGATCCGGTGCCGAGCCGGTCGAAATCCAGCTGGCCCGCATCCACCGCTGCCGCGATGGCGCGCAGGGTGCGGATCTTGGGCCGCGACAAACCGCAGGCTTGCAACGTCGCGTCATCGTTCCCGAGCACATCTGCCGCATCAAGGGCCGGAAAGCGGTCCTCGACCCGTTTCCAGATGGCGGCGGCACTGGCGGTGGAAACCTGTTGCGAGACAATAAGGCCCGCCAGACCCTTGAACCCGGGGGCGCGCTTGCGCAAAGGCGGCCGGCCGCCGATGGCATAAAGCGGCTGCAGGGCCGGATTGGCCTCCAGCAAAGCGGCCAATGCCTGGTCCAGAGCCTCTTCATGGTCAATCAGCAGAGAATTGATGGCTGTCATTTTTGGCAATCGGGACATCGGCAGCTCATCCTGCTTGGTTTGGCGATGGGGCATGGTGCATGATAGAAGAGCAATGATGCAACCTGTCTTTCGCTTTGCTCCCAGCCCCAATGGCCTGCTTCATTTGGGCCATGCCTATTCCGCCTTGCTGAACGAGCAGGAAGCGAGGCGGCATGGTGGACGGCTGTTGCTGAGGATCGAGGACATCGACCGCTTGCGCAGCCGCAGCGAACATGTGCAGGCCATTTTCGAGGATCTCGACTGGCTCGGCATTGCCTTTGACGGGCCCGTGCGGTTCCAGTCGGCCCATATGGATGATTACCGCAAAGCGGCCGACACGTTGCAGCAACGCGGGTTGTTGTTTGCCTGCGATTGCACGCGTCAAAGGGTGGCGCGTGAGGCGCAGGCGCTGTCGGGTCCCGACCGGCTTTCGACCGACCCCGACGGCGCGCCGCTTTATCCGGGCCACTGCCTGCACACGCCGCCCCATCTGGACCAGCCTGTCGCATGGCGATTGCGGATGGAGGCGGCTTTGCAGACGGTTACGGTTGATGATCTGTCCTATCAGGCGTTTGCTGGCCCCAGAGGCGACCAAAATTCCGAATGGATCACCCGTCCCACTGCCCCGCAACGCTGGGGCGATGCCGTCCTGCTGCGCAAGGATATTGCCACCAGCTATCATCTGTCAGTGGTGGTCGATGATGCCTTGCAAGGGGTGACCCATGTGGTGCGGGGGCGCGATCTGGAAGCCGCCACCGATCTGCACTGTCTGCTGCAGGCTCTGCTGGGTCTGCCAAGACCGCATTATGATCACCATGATCTGGTCACCGATACCGACGGGACCAAACTGGCCAAAAGCCGGATGTCCAAGCCGCTGCGCCAGTGGCGGGAGGAAGGCGCCAGCCCGGCCATGATCCGCAGCATGCTGGGCTTTGAGTCCACCGAGTGTCACAACGGGTGACCCTAGCGGCCAATCCCCAAAATCATCAGCCACACCGTAATCGTGACTGTCGACAGTCCGGTCGACAGGGCAATCGCTCCCGAGGCAATACCCACCCCCTGCTTGTAGCGTTCGGCAAACAGATAGGCGTTGATGCCGACAGGGGAGGCCGCAAACAGAACGGCAACGCCAGCCCAGACTTTCGGCATGTCGAACACGGTCCAGGCCAACAGCATCACCAGTGCGGGATGCACGACCAGTTTGAGAAAGGTCATGCACAGGGTCAGCGGCAGATGGTCGCGGATGCCATAGCGGCGCAAGGCCATGCCCATCGTGAACAAAGCGCAGGGAATGGCGGCATTGCCGATCTGGTTGACGATGGAGCGCAACACCTCCGGCACCTCCAGATGGGTCAGCTTGAAAGCGACCGAGACAAAAATTGACATCAGGATCGGGTGCATCAGCAATTGCCGCAACAATTTGCTCCAGTGCATGTCGCGGCCTTCGGCCAGCAAGGTGCCGACAGCAATCATGATCGGCAGATGCACGGCCACCAGCAGAAACAGCGGCACCGCTCCTTCGGGACCGAAACTTTCAAGGATCAGCGGAATTCCCATCAGCACGGTATTGGCCTGCGAGGCGGCAAAGCCGGCAACGGTGCGCGGGATCAGCGGGGCATCGAAGACATGTTTGGCCAGAGCGGAGCCCATCGCCCAGACAATGGCGACTGCGCCGAAATAGGCAAACCAATAGCCCCAGGGTTGCGCTTCGGGCAGGTTGACGCCGGTCAGCGTTTTGAAGATCAGACAGGGAATGGCAATCGAATAGACAAAGTCGGCAAGCCCTTCGCCGGTCCGTTCGGGAATGTAGTTGCTGGCACGTGCGGCAAAACCCAGAGCCAGCAGACCGAAAACCGGTGCGACGATCGCAAAAATATGAAGCATGTGGATCCAGTCGGATAATAGAAAGAGGAGATCGATAGACAATGGCCGGCCTTGTTTAGCGGATCGTGCGGTCCGCTGTCAGAGTGCCATTGGTGGATTGGCGGATGAGGTCGTCGATCCTGTCGCGTTCCCGTTTGAACTCGGCCAGTTGGGTACGGTCAAGCTCGCGGTTGCTCGGCAGGCGGATGCCGAGCGGATCGACATAATTGTCGTTGACCTTGACCTCGTAATGCAGGTGCGGACCGGTGGAGAGACCGGAACTGCCGAGATAGCCGATCACCTGCCCCTGACGCACCGTGGTGCCCTCGACAATATCGGCGGCAAAGGCCGACATATGCGAATAGGTGGTGATGAAATTGTAGTTGTGCTGGATTTCGACGCGCCGGCCATAGCCCGAGTCCCATTCGGCCTTGATGACCAGCCCGTCCCCGGCCGCAATGATCGGCGTACCGATCTTGTCGGACCAGTCAATGCCGGTATGCATCTTGGAGTAGCGCAGGACGGGATGCTGGCGCATGCCGAAGCCTGAACGCAATGTGCCTTCGGTAATCGGTTTGCGCAGCAGGAAGGCGCGGTTCGAGCGGCCACTTTCATCATAGTGTTCGACACTGTTGTTTCTGCCGCTCTGGTAGCGGTAGTAGCGGCGGGTGATGTTGCCGCTTGTCAGCGAGGCATACAGCACTTCCTTGCGCGCTTCGCGTTCGTCGTCGTCATTGTAGAATACTTCGAAACTGTCACCGTCTTTCATGCGTTTCTGCAAATCGGTGTCGAAGAAAAACACGCGCAAGAGCTGGTCGATGATCGGGCGCGGAATATCGTTGCGGAAGCCGGTTTCATACAGGCTCTGGTAGATCGACACACCGCCCGCCTCGTCCTCGTCATCCTGGGCAGCCGGAGCGGGGGCGGGAGCGGGCTGCTGGCTGGCGGGTGCGGCAATCGGAACGAACAGGCCGCGATCGTTTTTGACGAGCATCGCCAGGATGCGATCCTCGTCATAGACAATGGCCCGCAGCAGGCTGACCGGACTGGCTTTGGTATCGGGCTGGGTGGTCAGGATCTTGAGCTTCTGCCCCTCGCGGATCGTACCGTCCTTGAGGCGCGGGCCGATGGTGCCATAGGCATCACGGGCTTCGGCTGGCGTCACGCCATTGGCCACCAGCAATTTGTCGAATGTATCATTCTTGCGCGCCAGCATGAATTTTTCAGCGGGAGGCGGCGCATCCGGCCCCTTGGTGACGCGCATCGGAATGGTCGTGACATTTTCAGGGGCCACCGTGACGCGGATGTTGGAAAAAGCCGTATCGCTGACCGTTGTATCGCGGCGCATCGGATCGCTGCCCGCCAGAGGCAAAGTGCGCGCCAGCATTTGCTGGGGAGCGATCAGCAGCGTGGGCACAAGGCTGGTGCGGGCCGCGACCAGAGCTGCCGCACGGATTTCCTCCACCTGCTCTTCGATCTGGCTTTCGGAAAGAGTGAGAAACGGCCCGTTCGGATCAGCCACACTCAATAACGGCTTTTTCTGCACGAAAGCTTCGTTCTCGTCGGCACGGATCAAAGGCTGGTCAATCTTGGCTACAGGTTGGTCGCCACCGGTAAAAATCTGCTGCGGGTTGAAATTCGGAATGTCAGTGACCGCACCCGACAGGTTCAACGCGAGCTTGGTGGAGACGCGGACGAAGGGCTTGATGCGGATGACTTCACGGTCATCGATTTTGACAGTGGTCGGGATCCGCAAGGCCTGACGCGCCGACAGGTTTTCGACCAGAGGCACCAGACGGTCGCCGCGTTGCACCGATCCGTCGAACACCGTGCGCATGCGCTGGGTCGCATCCGAGACCAGTTCCGGCACAAAGGCCAGCATGCTGCGCTTGTCGGTCGAGGCGAGAATGGCCAGGCCCAGCAGCACCGCGCCGCCCAGTCCGACCAGAGCCGTCGCGGTCAGCCAGCGGATATTGACCGAACGCCGGTCAAACGGCAGGCCGGCGCTGGTGACAGCCATAGGCGGCAACACACCGAGATTGGGTGTCGCGCCTCCGTGTCGCATCAGGTTGGGCCGGCTCATCTGTCGCATCATCCTGTCTCTATAAAGGTGTTTGTCGGAAATGTGGAGACACAAGCCGTTGCCAATCCCGAACCCTGTGGATTTGAACACAGGCCCCGGCAGCTTTGGTTCCTGTGATGCAGCAGTGGGGTTCCACGCAGCAGTTGGGTGGCCTCTAAAATACCCGTTCGCATATCAAACAGGCAGAAGGCTGGATCTTCAGTGGGCAGTTGCATTGTGCAGGGGCACTAAAATCGACGGAAATCGGCCCAGTGAAGACGTGCCGGGCCACTAAAACAGCCGCAATGTGGATAAAACAGGAGAAAAGTTGCAGAAAGCAGCAAAGGAACAAGTCGTTGAAATCATGTTATAAAAGAGTCATAATTTTCGGATATCGTGCAAGAGTTTTCGCATAATGACAGAATTTTCATTGAAGAGTGTTGACTCTATTGGTTTGTGGGTTCTATAACGCGTTCACAGACGGCGGACGTTGGTGGTTCATTCCTTCAGCGCGCCGATATGTTTTCTCTGGTTTAGGGCATCTGCTTGCCCGACCTTGGTCGGGTCCTGAGA
>CANFLM010000033.1 GCA_947447895.1 Hyphomicrobiales bacterium
TCCCACAGCCGGAATTCGGTTTTCAACCGGCCCGACGGATCGCGCGTCACCCGGCCCGTGACCAGAGCCTGCGCATTGATGACCTTCCACGAGTCGAATTTGGGCGTCACATCGGGACTGGAGCTCTTCTCGATAAAGGCCGCTTTGTCGATCGGAGCGAAAATCCCCGAACGTTTAAGATCATTGGTGATCACCGCCGAAATCTGCGGGCCGAGATCGGTGCCGATAAAATCGCTGACCGCAATCGGCAAGGGCTGGAAATTCCCCTTGTCGAGCGTGATGGTGATTTCGGCTTGCGCCTGCGCGCCCACCATGAAACAGGCCAGCAAAGCCAGCCAGATCCGGCGCAAAGGCAAGGCCATCGAGGTCAAATGATGTGGGATCATGGGTGTCATCCGAAGTTGGGTCATCCGAGGATATCCTTGGGATCGAAAATCACGGTCGTGTCTTTCCAGTCATTGTGGAAAGGCGCGAACTGGGCAGGAATTTTGAAAGGCGAGCATTTTCGGATCGCCCGCATGGCACTGTCGGCCATCGCCCTGAAAGCAGGGGAAGACTGGTCATTCATCACGACGGGCTGACCGACCACAGACCCGTCTGGCTGTAGGTTGAATTTGATCATCGGTTTCAGCGTGTGGCCATCCATCACGCCGGCGGGAGGGCTCCAGCATTGCGACAGCTGGTCCTTGATCGCATCGCCGAACTGGCCTTTCTGGCTCGGATTGAGCTTGGGGCCTGTCGCACTGGGTGCGCCCAGCGACGCCGTCTTGTTGACCTCTGCCCCAGCAGAAGCCGCCATGGCCGGCTTTTCCTTCGACTCCAGCATCTTCTTGATGTCATTGGGGTTGAAGGGCTTGGTATTGGGCTCGGATTTCGGCTGGGCGGGCTTGCTCTGCTCGATCAGCTTGGCCAGCTGGGTCGGGTCGAGCTTGGGCTGTTCGGGCTTGGGAGGCTCGGGCTTTTTCTCTGGCTTGGGGGGCTCGGGCTTGGGCGGCTCGGGTTTCTTCTCGGCCTTCAGCAACGCCTCGTCCTTCACCTCTTCCTTGGGTTGGGGTTTGGGTGGTTCGGGCTTTTGCGGCTCGGCCACTTTGGGCGGGGTCGGCGGGGTCGGTTTGGTCTCGGCTTCGGGAGATGGCGGACGCGATGGCGGGGTGACCACGTCGCGCTTGTCCTGCGCCGAATCCGGCTTGGTCTCGGTCACAGCCGCAACTTTATCGGCCCGCGGCTTGGGATCGGGCTTGGCCTCTTTGGCCGATTTTTCGCCCTTGGCAATCTGGTTGGGCTCATCGGCATTGATGATTTCAACCGGCACCGATTCGCTCATGTCCTCGAACTTGGGCGGGGTCGAAAACGCAACCAGCGTCGCCACGATACACAGGACATGTATCGCGCCGGAAACAGGTAGACCGGGTTCTGACCAATTGATCGCCACGTCCGATCCGCTTCCCTATTTCTTCTGTTCCGGTTCATTCACAAGGGCGATTTTCTTGTACCCGGCCGCCGTGATCATCCCTGTCAATTCGGCCACGCGGCCATAGGGGACAGCCTTGTCGGCCCGCACAAAAATCCGTTCTTCGACCCCGGTCTTGGCAATCGCCGCCAGCCGCGCCACCACATCATCGGCGGCCACCACACTGTCCATCAGATAGATCTTGCCATCGGTCTTCAAAGAAATGGTCAAAGGCTGCTTGTCGATATTGAGGGGCGACGCCTTGGTCTGGGGCAGATCAAGCGGCACGCCTGTGACCATCAATGGCGCGGCCACCATGAAAATGATCAGCAAGACCAGCATCACGTCGATAAAGGGGGTCATATTGATGTCGGACATCGGGCGATGCTTGCGCCCGCCGCGCCGTCTGCGGCCGCCCGAACCACCACCCCCGCCTGCTGCTGCCATGGCCATCAGACGCGTTCCTTATTCGGCTGCAATGCGTTCGTCGATCTGCCGCGAGAGAATGGCAGAAAACTCGTCGGCAAATCCTTCGACCCGCGCCTGCTGCTTGGCGGCTTCGGCCTGCAGCTTGTTATAGGCAATCACCGCCGGAATCGCGGCAAACAGGCCGATGGCGGTGGCAAACAACGCTTCGGCAATACCCGGCGCGACAACAGCCAGCGAGGTGTTTTTGGAGGCGGCAATCGAGCGGAACGAGTTCATGATGCCCCAGACCGTGCCGAACAGGCCGATAAAGGGAGAGGCCGAACCGATGGTGGCCAGCACCAGCAATTTGGATTCGAGCCGCTCGACCTCGCGCTGGATGGTGACATCCAGCACTTTGTCGAGCCGCTGGGTCAGGTTGGTCACGGCGCGACCGGAATTCTCCACCGAGCGTTTCCACTCGTTCATCGCCGCCACAAACACCGCGGCCATGGCGTTGTTGGGACGCTCCGACAAAGCGCGGTAGAGCTCCTCCAGAGACTGGCCCGACCAGAACACCTCCTCGAAGCGGTCCATCGAGCGGCGTTCGCGGCGGAACAGCAATTCCTTGTCGATGATGATCGACCAGCACCAGACCGAGGACGCCAATAGGCCCAGCATCACGACTTTCACGACAAAATGCGCGTTCCAGAACATGGTCCAGATCGAAATCTCGCTGCTGGCCGTCTGCAGGGCACCTGCTACAACCTCTGTGCCGTTCATCGTGACATCCTCTTCAAAGACCGAACCGGCGCGCATCCCAACACGAAACACCACGCCATTTCCCGATATCGCTGTGATGGGCCAAAATTCAGGCGAAAACACGGCATCACAAGCGAATCACGGGCGCAAACCCACTCCTCGCATTAAGAAACGCATCAGGCTTAATTCTTCGTTACCAACCATAAAAAAGCCCGTCTCAAGACGGGCTTTTGCGGGTGATAATGGCAGAAAGACACCCTCAATCCTGATCGAGGTCGTCCTTTCCTGCCGCGCGCTCGGCCAGATAATCCTCGGTGGTGCGCACACGCGGACGTTGCGGGATCGATGCCGCGCCGGTCTGGAGATGCGGATCCAGCCCGTCATTGATCACGGTTTCGATCCGGCAGTCATCGCACATGCCGATCACCGAGAGCCGCTTCTCGCTGTCATACATCCAGTGTTTGCCGGCCAACTGGTTGCGGATTTTATCAATCGTGCTTTTGACCCCGAACGGCTTGGCGCAGACCGTGCACAAGGCCGGCTCTTCGGATTTGATCTCCTGCTTGGGTGCCCCCCATGCCGTAAAATCGATCTGCGGCACCAGCGTGATGACCTTTTCCGGACAGGTCGCGGCGCACAGCCCGCATTGCACGCACAGGCTCTCGCTGAACGACAAGGCCGGACGGTCGGGATTGTCCGACAGCGCGCTGACAGGACAGGCCGTCACGCAGGCCAGACACAGCGTACAGCCCGCCACATCCACCTCCACCTTGCCGAACGGCGCCCCTTTGTCGAGCGCCACCACATCCACGGCAACAGGAGCCGCATGGTGCAATTCGCGCAAAGCCAGTTCCATCAAGCCGCGCTTGCGGCCTTGCGGCATGAAAGAGGCGCGCTCGCGCGGGCCCTGTCCTTTGGGCAGAGCCTCGATCAAGTCGCGCAACTGGTCGGGATCATCGGTCGACAACAGGGCAAGACCGGCCCCGCCATAGCCAAGCGGTTCGAGGATCGAGCGCATCAGGACCAGCGTGGCCTCCAGCCCGGACAGATCATGCTTGGGTCTGGCGCGGGCGACCAAGCCGACATTGACTGCTCCATAGGCATAGGCGGCCGCCAGCAGTTCCGGTCCCACCTGAGCAATCTCGTTGACCTGCAAAGGCAGCACACGCGCAGGCAGACCGCGCCCGCACCGCGCCAGCATGGTGATCAGATCCTGACCATGCCCGCCCTCGTGCAGCAGCACCATCGCATCGGTCCCGCCGGCAGCGTGATAGGTGGCCAGCAAGGTCCGCAAACGGCGCATCAGCGCATCGACAGGCGGCAGACGATAGGCGGCTGCGCCGGTCGGACAAGCCGCCGCACAGGAGCCGCAACCGGCACAGATGGCGGGATCGATTGCCACGGACGAGCCTTGCGGGCTGATCGCCCCTGTCGGACACAGATCGAGGCAGCGCGTGCAACCGGTCTTGCCGGAACGCGAATGGGCGCACAGCGAGGGTGTCAGATCGATATAATGCGGACGGTCGAACACGCCGACCAGCTGGCTGGCCTGATGGATCGCCTTTTCGACCCCCAAGGCATCGGAGGGCGTGGCACGGCAATAGCCGTCGCGCAATTCGTGGGCCGCAAACAGCGGTTGTCCGCCGGTCAGATCGAGGACCAGATCGCAGGTCGAAGTCGCCCCCTGCCGGACCGGACCGAACAGGTAATGCTGGCGCGATGACGGCAAGGACAAAGCAAACTCGTCAATCCCGAGGGCGAAAGCTCCCAGATGCCCGCTCGCCAACCGCACTTTACCCTGCACAACCGGAAACGGGGTCTGGCGCGGCGGCACGACCATGCTGCCGGGCGCGAGCATCACCGTCACATCGAGCTGGTCGGCCAAACGCAATCCCGCCTCGATCGCGGTCTGGTCGGACCCGAGAATCAGCACGACACCTTTGCTTTCGATCGGGATCAACGGGGTCGGCGGCATCGGCTCGCGGGCGGCGGCGAGCAAGGCCGCCATTTTGGGTCCGGCCCGATCGGCCTCGTCCGACCAGCCAGCCATGTCGCGCAGATTCGCGAACAGCAGCGTGCCCTCCGAGGGCAGCCCGTCGGCCATGTCACGGAAAACAGGTTCTTCCTGCGTGCAGCCGATCAGCAGCGGCCGGCCGCTGGCCAACTGCTCTTTGACCAGTTCCGCCTGCTTGCGGCACAGTTGGGTGCCCGCGCGCACTGGCAGGCCGAGCCGTTCGAAAACCGCCAGATCCAGCGGCATCGTCTCGTCGCACGAACACACAAAGGTGACTGGCTCACTCATGAAATGGCGTTTCCTTGATTGCTCTGGTTTTTCGCATCGGTCCGGTTTTCATCCCGTTCCGGCCCTGCATATTGCCAGAAACCGTTTTTCAGTTCACTCATTCAGGCTTATGACCCATTCTATACACTGACACGCCCGGGACCATACCTTCTCCCACCATAAAAAGCGAAATCGATATGACCGAAAGCCTGAGCCAATCCCTGCGCGAGATGTCGCTGCCCCCCGTCTATCGCCTGTTCATTGCGGGAATGGAAGACAGTGCCCATGCGATGGCCGTTGAGCTCGCCCCCAAACGCGGGGCGGGAACGCTTGTGGTGCGCGCCCATCCCGCCCTGGTCGATCTGGCTGTGGTGCTGGAACCCGACGATGTGCTGCGCACGGCGCGACGGGTATTCTTTGCCTGCATGGCGGCTTTGGGTGATGCCTTTGCCACCCATGCGCCGCCCGAAAAGCCGCTGGTCTTCGGCTGGCCCGCCACTCTGTTATGCGACGGGGCAATGATCGGCGGCGGCAGGCTGGAGACACCGGCCGGCACCGATGACAACGAGCGGCCCGACTGGCTGGTGTTTTCCGCACAGATCACCATCCGCCATGAAGATACGTTCGATGCCGGCCTGCACCCCTATTCGACCACGCTGGAAAACGAAGGCTTCGAGAGCCTGACAGCCAATCCCTATATCGAGAGCTTTACCCGCCACCTGATGACGCATATCGATCTGATGCAGCATAAAGGGTTCCGTCCGGTGGCCGAGGCCTATCTGATGCGACTCCAGCGCGATCCGCGCAAATGCGAACGCCAGATCGACCCGTTCGGCAATCTGGTGACCCGCTTCCAGCCCAATACACGCGGCCAGACCACCGCCCTGCTGCCCGATGCCGCAATGCCCGAATGGTTCGATGCTGCTTCAGGGATGCCGCGTCTGTGAGACTGCTCCGCACCATCCAGCTTGATGTCTCCGACACCCTGGTATTCGAGCACGCCGCCCTGCCCGGTGAATGGGCGGTGACCGGCTCGTTTTTGTTCATGAGCGAGGATCCGGCCGCCTTGATCGGCAAACGGCGAGCGGCGTTCAGACAGGGCTTCGCCGGTGTGAAGACTTTGGGGTTTTCCACGCTGGCCGTGGTCACCCTTGTCCAGGAGCACGAGCTCGAGCAGGCAACACAGGATCTGGCCCGCAACCTGATCGACCAGTTGGGTGCCCCCGATCTGGCAACCGCACTGGAGGCGGCGCGCGAAGAAATCCGCTTTTCCGCAAGCCTCTGCCTCAACGGCTCCGCCCCCTACCCCGAAGGCACAGTGATCGCGATGACCCGCAGCCAAGAGGATGGCGTGATCAGGGAACAGTTCCGTTCGCTGTCCAGACGCCAGGGGAGGCAGGACGGGGATGACTGGCACAGCGATGCGCGCGCTTTTGCCATCATCGAGGTGGATGATACAGATGCGGTCGAAGAGCGTATTGATCTTGTCTCGCTCCTCAAGGATGGGGACCGGACCTCGTGATTGGCCCCGATCGATGAAGGATCTCCGGCAATGAAAGAATTCTGGGTTTCAAGTGGCCACCATCTGACCCGCCGCAATAGCGAGGGCACGCTGGATGTGACAGACGAATTGCTGCTGGGCCTGCTGGCCCGCCCCGAAGTGCTGCCGCCCGACGAGGCCTGCGCGCATGAGAAAGCCCTCCACCAGTCCTTGCTGGCGGACCCGCGCCGGGCTGTCGGAGCAGACGAAATCGGCCTTATGGAGGATGAGGATGCCCGCGAGAACTGGCACTTCCTGATCGGTTTCCGCGATCGGTTGTTGGCCCATCGCACCATCGAGGCCAGCTATCTGGCGATCATCAAGCAGGACACCGTCACCGTGCCGCCGATCTTCATGGCGCAACTGGTGCATCTGATCCTGCGCAATGCACTCGATGGGTGCGAGGACACTCTGATGCTGCGGGCGGGCGAATTGTTCTTTCGCAGCCAGAAGGCCTCGATGCATGACGGACATTTGCTGCTGGTCGATCTCGATCTGGTCGAGAGCCTGTCGGCCGACCCGCACCAGTCCCCGCTGCTGTCGATGATGGGCGAGCAGCGCATCCGCGAACTCGATATTCTGGGCCCCGACAATGCCTATGATTACTGGAGCCGGTCGGATGCCTTTTCCATGGTATTCGATCTGTCACAACGCACCTCGCGCGAGGCTTTAGCCCGTGTGATGGAGCGCTGGGTCAGCCATCTGGCAGGCGTCACGCTGGCCATCGAACCGATCGAGACAATGAGCGACGAGGACT
Source organism: Hyphomicrobiales bacterium (assembly GCA_947447895.1). GTDB lineage: Bacteria > Pseudomonadota > Alphaproteobacteria > Rhizobiales > Beijerinckiaceae > CAIYZJ01. The sequence goes on from CANFLM010000033.1 coordinate 7,196, forward strand.
GGCGCTGGTTTATCGGGCTCGACAGCACCGGCACGCGGATCGGCAATGCGCTGTGGAACAGCGAATGGATGCCCGACGAGCTCAAACAGCGGGCCGTGGCTTTCTATCGGGCTCGAATCGGGGACGAAATCCCGCTCCTGCCCGATGTGGCCGGCCACCCCCTCTATCTTATTCTGGGCATGGGCGCGGACGGGCATATCATGGTCAAACCGCAAAACCTGATCGCCGGACTGCCCCTCACACGCAACAACTGATCCTCACGGCAAGGGACAAACATCCATGCACAGCCAATCCATGCCCGTCGGTGTTCTCGTCTCGCGCCATCCGCGCCCCAAGGACGCCCAATGTGAGGTGGTGAGGCCGCTGGCCGTTGTCACGGACATGCCGACTTTGCCGGATTGGACCCTGCTGCGCCGCGATGGCGCGGCCGAAGTCTTCTATGCCGGAGAAAGCCATCTCGTGCTCCATCCGGGCGAAGCCGCCCATTACGAGGACAATCTTGCCCTTGATCCGCCCCGTGTCTGGGTTGCGATCAGGCCCGATGCCGACCATCCCGGCACGATCGCCGCCTTGTCGCTCGACCCTTACGAAGGTGAAGCCATGGCCGATGTCGAAGGCGATACGGTCGAAGCCCTGCCGATGCCGATGGCCTTGCGCGCATGGCTTGCCGAATTCATTCTCCAGTTTCCGCCCAATCGCACATTCTACAAACGCCAGCGCAACAAAGCCGGCGACAGGGCGGGTGCCTTCCCACACGAGAGCGACGGAGATGGCGAATGAGCGGGAAGGATCACGACGAGACAGGGGAGGAGCGCGAGCCGTTTCTGGCCCGCTGGTCCAAACGCAAAATCGACAACAGCAAGCAGTCACCGACCGACGGCGTTCCGCCATTGCCGGCTGTTGCCCGAACCGATGCCGATGCCGAAAAGCCCTTCGATCCGCAAGCCTTCGAACTGCCGATTCCCGATCTCGATGACATCGTCGCAGGCTTCGATATGCGGCCATTCCTCCAAAAAGGTGTCCCCGAAAGTCTCAAAAACGCCGCATTGCGCAAATTATGGGTTACCGATCCCGCCATTGCAGGTTTTGTATCGCCCGCGCTCGATTATGCCCATGATTACAACACACCCGGTGCCGCCCCCGGTTTCGGCCCGCTGATCGGCGACCACGACCTGACGAGCCTGATGGAAAATTTTTTCAGCCGCGACCCCAAGGACAAACCCCCGCAAGAACCTCAACTTATTCAACAAACACCACCGGCACCGCAGGTGGAGACCGTTCCCGCGGCCATTCCACCTCATGCGAGCGCCTTGGCAGAGGGGCACACTCCCGATCCGGTGCCTGTCGTTCAAACAGACCAACCCGCCACGATTACGACGGCGCCAACACCCGCTAAACCCCGTCATGGCAGCGCCCTGCCCGATTGATATGACAGGCTAATGACAGATTGACTTTTAAAGAGCATAGGATAACCCTATGTTTCGAGGGCATAGGGTTATCCTATGATCCACATGATGTAATGCTGCGTAATCAATACCGAAAATAAACAATAGCCAGCATAGGCCAGTGGAATGCGCGACCAGGGATTGCAATCTGCAATCGATACTGTGGGGGGGATTAGTGCTTTGGCCCGCGCTCTGGGTCTGGCGCAGCCGTCTGTTTCTGCGTGGCAGCGCATCCCCGCCGAGCGTGTTGTCACTGTGGAAAGCATTACCGGCCTGTCGCGGACTGTCCTGCGGCCCGACCTGTTCGGCGGAACCTCCGAAACCCACAACAGCGACATCGAGCCGATCGAAGCCATGCGCGCCGATCTCTACACCCTGCTGTCACTGACATTATCCAGGGCACCTGATCCCGCCCTGTTGTCAAAGTTACAGGGGATGACAGGTGATGCCTCGCCGCTCGGCCAGACCCTCCGGCAATTGGCAGCCGCCAGCCTGCCGGAAGATGCCGCTGCGATCGAGCGCGACTATTTCAACCTTTTCATCGGGCTGGGACGCGGCGAATTGCTGCCCTATGCGAGTTTCTACCTCACAGGCTTTCTGCATGAACGGCCGCTGGCAAGCTTGCGCGACGATCTCAGACGCCTGGGTCTCGAGCGCTCCGGCACGATGAGCGAGCCCGAAGACCATATGGCCATCCTGTGCGAGGTGATGGCCACGCTGATCCGTTCGGGATCGGAGGGCAGTCTGCTGGAACAGGCCCATCTGTTCGACCGCCATATCAAGCCCTGGGGCAGCCGGTTTTTTGCCGATCTCGAGCGCAGCGCCAAGACCGCTTTCTTCAGGAACCTTGGCGCACTCGGACAGGTCTGGATGGATATCGAAGAAGAAGCATTCGCGCTGGCCTGAGGCCGGCACGGGACAAGAACAAGACTGGCTTGAACGCCGGAGTTGGAGGACGTGATGAGCAAAAGCATAACGGCATCTGCCCATGAGGCATCCGAAGACAGGGATGTAAGCCGTCGCCGGTTTTTCAAGGTGCTCGGCGGGGCATCAACCGTGGCACTTGCAGCCCCGATCATGAGCGATGAAGCCCATGCCGGCGAAAGCAAGGACGAAGCCCGCAAGTCTCGCTATCGGGAAACCGATCATGTCAAAAAATTTTACAGCACCAACCGGTACTGAGGGAGGCGACCATGCTGATCAAACGCAAAAGCGGTGAAGCCACCCGCACCCGCCTGCAAGCCATGGCCAATGGCCTGTCCTCCGGCGTGTTGGACAGGCGCTCGTTTCTGACCCAATCCGGCCTCGCGCTGGGCGGTGTCGCCGCCATCGGCTCGATCCAGCTTGGCGCTGTGCGCCAGGCCCAGGCAGGTCCGGTCAACCGCGCCGCACCCGTGGAAATCCGCAAGAATATCTGCACCCATTGTTCTGTCGGCTGCAGCGTGACAGCGGAAGTGCAGAACGGCGTCTGGATCGGTCAGGAGCCGTCCTGGGATAGCCCGATCAACCGCGGCACCCATTGCGCCAAGGGCGCGTCGGTGCGCGAACTGGTGCACGGCGACCGCCGCATCAAATATCCGATGAAACTGGTCAATGGCGAATGGCAGCGTCTGTCATGGGAAACCGCGATCAGCGAAATTTCCGGCAAGATGACAGAGATCCGCGACAAATCCGGCGCGGACTCGGTGTTCATGCTCGGCTCGGCCAAAATGTCGAATGAAGGAGCCTACCTGTTCCGCAAATTCGGAGCCTTCTGGGGCACCAATTCGATCGACCACCAGGCCCGTATCTGCCACTCCACCACCGTGGCGGGTGTGGCCAACACCTGGGGCTATGGCGCGCAGACCAATTCCTACAACGACATCCGCAATGCCAAAACCATCATCATCATGGGTGGCAATCCGGCGGAAGCGCATCCGGTGTCCCTGCAGCACGTGCTGTCGGGCAAGGAGATCAACCGCGCCAACCTGTTCGTGATCGATCCACGCTTTACCCGCACCGCTGCCCATGCGACCGAATTTGTCCGCATCCGCCCGGGCACCGATATTCCGATCATCTGGGGCATGTTGCACCATATTTTCGCCAATGGCTGGGAAGACAAAGACTTTATCGCCAAGCGCGTCTACGGCATGGACGAGGTCCGCAAGGAAGTCGCCAAATGGACGCCCGAAGAGGTCGAACGCGTCACCGGCGTGCCGGGCGAGCAACTCAAGCGCGTCGCCCAAACCTTTGCCACGCAAAAGCCCTCGACACTGATCTGGTGCATGGGCGCGACGCAAAAGACCGTCGGCACCGCCAATGTGCGGGCCTACTGCACTTTGTTGCTGGCCACCGGCAATGTCGGATCACAAGGCACCGGCGCCAATATTTTCCGCGGACACTGCAATGTGCAGGGAGCCACGGATATGGGCCTCGATGTCACCAATCTGCCGCTCTATTACGGGCTGGTCGAAGGGGCATGGAAGCATTGGTCGCGCGTGTGGGAAGTCGAATACGACTACTTGCAGTCCCGCTTCGACGAAGTGCCCGCCAAGGGCGGCAGGCCTGCCCGCACCCGCAAGCAGAACATGGAAACATCGGGCATCCCGTCGACCCGCTGGTTCGATGCGGCCACCCTGCCATCCGAGGATGTCGACCAGCGCGACAATGTCAAAGCCATGTTCATCATGGGCCATGGCGGCAACACCGTGACCCGTATGCCGGAAATGTCGAAGGGCATCGAGCGGCTCGAATTGCTGGTGGTCTGTGATCCGCATCCAACCACCTTCGCCATTCATGGCGAGCGCAAGAACGGCACCTATCTGCTGCCGATCTGCACGCAGTTCGAAACCTCGGGCTCGCGCACGGCATCGAACCGCTCGATCCAATGGGGCGAAAAGGTAGTCGAGCCGATCTTCGAGTCGAAGGACGATTTCGAGGTCATCTACCGCTTTGCCCAGAAACTCGGTTTTGCCGACAAGATGTTCAAGAACATCAAGGTCGAGAACAATCATCCCGTTCCCGAAGATATCCTGCGCGAGATCAATCGCGGCGGCTGGTCGACCGGCTACACCGGCCAGTCTCCGGAGCGCCTGAAGACCCATATGGCCAACCAGAAAGATTTTGATCTGGTGACACTGCGCGCCAAAGACGGGCCCGCCAAAGGCGATTATTACGGCCTGCCCTGGCCGTGCTGGGGCACGCCGGAGGTCAAACATCCGGGCACGCATATCCTCTACAACACCAACCTCAATGTCCGCGATGGCGGCGGGGCGTTCCGTCCGCGCTTCGGGGTCGAATACCAGGGCAAAACCCTGCTGGCCGAGGGCTCCTATTCTCTGGGCTCGGAACTGACCGACGGCTATCCTGAATTTACCTTCGGCATTTTCAAGCGTCTGGGCTGGGATGCCGATCTGACCGAAAGCGAATTGGCGACGATCAATAAAATCGGCGGCAACAATGTCGATGCGGTCAGCTGGGCCATCGATCTGTCGGGCGGCATCCAGCGTGTCTGCCTCAAGCATGGTGTCAGCCCGTTCGGCAACGGCAAGGCCCGCGCCATTGCCTGGAACCTGCCCGATCCGGTTCCCGTCCATCGCGAACCGATCTATTCGCCGAGGCCCGATCTGGTCGCCAAATATCCGACCCGTCCCGACGGGCGTGAATTGCGCATGCCCAATCGTGGCGGCTCGGTCCAGAAAGCGGCGGTGGATACAGGTGTCGCCAAGAAGTTCCCGATCGTGCTCACCTCGGGTCGTCTGGTCGAATATGAAGGCGGCGGCGAAGAAACCCGCTCCAACAAATGGCTGGCCGAATTGCAGCAGGACATGTTCGTCGAGATCAACACCAATGATGCCGCCGAACGCGGGATCCGCGAAGGGCAATGGGTCTGGGTCAAGGGTCCGGAATCGGATTCCAAAGCCAAGGTCAAAGCTCTTGTCACGGACCGTGTCGGTCGTGGTGTGGCCTTCATGCCATTCCATTTCGGCGGGTGGTTCCAGGGTGTTGACCAGCGGGCGAAATATCCCAAAGGCACCGATCCGATTGTCCTGGGCGAAGCCGTCAACGGTGTCACCACCTATGGCTATGATCCGGTGACAGGGATGCAGGAAACCAAGGTCACGCTCTGCCAGATTGAAGCGGCGTAAGGGAGGCAAACATGGCTAGAATGAAGTTCTTATGCGACGCCGACCGCTGCATCGAATGCAATGCTTGCGTCACCGCCTGTAAAAACGAGCATGAGGTGCCCTGGGGCATCAACCGCCGCCGTGTCGTCACCATCAATGATGGCAAGCCCGGCGAGCGTTCGGTCTCGATGGCCTGCATGCATTGCACCGATGCGCCGTGTCAGGCTGTCTGTCCGGTCGATTGCTTTCTGACCACCGCCGATGGCGTGGTGTTGCATAGCAAGGATCTGTGCATCGGTTGCGGCTATTGCTTCTATGCCTGCCCGTTCGGCGCACCCCAATATCCCAAGACCGGCAATTTCGGCTCGCGCGGCAAGATGGACAAGTGCACCTATTGTGCGGGCGGACCCGAGGCCGACAATTCTCCGGAAGAATACGCCAAATACGGGGCCAACCGTCTGGCACAAGGCAAGCTGCCGATCTGTGCGGAAATGTGCTCCACCAAGGCTTTGCTGGCCGGTGACAGCGAGATGATTGCCACCATCTACAAGGAACGGGTTCTCAAGCGCGGCTATGGCTCGGGCGCATGGGGCTGGAAAGTGGCCTATCGTGAAACAATTGCGGTCTGAGCGTGGATCACAGCAGCAAAAGGGGACGGTCATGACAGATCGAAACAGCAACTGGCGGAATCTGGCTCTGGCTCTCTTGGGTCTCGCCCTGATCACCGTGGCCCAGCCGATGCAGGCGCAGACGGTCACACCCACGGCCTCTGCCGCCAAAGAGGAACAACTCCTCTCGACCATGAAACAGATCGACGGGCGGATCTCGATCCCAGACCAGAAGGCATCGGTGCTGATGCAGCCCGCCGGACAGGAATGGCGCAAGGTCCACAACACAACCATGTTCTGGGTCGGTGCCGTGTCCATTCTGGGCATGATGCTGGCACTGACCTTGTTCTACACCATCCGTGGCCGCATCATGATCGACAGCGGGCCATCCGACCGCACCATCCTGCGCTTCAACGGGTTCGAGCGGTTCGTACACTGGCTGACAGCCAGCTGCTTTATCGTGCTGGCTCTCTCGGGTCTCAATGTCAGCTTCGGCAAATATCTGCTGCTGCCTTTGCTGGGTGCCGACAGTTTCTCGGCCCTGTCGCAGCTGGCCAAATATGCCCATAACTTCCTCGCCTTCCCCTTCATCATCGGTCTGGTGTTCATGTTCCTGGTCTGGGTCAAGGACAACATCCCCGAAGGCGGCGATCTGGATTGGCTGAAGGCTGGCGGCGGTTTGATGGGCAAAGGTCACCATCCGCCAGCCAAAAAGTTCAATGCCGGCCAGAAGATCATTTTCTGGGTGGTGATTGGCGGCGGCACGGTTCTGTCCGTTACCGGCCTGATGCTTCTGTTCCCTTTCACTGGCACTGTGATAGCCGATATGCAGCTGGGCCAGACCGTCCACGGGATCCTCTCCGGCCTGATCATCGCGGTGATGATGGCCCATATCTATATCGGCTCTGTCGGTATGGAAGGGGCGATTGACGCCATGAACACCGGCGAGGTCGACCTCAACTGGGCGCGCGAACATCATTCCCTGTGGGTCGAAGAGGTGGAAGCGCAGGAGCGTGAAGCCGATCACAAAGCCAAATCTGTGGCGGCCGAGTAACCGGAAACAGGAGTTTTACCATGCGGATTTTTCTCTTGGCTCTGGTGGTCGCGACCGCACTCTCTGGCATTGCCGCCAGCGTGCTCGACAGCAGCTATCAGAAGCAGGCCTATCAGGCCTTTTCAACGGGCGGCGCCCGGGTTGGCGATGCCGGCAACAATCTGGTCGGCAAGGACTGGCCTTCCGCGCGGCACTGACCCTGTTTTGCGCTGACAACACAGAAAAAGGCAGGGTATCCCCCTGCCTTTTTCTTTGCCGCCTTTCACCCCAACGGGCCAAAGGCGGGAGGCGGAATACGCCGTTTCGAGGCGTTTTCATAGGATGAGGCAATGAACAGCAACGCCCCCTCCTGCCCGGGTTCGGCACGGAAAACCAGCGAGAACGGCAATCCCGGTGCATCCAGTGTGGTCTTTTTGTGCGAATGGGCCGGACGATAGCGGGTACGGTCCTCGTTGAGTTCCAGCACCGGATCATAGGCGGTTTGCACATAGCCTGCGGGAACCAGTATTTCGGTCAGACCGGCATTGGGTCCATAAAAGGATTCGAACCGCAGGTTCTGCTCGGTGCCGGGTTCCTGTGCCGCACCGATCTTGGCAGGCGGCAGCGGCGTATGCAGACGCACGAAGGCATCAAGCCTGTTTTCCATGATGACCATCATGTCCACCCGCCGCAGCAATTCGCGCAGCATGATGCGCTCGTTGACACCCTGCCGGCCGTCCAGCCGGTTGCGCGGATCGGCGACCTCCTCCCAATTCTTGAAGGCGGCCCGCTGGTCATCGCCCCAGAAATGCGAACGCGCATTCAGTTCGTCAAAGCTGGTCAGCGTTTCACGGATGCCGCGCTTGGACCAATCCTCGGCCCGCCGTGTCAGGTATTGCGGGATATGGAAGCGGAATGTATTGGCCAATTCCTGCTGCTGGATGGTGATGATGTTGAGATTGGCGGGGGGCGCGATCTGGCCCTCGGCGAGTGCGACACAATAATCGATCGGGGTCATGTGACCTGTCCCGAAGAATTTGCCGGGCAGGAACTCGGTCGGCACAATCGCCTCGCTGAATTCTTTATAGAGCGGCTCGCCCTGCGCATTCAGACGGAACAACAGATCGGGCATGAACACCGGCACCAGACGCGCCAAGGCCCCCCTGAAATCCGTAACCATCGGCTCCATGTCGGGATCACCCGCCCATTCGGGATCCGATGACTCGACCAAAGCGGCTCCCAGATGCCCTCCGAGCATGGTCTTGATTTCGGCGCGCGCCGCTTCGGCAATCGGTTCTGCGGCTTTGGAGCCGTAAGGCAGCAGGGATTCCGTCACAACGCCCAACCGGATACCCTTCAAGGCTCCGTGCGCTCCCGATCCGTGGGCGTGGGACAGATAGGGCGTCGCCAGCACGGAGTTGCGGGCGACGGTCGTGTAGGGATCCCGCGGATCATAATACCCGTTCTCGGCATCTTTGAGCGCATCAAGCACCTTGGCGGCATCGGCCAGTTTGCGGGCATGGATGCCGGTGCGGTCGCAATAGATGTCAGCCCCGATGGCGCCGCCATCAAACCCCAGCATGGCCTTGTGCGGCAGGATCAGCGCAATCGCATTGTGGTTGGACGGGCCACGGCAGGAGGCGCGCGTCTCCTCGCCCAGCGAGCACATCACCAGATTGGCACTGACCGACACACCCGAGCCAGAACTCGAGCCCAGCGAGGCGGCCCGCGTCGTGTCATAGGGGTTGGACGGATTGCCGCCCCACGAACTGCGCTGATAGCCTAGGACCGAGGGCAACACCGCATCGGGCCGGTGGCGTCCACCGGGGTCACCGGCGCGGCCATTATATTCGGTGCAGACGGCCTTGGCGAAAATGATCGCCCCCTTCTGGCGCAGCTGGTCGACCAGAATATGGTCGCGCGCCGGAAAGTCGACGTCATAAGCGGCATCCCCGCCGCCGGTCGAACGCATATCCATCGTATCGAACGGGTCCTTGAACGAGAAGGTCACGCCATACATCGGCATCGCATCGAGATCGGGATTGCTCCCGTAGCGGGCATCCAGCTCGGCAGCCCGCTCGAGCGCATCGGGCAGGTGGCGGAACATCTCGCAGACCGGCGGCGCCCCCTTGGGCAAAGGCCCCAGCGACGGATGCAGATCATAATCGCCACGGCAGGTCACCGAACGCTCGCCGCGGATATTGAGGGTAGAGAGCGCATTGACCTGGCCGGCATTGGGCTTGCCGACAATCATGCCATATTGCTGCATGACCGACGGGTCCGACGCGGTCGGCTGCATCCGGCCGAATTCGATGGGTGGCCCCTGATAGAGATCATAATCTGGCAACACATCGCGCACCGCCACGGTCTGGGTGGGGAAGGCCAGCGGCGCGCCGGCCCGGACAGTGCCCGGAGCTTCTGGAACGTCTTGTCCGTCCTCGGTCACCAGCAGGCTGCTGACCCCGTTATAGGCCCGCGCCCGGGCTATGGTTTGGGTGACAATCTCCACCAGCGTGGTCTCGCCGGCCTTGATGGCAGCGTGCAGGCCGTCGATCGTCACTTCTTCGATCCGGAAGGCAGAGGATTTTGATGAAGTCATCACGCATACTCGCTTTGAAACAGTCAGGACAGAACGCGCACGGGTGCGCCGGCCAGCCAGGCCTCGATATTTTCGACCACACCCTCGAAAAAGCACTGGTAGCTGTTTTGCGTGACATAGCCGAGATGCGGCGTAGCAACCACTTGCGGCATATGCCGGAACGGGTGGTCAAGCGGCAAAGGCTCGTGGTCGAACACATCCAGCCCTGCCGCCGATAAAGCCCCGGTTTGGAGGGCGGCAATCAGGGCGGCTTCGTCAACAATCGGACCGCGCGAGGTGTTGAGCAGCACCGATCCCTGCCGCATCAATCCCAATTCGCGCGCGCCGAGCAATCCCCGTGTGGCTGCGTTCAGCGGAATGTGGATCGACACCACATCCGATTGCGCCAGCAGCGCATCCAGCGTGGCCGCAAAACCGATCCCCATCGCGGCCGAGCGCTCAACGGTGTTGTTGAGGCTCCAGCCCGACACTTGCATGCCGAAAGCCAGCCCGAAACCGCACACTTTGGCGCCCAGAGTGCCAAGCCCGATCACGCCCAAATTCAGGCCGCGCAAATCGCGTCCCACCGTGCGCTGCCATTGTGCGGAGCCCGCACGGAAATGCTCCAGCTCTTGCGGAATCTGGCGCATGATCGACAACAGCAAGCCCCAGGTCAGTTCCGCGGTAGACCCGGGAAAGCCCGTCGTGCCGCAATAGGTCATTCCGAGTTCCTTGGCCGCAGCCCCGTCGATCGAGGCATTGCGCATGCCTGTGGTGATCAGCAATTTCAGCTTGGGCAGTTGCGACAATCGCTCGCGCGTCATCGGGGCACGCTCGCGCATGGCCACCACAATATCATAGGGCTGCAACGCCTCGACCAGTTCGGCTGTGTCGCAGATGTGGTGGTTGAACACATCAAACGCCACACGGCCCTCGAACACCGAAAAATCAGCGCGCGACAAGGCCGTGTTTTGGTAATCATCCAGAATGGCGCAACGCAGCATACAGACCTCCCCGACCTTGTCTTTTCCAAAGCCTATCCTGCGAGCGGGGCAACGCAAAGCCCCATAACGACGATGCTGCTCCGCTCGCACGGAATGGGGCAGCGCATCTGCCATGCGCCGGAAGATCCCGATCTTGAAATTCGGAACCCCAATCCCCAATTCCAGTCCATCCTTTTCGAACATAATTGGAGATTGAACCCATGGCCAAAAGCAAGAGCGCAAAAACCGCCCCCGAACAGCATGTCTTCGAAGCAGATGTCTCGCGTCTGCTGCACATGATGGTCCACTCGGTTTATTCCGACAAAGATGTGTTTTTGCGCGAACTGATTTCCAATGCCGCCGATGCCTGCGAAAAACTGCGCTATGAGGCGATTGGTGCGCCCGATCTCTATGGCGATGATCCGACCCCGCGCATTGTGCTGACCATCGACAAGGAGGCCAAGCGCCTGACCATCGATGACAACGGCATCGGCATGACTCGTCAGGATATGGTCGACGCACTGGGCACCATTGCGCGGTCGGGCACCAAAGCCTTTATGGAGCAGATCGAAGCCGCCCAGAAAGGCGGCGATGCCACCTTGATCGGCCAGTTCGGCGTCGGCTTCTATTCGGCTTTCATGGTGGCCGAGCGGGTCGACGTCCTGTCGCGCCGCGCCGGATCGGACGAGGCCTGGCAATGGTCGTCGGACGGCAAGGGCACCTTCGAGATGCTCCCGCTGGCTGTTGCCGATGCTCCCGCCCGCGGCACCCGCGTCGTGCTGCATCTGCTGGAGGATGCGCAATCCTATGCCGAGACATACACGCTCGAACGACTGATCCGCGCCCAGTCCGGCCATGTCCCCGTGCCGATCCAGATCCGGGAATCCAATGAGGCCGAAGCCACTGATGTCACCGATGGCGCGGCTCTCTGGACCAAATCCAAATCCGATATTTCGGCACAGGATTACACCGATTTCTACCGCTCGGTCGCCGGTCTTTATGACGAGCCGGCCAGCACGCTGCATTATCGGGCCGAAGGGCGTCAGGAATATACGGTTTTGACCTTCATCCCCGGCTCGAAACCGTTTGACCTGTTCGACACCGAGCGCAAGGGCCGCATCAAACTCTATGTCAAACGGGTGTTCATCACCGACGAGGCCGAAATCCTGCCGCGTTATTTGCGCTTTGTCCGCGGGCTGGTGGATTCCGCCGACCTGCCACTCAATGTCTCGCGCGAGATGATCCAGGAGAGCGCGATCCTGACCGCGATCAAACGCGGTGTCACCAGCCGCGTTATCGGGGATCTTGAAAAGCTCGCCGCCAACGAACCCGACACCTATGCCGCGATCTGGGCCAATTTCGGCGCCGTGCTGAAGGAAGGGATCTACGAGGATTTCGAGCGGCGCGATGCCCTTCTGGCCCTGTCGCGCTTTGCCACGACCTCCTCCGGCGACAGCCTCAAAAGCCTGCCCGCCCTTGTCGAAGGTTTCAAAGAGAACCAGACCGCGATCTATTACATCGCGGGCGATGACCGCAAGCGGCTCGAATCCTCGCCCCATCTCGAAGGGTTCCGGGCGCGCGGCATCGACGTGCTGTTGCTGACTGATCCGGTCGACAGTTTCTGGGTGTCGTCGGGCGTGTCATTCAACGGCAAGCCGTTCAAATCGGTCACGCAAGGCGCGTCCGATCTGTCGCTGATCCCGTTGCTCGATGCCTCCAAGAAGACCGACAACGAAGGCGACCAACCCACCAAAGAGCTGATCACCTTCTTCAAGGAGACGTTGGGGGACGCGGTATCGGATGTGCGGATTTCGGACCGGTTGACCGACAGCGCGGTCTGCATCGTTGCCTCGGAGCTGGGGCCGGACCGTCAACTGGAAAAAATGTTGATGGGGGCCGGCCGGATCGAGACGGCGGCCAAGCCGGTGCTGGAAATCAACCCGCACCACGATCTGATCCGCTCGCTGGCCGGATTGGATGCGGAGCGGGGCAAGCTCAAACAGGACGCGGCGCATCTCTTGCTGGATGAAGCCTTGATCCTTGACGGCGAACGGCCAAACGATCCCAAGGATTTCTCCGACCGCCTCGCCCGCATCCTGCGGCAATCGATCGGCTGAAGTCCGGATCTCTTTCGCTGTTCTAACCTGTCAGGTATTGGCGGGATTGAACAGCTTTGCAAGATCGGGCGGCAGGCGGGCAGGCTTGCCGTCCTTGATGGTCACCACCAGAACGCTGGCGGTCAGCAGCACCACGCCATCGCGGACAATTTTCTGGTCCAGCGTCAGCAAGGGTCCGCGCTGCGAGGCGCAGACGGTTTCGACGTCCAGCAGATCATCCATCACCGCGGGTTTCAGCCATTCCACTTCCATGCGGCGCACGACAAACACATAGGCCTGATCAGCCCCGTGCAAAGCACCTTGATGGATGCCGAGATCACGCAGCAATTCGGTGCGCGCACGCTCCAGAAAACGCAGATAGGACGCATGATAGACGCGGGCGGAAAAATCCGTGTCCTCGTAATAGACGCGGATCGTGATCTTGTGCGGGCCGGCTTTTGGCATTTCATCCGTCACGACCATCTCCCTTCACCCGAGCAAGAGACTCAATCCCCGTCATGGTTGCGCGCATAGACGCCTTCGGCCCCGATGCCGCTTTCCAGCATCATGCGGGCACGCGCACGGAGTTTTTCGGTCTCGCTTTTCAACTGTCCGCAGGCCGCCAGAATATCGCGTCCGCGCGGCGTGCGCACCGGCGAGGCATAGCCCGCCCGGAACACGATGTCGGAAAATTCCTCGATCCGCTCCCAATCCGAACAGGTATAGCGGGTGCCTGGCCAGGGATTGAACGGGATCAGGTTGATTTTGGCAGGAATACCCTTGAGCAGGCGGACCAATTCTCGCGCATCGGCATGGCTGTCATTGACACCGTCCAGCATCACATATTCGAAGGTGATGCGCCGTGCATTCGAGACACCGGGATAGGTGCGGCAGGCCTCGAGCAACTCGCGGATCGGATATTTGCGGTTGAGAGGCACCAGCTCATTGCGCAGATCATCACGCACCGCATGCAAGGAGATGGCCAGCATCGAGCCGATTTCGTGTCCGGCGCGTTCGATCATCGGCACCACACCGGACGTCGACAGCGTGATGCGGCGGCGCGACAGCGACAGTCCGTCCCCGTCGGTCACCACTTCCATGGCATCGCGGACATTCTCGAAATTATAGAGCGGCTCGCCCATCCCCATCAGCACGACATTGGACACCGCCCGCAAGCCATCGGGCACCAGCCCTTCGGTGGAACGTTCCGCACCGGGCCAATCGCCCAGACGGTCGCGCGCCACCATCACCTGCGCGATGATTTCCGAACTGGTCAGATTGCGCACGAGTTTCTGGGTGCCGGTATGGCAGAACGTGCAATTCAGCGTGCAACCGACCTGCGAGGAAATGCACAACGTGCCGCGGTCTGATTCAGGGATATAGACCGTTTCGATTTCCGCGCCCTTGTCGTGCGGGCCGGTCGACGGCATACGGATCAGCCATTTACGCGTGCCATCAATCGAAATCTGTTCGGAAATGACCTCGGGCCGCGCCAGAGTATAGCTTTGTTTGAGGTTGGCCCGCATGCCTTTCGAGACATTGAGCATGGCATCGAAGTCATCGACCCCGCGGTGATAGATCCAGTGCCACAGCTGGGCGACGCGCATGCGCGTTTCGCGTTCGGGCACGCCGACCTCGCGCAGCGCGCTGACCATTTGCGCGCGCGTCATCCCGACCAGCGACGAGCCGCGCTCGATCACCACAGGCACCGTCACTTCCGGTGTTTTTTCAATCAGAAGACTGTCGCTCACAATCATAAAGCCCGCTCTCCCGGATAAGTGAACGAGCTTCTAGCATATTGTCGGCCTGCACGCTATCAAAGCGGGATCAGGGACATTCTTTCTTCATGCGGTCCAAGGCCTGCCCCAAACCGGCCAGGGCATAATGGTCGGTGGTGGCATTGCCTTTGCCCGAACTGGTCTTGACGGTCATCGTCTTGTTTTTCTTCATCAAATCGACCGCATTGCCATCCTCTGCCGCATTTTTCACCCAAGCGCTTGTGCCTTTGGTGACAACGGTGAATTTGGTGGACCCGATGACCATTTCACCGGTCGAATTGTCCTTGGTGGGAAAGCCGAGCACAAAACTGATTTCATTGTGCACGCCATCGGCTGGACGCGCCGAGATGAACAGGAAAGCGTCATCGCGCTTGAGATCTTTCGGCAGCCGCTCCTTGGGCTTCGACAGAACATAGCAGACCCGTCCCTTGCCGGACGCATCGGCGGCGTAGGCTCCCCACTCCCCGAATGTGCCGAGCAGAACAGGGCCGGCAGGCTGGGCCGGCGCAGCGGCGGCCGGCTTTTCAGGCTTTTTCTGGGCGAATGCCAGCTGAGGCACCAAAACAGCACTGGTTGCGAGCGCAATCACCGCCAACACCCCAGAGAATCTATTTTTTTCAATCATGGTCTGAAGTCTATCCTATAGAGTGCCACCACACATCCACGTTATGCGGACCTATTCTATGACGCCCAATGGTTAATGAAGCGCAAAAATGGCAAAATTGCTATCGAACACGCATCAACTCAAACGAAGGCCCAACATGACCGGCCTCTTGTCGGATGTTATTGTAACATCTTCATGTTTCATGGCACAGTGGTGCGCATGGAAATATCTGCCTGTCCGGCACCAAGCGGTTCCGGCATGGAGGATTGTCGCCTAACTTATTCGCAAGACAGGCCAATCGGCCGCATCAGCCTATCAGGAAGTCTCCGTTTGCCCTCGCCCCCCGATTTCAACAGCCTTGTGGCCGCACTTGTCGAGCATCGTGACCGCGCTGCATTTGCCCAGCTGTTCGATTATTTCGTGCCGCGTCTGCAATCGCACCTGATTCGCCTGGGCACGGATGCCGCCCAGGCAGAGGAAATCACCCAGGATGTGATGGTGACCCTGTGGCACAAGGCGCATCTGTTTGATTCGCAAAAATCGGCTTTGGGCACATGGCTGTTCCGGATCGCCCGCAACCGCCGCATCGACCGCTTGCGCCGCAACCGCATCGATTTTGTCGATCCCGCCGATGGTTTCGACGATATTGTCGCCGATACCCCCGATGCCGATGCGATGATCGATCTGGGCAAGCAGGAAGACCGCATCAGGCTGGCGCTGGCCGATTTGCCCGAGGAACAGCTGGTGCTGGTGCGACTGGCCTTTTTCGACGGGCACTCCCACAGCGAAATCGCCGAGAAGACCGGCCTTCCGCTCGGAACCGTCAAATCGCGGATCAGACTGGCTTTCACCCGCTTGAGACGCGGCATGGAAGAACGCGCAAACTAATCCCCTCCCGCCCAAAGGCTAGCTGGTGACACCCTGCATTTGCCTTTAGTTTTCAGGCAAAGATGATTTGGGGGGACAACCATATGCAACTCAATGATCAGCTGGCCGCCATTGTCACCGGTGGCGCATCCGGCCTCGGACAGGCGACCATCCGCATGTTGCGCAAGGCCGGCGTCAAGGTCGCCTCTTTCGATATGGATCCAAGAGGCGCAGACATTGCCGCCGAGCTTGGCGCGCTGTTTTGCACGGTCGATGTCACCAACGAGACTTCCGTGAGCGACGGCATCGCCAAGGCGCGCGCGGCCCATGGCACCGAACGGATCCTGGTCAATTGCGCGGGCATTGCGCCGGGCAAGCGGCTGGTCAGCAAAAAACGCGAGACCGGTGAATGGCTGGGCCATGATCTGGCTCTGTTCAACAAGGTCATTGCCGTCAACCTGACCGGCACTTTTACGATGATCGCCCAATCGGCCGTGGCCATGGCGCAGCTTGATCCGGTCACGCCGGATGGCGGGCGCGGGGTGATCATCTGCACGGCCTCAGTCGCGGCCGAGGACGGCCAGATCGGCCAGACCGCCTATTCCGCCTCCAAAGGCGGCATTGTCGGCATGACACTGCCGATGGCGCGCGATCTGGCAGGCTACGGCATCCGGGTGGTCAGCATCATGCCCGGCCTGTTCGAAACGCCGATGATGGCGGCCGTGCCCGATGATTTCCGCCATGCGCTGGAAGCGAGCATTCCCTTCCCCTCGCGGCTCGGCAAGCCCGACGAATATGCATTGATGGCCCGCTCTATTATCGAGAACGACATGCTCAACGGCACAGCCATCCGGCTGGATGGCGCCTTGCGGATGCAGCCCAAATAACGGTATCAGGCCAGCAGGGCCTCGATCGCCTTGGCCAAATCGACATCCTTTTGCGTCAAGCCACCGGCATCATGGGTGGCCAGTGTGATGTCGACGTGACGATAGCAATTGAACCATTCGGGGTGGTGGTTCATCTGCTCGGCCAGCAGGGCCACCCGCGTCATGAAGGCAAAAGCCTCGCTGAAATCCTTGAAATCCAGACTGCGGCACAGCGCGTCTCGCCCTTCGGCAAGGGTCCAGTTCGGCAAGGACTTTGTCAAAGCCTGTCGTTCGGTCTCATTCAGCAAAGAGGTCATCTGCACCCATCCCCAGCGGATAATCCGCCTCGACAATATAGGGCCCGCCGCCCACGGAGTCCCGCGAAGAAAACATCACATAGCGATCGGCCGTAAAAGCCAGTTTCGGCACGGGGCCGACCGACGATATGAAGGCCGCCAGCTGGAAGGCCGAGACATCGCGCAAGCGCGCCAGCGTGATATGGGGGGCGTATTTGCGGGTTTCGGGAGGCAGTCCGAGCCGCCGGACCAGCCGTTCCTGTTCGGCCTGCATCTCCAGCAGATCGGGGGTGGACTCGATTTCCGCGACAAGGGCGCGTGGACGCTCGCCGCCGAAAATCCGCAAGCCTGTGACCGTCAGGCGCAAAGAGGGCTTGTCGAGCAGCACCAGCATGGCGTCGATATCGCGGGCGGTGGCGCCGTCGATATCGCCGAAAAACCGCAAGGTGACATGATAGTGGTCGGGAGTGATCCAGCGGGCACCTGTCAGACCGCCGCGCACGGCAGAAAGCGGTCCGGCAATCTCGGGAGGCACTTCAAAGCCGGTAAACAAACGGGGCATGGCCACCTCCCCTTCTTTCAATGCGTGATGGAGGCACAGAATGGAAGGGGAGAGGCTGATTCTCAACCTGCGTGAAACCCCGCTTACGGCGCGGGGTTCATATGCACCTGATGGATCGCGTCGATCTTGGCTTCCAGCTCCGGTGTGATCGTCACATTGACCGAGTCGATGCAGGTCTTGAGCTGCTCCATCGTGGTTGCGCCGATGATGTTGGAGGTCACGAACGAGCGCGAGGTCACAAAGGCCAGCGCCATCTGCGTCAGCGACAGACCCGCATCATGCGCCAGATCCCAATAGGCCTCGATGGCTTCCTCGGAACCGGGCTTCTCGTAACGCTGCAAGCGGTTGAACAGGGTCTTGCGCGATTTGGGCGGCAAAGCCCCCAGCCGGTATTTGCCGGTCAAATACCCCTGGGCCAGCGGCGAATAGGCCAGCAAGCCGCAATCCTCGCGCAGGGAAATTTCTGCCAGAGCGGTTTCATAGGTGCGGTTGATCAGCGAATAGGCATTCTGGATCGACGCCATGCGCGGCAGGCTACGCTGTTCGGACGTCGTGAGGAACTTCATCGTGCCCCAGGCGCTTTCGTTGGACAGGCCGACATGGCGCACCTTGCCCGCTTTCACAAACCCGTCGAGCACCTCGAGAACGCTCTCGAAACTATGGAATTCGCCCTTCATTTCATCGGCTTTGAAATGGGTCGGGTTCGAGCCCCAAGGCATGGGACGATCGGGCCAATGCAACTGGTAGAGGTCGATATAATCGGTGCGCAGACGGCGCAGGCTGCCTTCCAGCGCCTCGGTCATCTGGGCCTTGCTGAGTTCGGCAGGGCCTTTGGGATCACGGAACCAGTCCATCGGCGTGCGGCCGACCACTTTGGTGGCCAACACCACTTTGTCGCGGTTCTTGTGGGCAGCGAACCAGCTGCCGATAATCTTTTCTGTCCGGCCGACAGTCTCGGGCTTGGGCGGGACAGGATAAAGCTCTGCCGTATCGAAGAAATTGATGCCGCGCTCCAGCGCGTAATCCATCTGTTCATGGCCTTCTGTCTCGGTATTCTGTTCACCCATATTCATGGTGCCGAGACAAATACTGCTTACCTTCAGGCCTGTGCGGCCAAGGGTCCGAAATTCCATAATAGAAGCACTCCGCGCATACAGGGGTCAGGAAAGGGCAACACCGATTGCCATAGATTCCACTCCGAATCCAGTGCCGATCATGGCTTGGCCGGCAGCTTGCTCAAAAAAGCCTCGACATGGGGCAAGGTCAGTTTCACCATCTCGCGCACGCCTGCCGCGCTGGGATGGATGCCATCAGCCAGCATCATGTCGCGATTGCCGATCAGGCCCTCGAGAAAGAACGGATAGAGCGGCACCTGATAGACCAGCGCCAGATCGGGATAGATCGCGTTGAATTGCTTGGCATAATCGGGGCCGGCATTCGACCAGGCGGGAATACCGAACAGCATCACCGGAATATGGCGCTCTTTGAGCTTCAGGATTATCTTGGTCAGATTGGCGCGCGGAATTTCGGGATCGACGCCGCGCATCATGTCATTGGCCCCCAATTCCAGCAGCACCGCATCGGTGCCGTCCGGCACGGAAAAATCGAGCCGTGCCAGACCGCCGGAGGTGGTATCACCGGACACACCCGCATTGGCCACCACCGCCTGAATGCCGCGTGCAACCAGGGCCTTTTGCAGGACATCGGGATAGGCCTCGCCATTGGCCAGCTGGTAGCCTGCGGTCAGGCTGTCGCCCAAGGCGACGATTTTGAGTGGTTTGGACGGCTTGGGCTGCGCCATGACGGGGGCGACCAACAGAAACGTTGCAGCCAGAAGCCCTAAAAAAGCCATGTTGAAGCTCACCTTAGGACGAAACATCAGAAAAGACAGCATCGGAATAACCTTGGGTTCTAAAGAGGTTTGAATGATCCGAGATTTCATCGGGTGACGTAGAGAAAGCGCAGGACGCAACACAACAGACAGTTTAATGAGAACCAGAGGCTGCGTGGTCGGCTGGCGTCCACTCTATAATACGCATCGTTTGACCGGAATGGTTTTTTGGATTGAGGCAGGTAAATGGTCAAGGCAATTTCTTTACGCGATGTCGATTTAAGTCTCGGCCGCGGAGCAGGGCGTGTCCACATCCTCAAATCCATCTCGCTGGATGTGATGCAGGGCGAGGCACTCGGCCTTGTCGGTCCGTCGGGTTCGGGCAAATCCACCTTGCTGATGTGCATGGCGGGGCTTGAACAGCCCGACAGCGGCGCAATCATCATCGAGGATCAGGATCTGACCGGTATGAGCGAGGACCAGCTGGCCCGTTTCAGGGGCAAACATATCGGCGTGGTGTTCCAGTCCTTCCATCTGATCCCCACCATGACGGCACTGGAAAATGTCTCGGTCCCTTTGGAGCTGGCAGGCGAACAGGATGCCGCCCAGCGCGCGACGGCGGCCCTGGCACGGGTCGGCCTGTCGCACCGGTTGAGCCATTATCCGGCCGAAATGTCGGGCGGCGAACAGCAACGCGTCGCCTTGGCCCGCGCCATTGTCGCCAATCCGGCTATTCTGGTCGCCGACGAGCCGACTGGCAATCTCGACGAGGCGACCGGTGCCGATATTGTCGAGCTGTTGTTCGAGCTGCAACGCGAGCACGGCACCACTCTGGTTCTGGTGACCCATGATCTGGGTCTGGCCGCGCGCTGCGACCGCACGGTGCGGCTGCGTTCGGGCCAGATCGAGCATGATTCCCTTGCCGCAGTGACAGCCTGACATGTCCGACCATTTCTCCCGATCGAAGGGCGCAACCCTGTTCCGTCTGGCCTCGCGCAATCTGCGTGGCGGCTTCACCGGCTTCCGTATTTTCATCAGCTGCATCGCTTTGGGCGTGGCAGCCATTACCGGCATCGGTTCGCTCGCCCAGTCGTTGAGCGACGGATTGGCCACCCATGGCAGACGCATCCTGGGCGGCGACATCTCGATCAGCCGGATGCAGCGGCCTGCCAGCGAGCAGGAACTGGCCTTTTTCAACCAGCACGGCGCTGTCACGCATCTGTTAAGCCTGCGGGCGATGGTGCGCACCGGCGACCAGGCCGCCGGGCTAGCCGAAATCAAGGCGGTTGATGCCTCCTATCCCGCCATTGGCGAGGTCGTGCTCGATCCACAGGTGGCCCTGCCACAGGCCCTGGCTCTGTCGAACGGCGTCTATGGCGCGGTGGCCGATCCGGCCTTGTTTGCCCGACTGAACGTGAAGGTCGGCGACAGGGTGCAGATCGGAGAATCCTGGCTTGAATTGCGTGCCGTCCTGCAGACAGAACCCGACAAGCTGGCCGGCGGGCTCAGCCTCGGCCCCCGTTTGTTGATGCGGCAGGAGGCCTTGCAGGCGGTCGGCCTGATCCGTGCCGATGCACTGATCCGGCATTCATGGCGGATCAGCCTCGCGGATCGTTCCGATGCCGCTTTGGACCTGCTGGGCGCGCAGATACCGAAATTGTTTCCCGATGCCGGATTTGAAATCCGCAACCGCCGCAACGCCGCCCCGCAATTCACCCGCAATCTGGAGCGTTTCACCCAATTCCTGACCCTGGTCGGCCTGACGGCCCTGATTGTCGGCGGGATCGGTGTCGCCAATGCCACGGCCGCCTTTGTCGAACGCCGCCGTGAACCGATGGCCGTGATGAAAGCCGTCGGGGCCTCGGGTGCAACCGTGTTCTCGCTGGCCTTGATCGAGGTGATGGGCATAGGGCTGGTCGGCACGCTGGTCGGGCTGGCCATCGGCGCGGCCCTGCCCTTCGCCATTGCCGCCTTTGCCATCCAGTATCTGCCGGTGCCGCTGGAGCCGCATGTCTATCCTGAGCTGGCGGCTCTGGGCATTGTCTATGGCTTGCTGGCCGTCTTGGCGTTCTCGCTCTGGCCTTTGGGCCGTGCACATGATGTGTCGGTCTCGGCGCTGTTTCGTGACGAGGTGGCACCGGCCTGGCACTGGCCGCGCCGCCGCTATATGGCCGCCACCCTGCTGGCCGTATTGGGATTGGCGGCGGTCGCCGTGCTGTTCGCCTATGACCGCAAAATCGCCCTCTGGTCGGTGGTTGCCACGACGGCCATCTTTGTCGTCCTGCGCGGCATGGGGCTGGCTTTGGCCCTTTTGGCCAAACATCTGCCGCTGGCGAAAAGCACCGAATGGCGGCTGGCTCTGGCCAATATCCACCGCCCCGGCTCGCTGGCGCCGACGCTGGTGCTGTCGATCGGGCTGGGTGTGACGCTTCTGGTCACCATTGCCAGCATCGACGACACGCTGCGCCAGCAGTTGCGCCAATCGCTCCCCGAAAAGGCTCCGAGCTTTTTCTTTGTCGATGTGCCGCGCGACGATCTGCAGCCGTTCGGCCAGTTTATCGCCGAGCAGGCTCCCAAGGGCAAAATGCTGACCGTGCCGATGATGCGCGGCCGCATCACCGCGCTCAACGAGACCCGCGCCGAGAACATCAAGGCGCGCGACGACATTGCCTGGGTTCTGGAAGGCGACCGCGGCATCACCTATTCGGCAACCCCGCCGGA
>CANFLM010000034.1 GCA_947447895.1 Hyphomicrobiales bacterium
AACGAGATGTCGGGAAGCGTGAACAAAGTCATTCTGGTGGGCAATGTCGGACGGGATCCGGAAGTGCGCCGCCTCAATTCGGGCGAGCCGGTGGCGAGCTTTTCGGTCGCGACCTCCGAGACATGGCGTGACAAGGCGTCGGGTGAGCGCAAAGAGCGGACCGAATGGCACAATGTGGTGATTTTCAACGAAAATCTCGCCAAAATCGCCGAGCAATATCTGAAGAAAGGCTCCAAGGTCTATCTCGAAGGCCAGTTGCAGACCCGCAAATATACCGACAAGAACGGTGCCGAACGCCAGACCACGGAAGTGGTGCTGCAGCGTTATCGCGGTGAATTGACCCTGCTGGATTCGCGCGGTGGCGGTGGCGGCGGTTCCGGCGGTGGCGATTTCGGTGCCGAGGACCGTGGCGGCGGCTCTGTCGGTTATGGTGGTGGCATGTCTGGTGGTGGCATGTCTGGCGGTGCGCCCTCCAGCGGTGGCGGTCGGGCTCCGGCTCCGGCAGGCGGCGGCCATCTCGATGACGATATTCCTTTCTAGGACCGGACTGTTCGGGGGCAGGATACAACCGCCCCCGATATGCCAGCCCAACACAGTCCTTTCATCAGGAAAACGTCCAGTGGTCGCGCACTTGATGGAGGGATAAAGCCAAAAATGCTTGATTTGCCACAGGACCAGTTGGATTGAGCCGATGAGCGAGAGTTATGATGCCGAACAGATGGCGCAGGCCATTTGTGACTGGGTGGGCATTGAAAGCCACACGGCAGATCGCGACGGCGTCAATGCCATGCTCGATCATATCGCGGCCACGGCGCATCCTGGCCTGCAGCAGGAGCGGCTGGCCGGACAGGACGGCTTGGGCGATGTGCTGATCTTTCGGGCGGGCCCGCCAAGCAACGAGAAGCAGATCCTTGTCCTCAGCCATGTCGATACCGTGCATCCCAAAGGCACGCTGGCCCATGATCTGCCGATCCGGCGCGAGGGCGACAAGCTTTATGGACCCGGCATCTATGACATGAAAGGTGGCGCCTATCTGGCGTTTCAGGCTTTCACACAGGTGGCGCTGGCCAACACGGCCAAACGGCCGATGTGCTTTATTTTCACCCCCGACGAGGAAATCGGTTCGCCGACCACCCGCGCGTTGATCGAGGCCGAGGGGCTGAAATCGGTGGCCGTGCTGGTGACCGAACCGGGCAGGGACGGCGGCAAGGTGGTCACGGCCCGCAAAGGTGTCGGCCGTTTCGATGTCGAAGTGGAAGGCCGTCCGGCCCATTCCGGCACCAGCCACCAGAAGGGCCGCTCCGCCATTCGCGAAGCTGCCAAACAGATTATCGCCGTCGAGGCGATGACCGATTATGCCCGCGGGGTCACGACCTCGGTCGGTATGATGGAGGGCGGCACGGCGGCCAATACGATCCCGCAATTTGCCCGTTTCTGCATCGATCTGCGTGTCACCAATGCCGCGGACGGCGAAGCGATCTGCCAAACCCTTCTGGCCCTCAAGCCGTTCGATCCCGATGTCACGGTGCGGGTGACAGGTGGCATGAACCGCCCTCCTTACGAGAAGAACGAGGCGATGACCGCCCTTTACGAGCAGGCCCGCGCGCTGGCGCATGAATTGGGGCAGGACTTGCTCGATGTGCCGATGACAGGCGGCGGCGCGGACGGCAATTTCACCGCTGCACTTGGCATCCCGACGCTCGACGGCCTCGGCATTGACGGCGACGGCGCCCATACCCTGCACGAATATGCGCTGGTCTCCTCCATCGTCCCGCGCGCCAAACTGATGCAAAAGCTGCTCGAGACGCTGTAAAGACGGCTCTATTCCCCCGCCAATGCCTTGTATGCCCACCGGTGGGCGTTTTGCCATGCCGGCACGGGCCTGCGTGCCAAGCCCGATTCTGGCTGTGCGGAAGGCCGTAAATCCCCGATTACGCCCCGCGATCCCTATTTCTCACTAACAGTTTGAAAACTATTGCGGATTTGCCGGTTGATGGCCGGTGTTTTGATTGGCTCTGGCGCGGGGAATCGGCTAGAAGAAGGGGTCATTAATGATTCTGCGGATGGTAAGTTTTGGCCGACGACGACAAGAAACCGCTCAGCGGTGGCGATCAGCAGGACATTCGTCCTGTGTCCATCACGGATGAGATGAAGCGCAGCTACCTCGATTACGCGATGAGCGTGATCGTGGCGCGTGCGCTACCCGATGTGCGCGACGGCTTGAAGCCCGTGCATCGGCGCATCCTCTATTCGATGAATGAAAACGGCTATACGCCGGACAAGCCCTATCGCAAATCGGCGCGTATCGTCGGTGACGTGATCGGTAAATACCACCCGCATGGCGACCAATCGATCTATGACGCGCTGGTGCGTATGGCGCAGAGCTTCTCGATGCGCCTGCCGCTAGTTGACGGTCAGGGCAATTTCGGCTCGGTGGACGGCGATCCCGCCGCCGCAATGCGTTATACCGAAGTGCGTCTGGCCCGCCCGGCGATGGGTCTGCTGGAAGATCTGGACAAGGAAACCGTCAATTTCCAGCCCAATTATGACGGGTCCGAGCATGAGCCGGTGGTTCTGCCGGCCCGCTATCCCAACCTGTTGGTCAATGGCGCGGGCGGGATCGCCGTCGGCATGGCCACCAATATTCCGCCCCATAATCTGGGCGAAATCATCGATGCCTGCACGGCCTATATGGCCGATCCCGAGATTTCGATCGAAGACCTGACAGTGATCGTGCCGGGGCCAGATTTCCCGACCGGGGGCACCATTTTGGGTCGCGGCGGCATCCGCAATGCATATGGCACCGGACGTGGTTCGGTGATCATGCGGGCCAAGGCCATTGTCGAGGAAATCCGCAAGGATCGCCAGGCCATCATTGTCACAGAAATTCCCTATCAGGTGAACAAGTCGTCGTTGATCGAGAAGATCGCCGATCTGGTCCGCGAAAAGCGGATCGAGGGCATCTCCGATCTGCGCGACGAGTCCGATCGTGACGGCATGCGCATCGTGATCGAGTTGAAGCGCGATGCGGTGGGCGAGGTTGTGCTCAACCAGCTGTGGCGTTTCACGCCGATGCAGTCGACCTTCGGGTGCAACATGGTCGCGCTCAATGGCGGCCGTCCCGAATTGATGAACATCAAGGACATGATCTCGGCCTTCGTCGATTTCCGCGAAGAGGTTGTGTCCCGCCGCACCAAATTCCTGCTCGGCAAGGCGCGCGACCGTGCGCATGTCTTGGTCGGTCTGGCCATTGCCGTGGCCAATATCGACGAGATGATCCGCATCATCCGTTCCGCGCCCGATCCGCAATCGGCGCGCGATGCTTTGATGGGGCGTGATTGGCCTGCCTATGACATGGCCCCGCTGGTCGCCCTAATCGACGATCCGCGCCATCCGGTCTCGGATGCCGGTATTGTCCGGCTGTCGGAAACCCAGGCCCGCGCCATTCTCGATCTGCGCCTGCAGCGCCTGACGGCCTTGGGACGCGATGAAATCGCCGAAGAATTGAATGCTTTGGCGGTTGAAATCGCCGATTATCTCGAAATTTTGCGCTCGCGCATCCGCATCATGGAAATCGTCGGCCATGAATTGGCAACCATCAAGGCCGCGCATGCGACCCCGCGCCGCACGGTCATCGTCGATTATGATTCCGATGTAGATGACGAGGATCTGATTGCCCGCGAGGACATGGTGGTGACCGTGTCCCATGCCGGCTATATCAAGCGTGTGCCGCTTTCCACCTATCGGGCTCAGCGTCGCGGCGGCAAGGGCCGTTCGGGCATGGCCACCCGTGACGAGGATTTCGTGGCCCGCCTGTTTGTGGCCTCGACCCATGCGCCGGTCCTGTTCTTCTCCTCGCGCGGACAGGTCTACAAGGAAAAAGTCTGGCGTCTTCCGCTGTCTGCCCCGCAGGCGCGCGGCAAGGCTCTGGTCAATATGCTGCCGCTCGCGGGCGATGAACGCATCAATACCATCATGCCTTTGCCTGAAAACGAGGCCGATTGGGACAATCTGGACGTGATGTTTGCCACGCGTGACGGCAATGTGCGTCGCAACAAGCTGTCGGATTTCGTCAAGGTCAACCGGTCCGGCAAGATTGCCATGAAGCTCGATGACGGCGATGCCATTGTCGATGTGCAGATGTGTACCGATCGCGACGATGTGCTGCTGACCACGTCCAAGGGGCAGGGCATCCGCTTCTCGGTGGACGACGTCCGGGTGTTCAAAGGGCGTGATTCCACCGGCGTGCGCGGTATTTCTCTGGCCAAAGAGGATCATGTCATCTCGATGGCGATCCTGCGCCATGTCGATGCGACGGCTGAAGAGCGCGCGGCCTATATCAAGATGCGCCGCGCGGTGACGGGTGAAACCACGGCAGACGAGGTCGAAACCGAGATCGAGGACACCGGCCTGCCCGAAACCAGCCTCTCGCAGGAGCGGTATGCCGAATTGTCCGCACTGGAACAGGTGGTGCTGACCATTTCCCAGAACGGCTATGGCAAGCGCACGGTCGCCTATGAAATCCGCACCACGGGCCGCGGCGGCAAGGGCATTGTCACCATGATCGTCAATGACAGAAACGGGCCGCTGGTCGGCTCCTTCCCTGTCGAGACGAGTGACCAGATCATGCTTGTGACCGATGGCGGCCAGCTGATCCGTTGTCCGGTCGAGGGCATCCGCATTGCAGGCCGCAACACGCAAGGGGTGATCGTGTTCAACACCGCCGATGACGAAAAGGTCGTTTCGGTGGAACGCGTGACCGATACCGGCGAGGATGACGAGGGATCCGAGGAGACCTCCGATCATGGCCAGCCTTCAACCGATGTGCCTGACGCGGGTTAATCCCCGCATCATGTGAGCAAGGGAGCCTTGATGAGCCAGACAACCCGCCGCACCGCTTATTATGCGGGCTCGTTCGACCCCGTAACCAACGGTCATGTCGATGTGCTGGTGCGGGCATGCGGTCTGGCTGATCGGCTCGTTGTCGGTATCGGCATCCATCCCGGCAAGACACCGCTGTTTACGGCGCAGGAACGGGCCGAGATGATCACTGCTTCGATCAGTGAGGCCGCCAAAACCGCCGGAACCGAAATCAGCATCGTCACCTTTGCCGATCTGGTGGTCCATGCCGCACGGCGCGAGGGGGCCAGCATGCTGATCCGCGGCTTGCGCGACGGCACCGACCTTGATTACGAAATGCAGATGGCCGGCATGAATGCGGCGATTGCACCCGATATCCAGACGGTTTTTTTGCCCGCCTCGCCGATGGTGCGTCCTATTACCGCCACATTGGTGCGTCAAATCGCCCTGATGGGCGGCGATGTGACCTCTTTTGTGCCCGAGATTGTCGCCCAGCGATTGGCCCAAAAGGTCTCTTCCGCCAAAGGGTGAGGCGCAATGATCCCGCTCTTGCGTCAGGCTTTTTGGACTGGTCCTGATTGAGCCTTTTGGCGTAGAAACCGAGCCCTAACCCTTCCAATAACCGGAGTTGAATGATGATCCGCGCATTTTCCATGGCCCTGCTGTTTGTGGCCGGTTTGGTGTCCGTCAATCTGGGGCTGGCGCAAGCCCAGGCTCCGGCCCCCAAAGCCGATCTCGCCAATATTGTCTATCTCGAGACCAAAGCCGGTCGCATCACCATCCAGCTGCGTCCCGATCTGGCCCCCAAACATGTGGAGCGGATCAAGGAGCTGACCAAGCGCAAATTCTATGATGGCGTGGTGTTCCACCGCGTGATCGAGGGCTTCATGGCGCAGACAGGTGACCCCACCGGCACCGGCATGGGCGGCTCCGATCTCCCCAACCTGCCGCCCGAATTCACGCCGACCCCTTTCAAGCGTGGTGTTTTGGGGATGGCGCGCGCGCAGGCTCCGAATTCGGCCAATTCGCAATTCTTCATCATGTTCGGTGAAACCCCTTCGCTCAACAACCAGTATACGGTGTTTGGCGAGGTCATCGATGGCATGGCAGCGGTTGATAAAATCAAGCGCGGCGACCCCACCAATAACGGGAAAGTCTTCCAGCCCGACAGCATCATCAGCATGCGCATGGCGTCCGACGCCAAATAATTCCGACCCATCCTCCAACCATCGCCTTTTGCCGGGACGGTGGTTGGATGTTGATCTTTCGATGCCCAGCCCCTAAGCGATGGGCCTATTGTTCCTCCCCTCAAGACAGAGAAGAATTTCCGATGAGCGCAGCAATTGAAGATACCATGATCCTCGAGACCACCCAGGGCACCGTGACCATCGGGATGCGCCCTGATCTGGCGCCCGGCCATGTCGCCCGTATCAAGGAACTGGTCCGGTCGGGTTTTTATGACGGGATCGTGTTCCACCGCGTGATCGAAGGCTTTATGGCCCAGACCGGTTGCCCGCATGGCACCGGCACCGGTGGTTCCGGCCACAAGCTGAAAGCCGAATTCAACGCCGAACCGCATGTGCGCGGCACCTGCTCGATGGCACGTGCGCAAAACCCCGATTCCGGCGACAGCCAGTTCTTTATCTGCTTTGACGATGCCCGCTTCCTTGACCGCCAATATACGGTGTGGGGCAAAGTGATCAGCGGCATGGAGCATGTCAACGCGATCAAGCGCGGCGAGCCTGTGCACAATCCTGACAAGATCATTCGCGCGACAATGGCAGAAGCTCCTGCGGCCCCCGCAGCTCCTGCGGCAAGTGAAGGCGACGAAGCGCCGAAAGCCAAAAAACCTGCGGCCAAAAAGCCAGCGGCCAAAAAGGCTCCCGCTAAAAAGACGGCCAAAAAGGCTGAGTAATAAAAAGGAGCCGGTTCCCGTGAGGGAACCGGCTCCGATGCGATTTTTAAATGCGTGACTTAAAAAGAGCATCCGACCCATTCTTACAGCTTTGAATGGCGATTTGCGTAAATTAGGCATTTGTTTGTGCGCGTAAACAAATCACAGGATGCGACGTCGGGATTTGAAATCCAGAGTTGTAAAATTGGTGATTTTGATGCGATTTTCCGCCGGTCTGGCGTGTTTCCACGTTGGTTTTGAGGGTAAATTCCGCTCATGAATGTCGATTTGTTCGATTTTGAACTGCCCGACAGCCGGATTGCCCTGCGTCCGGCGAGCCCGCGCGATTCGGCCCGCATGCTGGTTGTCGAGCCTCGGCGGGTTCTTGATCACCGGATTGCCGATCTTGCCGGCTTTTTGCGTCCCGGTGATGTGGTGGTGGCCAATGACACAAAAGTGATCCCCGCACGTCTGGTTGGCGTGCGGATCAGGGACGGGCATCAGGCCCGCATGACCGTGACGCTGCACAAGCGTGAGGGACTGGATCGCTGGCGCGCTTTTGTCAAACCGGCCAAAAAGCTGCATCTGGACGAGAGCGTCCTGTTCGATCCCGGTCAGACGGCCGATGGCCTGTCGGCCCGTGTGGTGGAAAAGGCCGATGGCGGCGAGGTGGTGTTTGTGTTCAACCACTCCGGCGCAGCGCTCGACAGCGCGATTGCCGAATGGGGCAGCATGCCCTTGCCGCCCTATATCGCGACCCATCGGGCCGAGGACGATGCCGACCGGCACGATTACCAAACCCTGTTTGCCACCCATGAGGGCGCGGTGGCGGCCCCCACGGCGGGTCTGCATTTCACACCCGAGGTCAAGGCGGCGATCGAGCGGTGCGGGGCCAGCGTGATCACCGTGACCCTACATGTCGGGGCGGGTACCTTTCTGCCGGTCAAGGCCGGCGATACGGCCGATCACCGCATGCATTCGGAATGGGGATCTCTGACCTCAAAGGCCGCTGACATCCTCAATGACTGCCGCAAACGCGGCGGCCGGATTGTGGCAGTGGGCACGACTTCGCTCAGGGTGCTGGAAACCGCCGCCAAACCCGACGGGTCCTTCGAGGCCTGGCAGGGGGATACGGCGATTTTTATTACCCCGGGTTACCGGTTCAAGGCGGTTGATCTGCTGTTCACCAATTTCCATCTGCCACGCTCGACCCTGTTCATGCTGGTTTCGGCTTTTTGCGGGTTGGAGCGGATGCAGGCGGTCTATCGCTATGCGATCGAGCAGAATTACCGTTTTTATTCCTATGGTGATGCCTGCCTCTTGTATCGTGCGGCGCATGATGCCAGAGGAGGGGACGCCCTTTCGGAAAACCCTTCATGACCGCGCAGACAACCGATACAGACCATTCCACGCCCGATTTCAGGTTTTCCGTGCTGGCGCGTTCCGGCAAGGCGCGTCGTGGCAGCATCACCATGCCGCGCGGCGAAATCCGGACGCCGGCATTCATGCCCGTGGGCACCGCAGCCACCGTCAAGGCCATGTATACCGATCAGGTGCGTGCCACCGGTGCCGATGTCGTGCTGGGCAATGTCTATCATCTGATGCTGCGGCCCGGGGCAGAGCGGGTCGCCCGCCTTGGTGGCCTGCACCACATGATGGGTTGGCCTCATCCGATTCTGACGGATTCCGGCGGTTTCCAGGTGATGTCGCTGGCCAAATTGCGCAAGCTCAATGAAAAGGGCGTGGTGTTTAACTCCCATATCGATGGGTCCAAGCATGAATTGACACCCGAGCGTTCGATCGAAATCCAGGTGCTGCTCGGCTCCGACATCCAGATGCAGCTCGATGAATGTGTCAAACTGCCTTGCACGGATCAGGTGGCTGAAAAGGCCATGGAATTGTCCTTGCGCTGGGCCGAACGCTGCCGGACTGCTTTCGGCGTGCAGGAAGGGAAGGCCATGTTTGGCATCGTGCAGGGCGGTGCCGTGCCGCATCTGCGCGAACGCAGCGCACAGGCTCTGGCGGCGATGGACCTCAAAGGCTATGCGGTGGGCGGCTTGGCCGTCGGCGAGCCGCAAGAGGTCATGATGCGGATGATCGAGGTGGTCGAACCGCATCTGCCGGACCATAAGCCGCGCTATCTGATGGGGGTCGGAACGCCCGACGATATTGTCGAGGCCGTGCGGCGCGGCATCGATATGTTCGATTGCGTGATGCCGACCCGTGCCGGACGCCACGGGCTGGTGTTCAGCCGCTTCGGCAAGATCAATTTGCGCAATGCCCGCCATGCCGATGATCCGCGTCCGCTGGATCCGCTGTCGTCCTGTCCGGCGGCGCGTGACTATTCGCGCGCCTATCTGCACCATCTGGTCAAGGCCGGAGAAATTCTGGGCATGATGCTGCTGACCTGGGTCAATCTGGCCTATTATCAGGATCTGATGGCCGGCCTGCGCGAGGCCATTGCCGCCGACCGTCTCGATGATTTCATCGGCGAGACCAAAGAGGCCTGGGTCAGGGGCGATGTCGAGCTCTATCAGGGCTGATAAAACACTGGGCCTTGGGCCGCGCTGCGCTATATAACGCTTTACCGACCTGATTGAAGAGCCAAGACATGACCGGAACAGTCCGCACCACCTCAGAACTTGATCCCCACCGCCGCAAACTGCTGTTTCGGGCCTGGCACAGGGGCACGCGCGAGATGGATCTGATCATCGGCGGCTTTGCCGATGCCCATATCATCGATTTCTCGGACGAGGAACTGGCCGCCTTCGAGCATGTCTGTGAGGCGTCCGACCAGGATCTGATGACATGGATTGTCGGCGCGGTCCCGGTCTCGGCCGAATACGACACGCCGATGTTCCACCGGATCAAATCCTTCCATTCCCATCTGGTGCCGATCAACCGCTGACAGCGTTGCGGGCACCGATATCCCTCAAGACAGAAACCGATCTGATGAAGCCGCTTCTCGACCGTCTGCTGGGCCATATTGAGGGCGGGCAAAAGCTGACTTTGTCACGCGTGCCCGATGGCTTCGATGCCCTGATCCTGGCCGATCTGACCCGCGCTCTCGCCCGCAAGGCGCCCGAGCGTGCCGCCACGCTGGTGATGGTGTCGCGCGATGCCCAGCGGCAGGCCCAGCTTGAAGCAGGCATGGCCTTTGTCGCGCCCGAACTGGAGGTTCTGACCTTTCCGAATTGGGATTGCCAGCCCTATGACCGCGTATCCCCCAATTCAGCGATTGTCGCGCGTCGGATGACAGTCCTGTCGCGGCTGGCCCGCTCCAAAGCGGGGGCCGACAAGCCGCGACTGCTGATCGTGACAGCCAACGGACTGGTGCAGCGTGTGCCGCGCCGCGATAAAATGGCTGCCGAGACCTTTTCCTGTGCGCCGGGCAATATGATCGATATCCAGGCTCTGGCGGTCTGGCTCGAGCATCATGGCTATCTGCGCGGACCCACCGTGCGTGAAACCGGTGAATATGCGGTGCGCGGCGGCATTGTCGATCTGTTTCCGCCCGGCCTGCCCAATCCGATCCGTCTCGATTTTTTCGGCGATACGCTGGAATCCATCCGCTCTTTCGATCCCGAAACGCAACGCTCGGTTGGGCAGCTGCGTGCGCTCGATCTGGTGCCGATGAGCGAAGTGCAACTGACCAGCGAAACCATCAAGCGGTTCCGTCAGGCCTATGTCGTCCAGTTCGGCGCCGCCACCCCCGCCGATACGCTGTATGAGGCGATCAGCGAAGGCCGTCGCTATGCGGGGTTGGAACATTGGTTGCCTTTGTTCCATGACGGGCTGGATACGCTGTTCGATTATATCGCCGACAGCCCTTTGGTGCTTGATCCGCTGGTGCAGGAGGCGGGGCTGGAACGCATCACCTCCATCAATGACCATTACGATGCCCGCTTTGCCGCGATGACGACCCCGCAAGCGGGAGCGACGCCCTACAAGGCGATGCCGCCGCTCAGCCTCTATCTTGACAAAGCCCAATGGACCGAAAGGCTCGGCGCGCAATCGGATGTGTCGATCATCCGTCTGGAGCCCTTTGCCCATCCCGACAGCAGCGAGCGGCTGGTGGTGGATGCGGGCGGGCAGTTGAGCCGCTCCTTCGCGCCCGAGCGCAAACGTGCCGAAGCGGGAGAGGAAATCAATATTTTCGACGTGGTGGCCGGCCATATCCGCGAGATCGGTCCACAGCGGCGGGTGCTGGTGGCAGCTTGGTCGGAAGGGGCGCGCGAGCGCATTTCCGGCGTGCTGCATGATCACGGCATCCCGTCGCTCAAATCCGTAGCGCGCTTCTCGGAGATCGCCGGATTGAAGGCGGGGGAAACCGCAACCGTGGTCTGGGGGCTCGAAAGCGGGTTCGAGACAGACGGGCTGGTGGTGATATCCGAACAGGATATTCTGGGCGACCGGCTTGTCCGCCGCGCCAAGCGCAATCGCCGCGCGCAGGATGTGATTGCCGAAGTCGGTGCGCTGACGCCGGGTGATCTGGTGGTGCATGTCGAGCACGGGATCGGCCGCTTTGTCGGCCTGAAAAACATCGAGGCGGCAGGTGCGCCCCATGATTGCGTCGAACTGCATTATGCGGGCGGTGACCGGTTATTCCTGCCAGTGGAAAATCTGGAGTTGCTGTCGCGTTATGGCTCGGAGGATTCCGATGCGTCGCTCGACCGGCTAGGCGGCGGGGCATGGCAGGCCCGCAAAGCCAAGATGAAGCAGCGCATCCGCGAGATGGCGCATGCCCTGATCAAGATTGCCGCTGCACGCGCACTGAACGAGGCCCCCAAACTGATCCCCGCCGAAGGGCTCTACGAGGAATTTGCGGCCCGCTTTGCCTATGACGAGACCGAGGACCAGCAACGCGCCATTGATGCGGTGCTCGATGATCTGGCCTCCGGCCATCCGATGGACCGGCTGGTGTGCGGTGATGTCGGGTTCGGCAAGACCGAGGTGGCGTTGCGGGCTGCTTTTGTGGCGGCGATTTCCGGTCGTCAGGTCGCTCTTGTGGTGCCCACCACCCTGTTGGCCCGCCAGCATTACAGAAACTTTGCCGAACGCTTCAAAGGGCTTCCCATTGTGGTGCGGCAGGCCTCGCGCTTCGTGCCGGCCAAAGAGTTGACCGAAACCAAAAAGGGACTGGCCGACGGCACCGTCGACATCGTGATCGGCACCCATACGCTGCTGAGCAAAACCATCGCCTTCCGGGATCTGGCTTTGCTGATCATCGACGAGGAGCAGCATTTCGGCGTCAACCACAAGGAGCGCCTCAAGGAGATGCGGGCGGCGGTGCATGTGCTGACCCTGTCGGCCACCCCGATACCGCGCACCCTGCAACTGGCTCTGACGGGGGTGCGCGAATTGTCGATGATTGCCACGCCGCCGGTCGACCGGTTGGCCGTGCGCAGTTTCGTGACACCGTTCGATCCGCTGATCATCCGCGAAGCCCTGCTGCGGGAACGCTATCGCGGTGGCCAGAGTTT
Organism: Hyphomicrobiales bacterium; assembly: GCA_947447895.1. Lineage (GTDB taxonomy): Bacteria > Pseudomonadota > Alphaproteobacteria > Rhizobiales > Beijerinckiaceae > CAIYZJ01. Next base: position 12,238 of record CANFLM010000034.1, read on the forward strand.
TTACGTCTGCCCGCGCATCGAGGATATCCAGGAGGCCCGCGATTTCCTGGCGCGCGAGGTGCCCGAAGCCAAGGTGGCGGTCGCCCATGGGCAAATGCCTGCCACCGAGCTTGAAAGCATCATGACCGGTTTCTACGAAGGCCAATATGATGTGCTGTTGTCTACGGCCATCGTGGAATCCGGCTTGGATATTCCGTCCGCCAATACGCTGATCGTGCATCGGGCCGATATGTTCGGTCTGGCCCAGCTCTACCAGCTGCGCGGCCGGGTCGGACGCGGCAAAATCCGCGCCTATGCGCTGTTTACCGTGCCTGCCAGCAAGCCGGTGACCGATCAGGCCGAAAAGCGGTTGAAAGTGCTGCAATCGCTCGACGGTTTGGGGGCAGGCTTCATGCTGGCCTCGCATGATCTCGATCTGCGCGGGGCCGGCAATCTTCTGGGCGACGAACAATCGGGCCATATCAAGGAAGTCGGCTACGAGCTCTACCAGAAAATGCTGGAAGAGGCGGTGGCTGCCCTCAAAGCCGGTGTCGGCGACGACGAGGATATTGCCGAGACGCAATGGTCGCCCTCGATCACCATCGGCACGCCCGTGATGATCCCCGAGCATTATGTCGGCGATCTGACCTTGCGGCTCGGCCTGTACAAGCGTTTGTCCACCATGCTCGATCATGCCGAAATCGAGGGTTTTGCCGCTGAAATGGTCGACCGGTTCGGGCCTTTGCCGGACGAGGTCGAACAGCTGTTTGCTCTCGTTCGCATCAAGGCCCTGTGCCGCCGTGCCAATATCGACAAACTGGAGGCCGGACCGCGCGGTATTATCCTGTCGTTCCGCGACAATTCCTTCGCCGAACCCGAAGGCCTGATGCGCTACATCCAGCAGCAGGGCTCGCTGGCCAAAGTACGGCCCGATATGCGGATTGTGTTTATCGACGACTTCCCCAAGCCTGCCCAACGGCTCAAAGGCGCGGGACGCATTTTGAAAGAGCTGGTCAAAATCGCCGAAGGCGGCAAAGCGGGGAGCTGATTGGGCTTAGGTGCATCACAGAAAGTCAGGGATGGCCGGAATCTCTCCGACCATGACTATTTTGCGATATTTTGTCTTTTATCCATGCCTCTTCGAGGAATTGCCTGCCGGTTCACTCCGGATCAATCGGGCCGTTCAGCTCTTCCAGTGCGGCGTCGATGGCCATGGCGATGGTTTCGGGTGTTTCAGCGCCGTTCACAGCGACTTTCGAACCGAAAATGAAGCAGGGGACGCCGCGAATGTCCATTTGCTGGGCCTGCAAGAATTCCATGCTGACGGTGTTCTTGTCATCATCGCTGGCCAGCATTTTGGCTACGCCTTCCGGACGCATCCCCGCGACATTGCCGATATCGACCAGCACCTCATGGTCGCCGATGTCGCGGCCATCCTCGAAAAAGGCACGGAACAGGCCGGAGACCACCTCGTCCACCAGACCGACATCATAGGCCCAGCGGATCATCCGGTGGGCATCCAGCGTATGCGGGGTGCGTTCGATGGCCGCGAAGTTGAAATGGATACCTTCTTCAAGCCCGACAGTGGCAATGCGCTTGTGCATTTCGACAATTTTATGCGGATCGCCGAATTTCTGCAGCATATACATCTGCCGGTCGATCCCGCCCATCGGAATGGTCGGATCGAGCTGGTAGGGGCGCCAGCGGATTTCGGTGGCCACGTCGGGGCGTAAGGCCAGTCCCTTTTCCAGACGTTTCTTGCCGATATAGCACCAGGGGCAGATCACATCGGAAATCACGTCGATGGTCAGGATGTCGGTTTCGTCAAACATGGCACGCGTTCCGCTCGAGAGAGAAATAAAATCAAAACAGGCCGTTCTATAGCCTGCCAAGGCGTGCTTGTCGCGCCCGGCTTGGCCTATTGCGCGTCTTCCACCCAGAATGTTTCGGGGGCGGTGCCCAGCAAGGGCAACCGCGCCGGATGTTTGACGGTTGCCTTGCGGGCCATCCACAGGTCTGGCGCATAAAACAGCGGCACCACATAGAAACCCGACAGCAGCACCCGGTCCAGCGCATGGATGGCGGTCAGGTAGCTTTCCGGTGTCCTGGCTGCCAGCACGGCCTCGATCATGGCATCGATGGCTGGACTTCTGGCCCCCGCATAATTCAACGACCCGTCCCGTTCGGCGGCTTTGGAGCCCCAGCGGTGGTATTGCTCGTTGCCGGGAGCGGGCGAGCCGGACCAGGTGAATTGGATCATCTCGAAATCGAAGGCCGACAGCCGACGCCAATACTGGATGTCGTCGATCAGCCGGACTTTGAGGGTGATGCCGATGCGGGCCAGCGACTGGGCATAGTTGAGGGCCAGTTTTTCCTGCAACCGGCTGTTGACCAGCAGTTCAAAGGCAAACACCTCGTTGTTGCGGTTGATCAGCTGGCTGTCACGCAAGGTCCATCCGACCTGATTGAGCAGGGACAGGGCTTTGGCCGCGGCGTTGCGGTCACGGCCCGAACCGTCAAGCGCGGGGGGCTGCCATTGGCCTGCCAGAATATCGGGCCGCACGGCATCGGGAAACGGGGTCAGCAAAGCCCGCTCTTCGACGCTGGCAGGCAGGCCGGCCGCCGAGAGGGGCGAGCCTGAAAAATAGCTGTTGGAGCGTCGGTACAACCCGAAAAACAGGCTGCGATTGATCCATTCGAAATCCAGCATCGTGCCGAGCGCTTCCCTGACCCGAAGATCGGCAAACAGCGGCTTGCGGGTGTTGAAGACAAAGCCGGTCATGCCTTTGGGAATGGAAACCGGCAGGACCTCGCGCAGGACGCGGCCGTCTTTGAGGGCCGGAAAGTCATAATCCTGCGCCCAGCGGGACGGGTTGTCCTCGATACGGACATCGAGAAGCCCGCCCTTGAAGGCCTCGAACAGGGTATTGGAATCGCGGAAATAGTCGAAACGGATGGTTTGCGGATGATAGAGCCCGCGATAAATCGGCTTGGCCTTGCCCCAGAAATCGGGGTTCTTTTCATAGCGGATGCTTTCGCCCGCTTTGACCTCGGCCACCCGGTAGGGTCCGGAGCCGACCGGCGCAGTGAGGCTGGTTTCCTCGAAACGGGCGGCCTGGGTGGCATGTTTGGGCAGCACGGGCATCAAGGCAATGATCAGCGGCAATTCGCGGTCATGTCCTTCAAACCGGAAGCGGATGGTCAGCGGATCCACCACGGTGACGGCGGTGACTTTGCCGTAATAGCCGCGAAAGGTCGGCCGCCCTTTGTCTTTCAGGAGCGCGAAGGAGAATTCCACATCCTCGGCGCGAACCTGTTTGCCATCGGAAAATCGGGCCTCGGGCTCCAGATGCACGGTCATCGAGGAAAAATCATCGGCCAGATCAACGCTTCTGGCCAATCCGCCATAGACCGAAAACGGCTCATCCGCTGAACGGATCATCAGGCTTTGAAACACCAGTCCCATCGGCGGGGCCAGACCTTGTGCGGCAATCCCGCGGATGACAAAGGGATTGAGCGTATCAAACACGCCTTGTGCGCCAAACACGATCCGTCCGCCCGACGCAGCATCGGTTTGCGCATAGGGCAAGGGTTGATCGGCCCCGAGCTGGGGCGCGCCATGCAAGGCCAGACCGTGACGGCCCGTCCCTGTTGAGGTGTCCTGCGCCAGAACCGGAGCACAGAAGGCCGAAAACCACAGCAAAAGGCCAAACACCAGCACGCTGGCAAAGCTGTTTGCAGCAGGGAGGGAGCGCAATCGAATCGTCGATAACATGAGCATGTCCCCAGTGTTACCCGATCGGCAAAAAACGCGCAAAAATGAGGAATTTGCTGGAAAGGCGACAGGCAAAGGGATAAAGCGTTCTCGAGTGTTTTGGCTGGCCGTGATTCGTATGGCTGATCGGGTTCAATCCCGTTATTGGGCAAAACCTGCATTTAAAAGGATCCTGATGATGCTTTCTTCGAGAATTTTTGGAGGCCTTGTTGTGGCCCTCGCTCTGGTATTTGGTGCTGTGCAACCTGGTTCGGCCCAGCAGCCTGCCAAGCCGCCTGCCAAGCCGGCCGCACCTGCCCCTGCGCCAGCCGCTGCACCGCCCCCTCCGGCTCCGACCCTCGTGCAGCTGAAGCCGGAGCCGTCCCAGCAGGAATGGCTGAAAGTGTGCGGCGAGGATCAGGTTGCCAAGAAGAAAGTCTGCTACACCACCCGTGATTTCGTGTCCGATCAGGACCAGCCTGTTGTGGCCGTTGCCGTCTATGACGTGCAGGGCGAGCCGCAGAAGGTCGTTCGCTTCCTGATGCCACTTGGTCTGCTGATGCAGCCCGGCATCCGCTTTGCGGCCGATCAGGGGCAGGGCATTCCCGGCAAATATGCGATCTGCTTCCCGAATGGCTGCTTCGCTGAAGGCGCTGTGAAAGACGACACGATTGCCGCCTTCAAGAAGGCGAATGTGCTGGCCATTAGCGTGCAGAACCAGTTCGGCCAGGAAGTGTCCTTCCAGGTGCCGATGGCCGGTTTCGGCAAGGCTTTTGATGGTCCTGCCATCGATCCTGCCGTTCTCGAAGCCCAGCAGAAAAAGCTGGAAGAACAGATGCAGAAGCAGGCTGAAGAAATGCGCCAGAAAATGCAGCAACAGCAGGGTGGTGCCGCTCCTGCTCCAGCGCCTGCACCTGCCCCCAAGCAGTAAACAGGCCGCATCGGCTCAAACAAAAACCGGCTTTCGAGCCGGTTTTTTTGTGCGCGTGGTAAGGTGAAGGGCGCTGTCTGGTCAGGCCGTGTGGGCGCTGCCTGCGACGGCTCAGTTCATGTAATGCGTGCGGGCCTTGTAGCGGCCTTGTTCGTCAATATCGAACACTTCGGCGATCTGGGGGTGGCGGACTGGCTCGTTGGAGGTGTCGGGCAGCAGATTCTGCTCGGACACATAGGCCACATATTCAGTTTCGGCGTTTTCGGCGAACAGGTGGTAGAACGGCTGGTCCTTGGTCGGCCGCACCTCCTCGGGAATGGAATTGTACCATTCCTCGGAATTGGAGAATGTCGGATCGACATCGAATACCACGCCACGAAACGAGTAAACCCGGTGACGCACGATATCGCCGATTGCGTATTTTGCCTGACGTTCTTTCATGCCCCATGAGGTAATCTTTGCCCTCCGCTCTGTCAATAACAAGCGGGGGACGGGCCGTGAAATCTGGAGGTCTTCGGTGGGTCATAAAGGGGAGGTGCGGCCTTCCCCTTGGTGCATCACCCTTAAAACCCGTAAACCTCTGCCAGATCCGGATCGCGGCTGGCCACGAAGCGGGCGAGGTCGACGATGACTTTGGCTTGTTTCCAGGTTGCATCGTCCTGCATCTTGCCGTCGATCATCACCGCGCCAGCACCATCCGGCATGGCGTCGAGAATTTTGCGGGCGAAGGCGACTTCGTTTTTGTCGGGGCTGAAGACCGATTTGGCGATGCCGATTTGCGAGGGATGCAGGGTCCATGCGCCCGCGCAACCGAGCAGGAAAGCGTTGCGGAACTGGGTTTCGCAGGCCTGCGCATCGGCAAAGTCGCCGAAGGGGCCATAAAAGGCTTTCAAACCGTTGGCGGCACAGGCATCGACCATTTTGGCGATGGTGTAATGCCATAAGTCCTGCTGATAGACGGCACGGGGCTGGCTGCCATCGGGATCGGCCAGCACCTTGTATTCGGGATGGCCGCCACCGACGCGGGTGGTCTTCATGGCACGGGAGGCCGCCAGATCGGCCGGACCAAGGCTCATGCCGTGCATGCGCGGGGAGGCGGCAGCAATGTCCTCGACATTCTTGACGCCTTCGGCGGTTTCCAGAATGGCATGGATCAGGATCGGTTTTTTGATGCCGTGGCGGGCTTCCAACTGGGCCAGCAACTGGTCGCAATAATGGATGTCCCAGACACCTTCCACCTTGGGCACCATGACGACATCCAGTTTGTCGCCGACCTCGCCGACAATTTCAGTCAGATCGTCGAGCACCCACGGGCTGTTGAGCGCGTTGATGCGGGTCCACAGGCCGGTCTGTCCGAAATCATTGGCTTTGGCCATGGCGATGAAGCCCTTGCGGGCCGCGACTTTTTGATCAAGCGGGATGGCATCTTCGAGATTGCCCAGCACCACATCGACCTCGTTGATCAGTTCGGGCACTTTGGCGCGGACTTTTTCGATGTGGGGCGGGACGAAATGGATCATCCGTTCCAGCCGCACCGGCAGTTCGCGCAAGGGTTCGGGGGCACCAATGGCCAGAGGGCGGAAAAAGGACCGTGCAAGTTTCATCGCCATCTCCATCGGCAGGGCATGACCGGCGCGCTGTCAGGGCCAATCGACTGTGTGCTGTCCTCTATGATCATCAGACATTACAGGTTGGCAAGTCACCTTTGGGAGCATTGACGGCATAAGAGGGTGAGTTTTTGGCCGATTTTTGCCGGAACTGCCGTATCACCCCCAGCGGCGGTGGCCCCACATCCATTGTCCGGGTGTCTCGCGCACCCATGTTTCGAATTGCGCCTGGATATTGGCCGTCGCGGCCAGAATATCGGCCTCGCGATTGTCGGTCTGCGGCACCTCGATCAATTCGCAATGGATGGTGTAATGGCCGGGTGACTGGCGCAGCACCCGCGCCGCCACCAGCGGCAATTTGCGCCCGCGCGCCAAGAGTGCCGGAAAGGGGTTGCTCGGGGCTGGGCGGCCGAAAAACGGCACGGCCAGCCCGCGCCCTTCGCGCACATCGGCCAGCAGGGCGACGGTCTCGCCTTCGCTGACCACCCGCATCAGGCCTTTGACGGCCTCATGGCCCTTGCTGAACAGGCCTTTGGGGTAATAATCCACCCTCAAAGCGCGGATCATCTCGTCCACAAGCGGGTTTTTGATGCGCTGGTAGACACCGGCCAAGCGCAAGCCCTGCTGCCGGGCGGCCAGCGCATTGATCTCCCAATTGCCCATATGCAGCGAGACCATGACCAAGCCATGATGCGAGGACATCGCTTTGGCTGCGGCATCGGAGGCCGTAAGGGTCATCCGCTCGGGTTCGCGGGCGATCCGGTCGAGATGGAAGCTCTCGGCAAAGGTTGCGCCCAGGGTCGACCACATATCCAGCGCGATGGCGCGGCATTCGGCTTCGCTTTTCTCGGGAAAGGCCAGTGCCAGATGGGTCATAGCCCGCTTGTGGCGATAGAGTTTGGGCGCGAGAAGACGCCACAGCCACGCCGAAAACCGCGAGGCCGTTTCGAGCGTCATGGAGCGCATCAGTCCCATGACCAGTCTGAAGCCGAGGGCTTCCAGCCGCGACCAAAGCCCGAACGGCCCCAGGAGTTGGGGTTGCTGGATGCTGACAGGGGGCGCGGACGGATGAAGAGTTGGATCGGACAAAACGGGGCAGAGCCTTTTTGAAAAAGCGGATCACTTCCGGCCTTGGCTATCACGGCTTGATCTGTGGCGAAAGGGTATCGGTTTGCATCGGTCCGTGCATGGCGGCTTTGCTATGGTCTCGCAAGACAAATGGGTGCCAAGCCGCTAGAAGGAGAACACAGCCCTTGGTGGCTCGGGATGATGGCTTAAGGGAGCCAGTGCTTTGGGCGACGTTCTTTCTCTGGCAATGCCATTTTTCGGATTGATTTTTTTAGGCTTTTTCTGCGGCAAGCTGGTAGCTTACCCCGAAGAAGGCCTGAAATGGATGAATTTTTTCATCATTTACGTCTCGCTGCCCGCCATGATGTTCAAACTGGTTTCTGCGGCGCCTGTCGAGCAACTGACAAATTGGCCCTTCGTGCTGGGAACAACGCTGTCAACCCTGCTGGCTTTTGTGCTGGCTTTCGGAGTCGGGCTGTTGTCGACCCGTGACATCCGCATGGCCACGGTCCAGTCGGTGGCGGGGGCCTATGCCAATATCGGTTATATGGGGCCGGGCCTGACCTTGGCGGCTCTCGGCCCTTCGGCGATCGTGCCGACGGCTTTGATTTTTGTGTTCGATAATACCCTGCATTTCACTCTTGTGCCGTTTCTGATGGCCTTGGGCAGCGGCGGGCAGATGCGGGTCGGCCAAACGGTCTGGTTCGTGCTCAAACGGGTGCTCACCCACCCGTTCAATATTGCCACGGCATTGGGACTGTTGGCGGCGAGCACCCATTTCGTTGCCCCTGCGCCGATCGAAACCATGCTGGTCTTTCTCAAGAATGCAGCCGCGCCTTGCGCTTTGTTTACGTTGGGTGTGACGGTGGCGTTGCGGCCGCTCAAGACGGTGCCGGTCGAACTGCCGGCTCTGGTGGGGATCAAATTGGTGCTGCATCCGCTGATTGTCTGGCTGGTGCTGTCATGGCTGGGTGATTTCGGCTGGGAATGGACCATGACAGCGGTCCTGATGGCCGCTTTGCCGCCCGCTCTCAATGTGTTTGTGATCGCCAACCAGTACAAGGTCTATGTCGAACAGGCCTCGACGGCCATTCTGGTCGGAACGGTCCTGTCGGTGGCCACTGTGACGGGCCTGTTATGGCTGATGAGCAACCATTTGCTGCCTCAACGCTTTGTCTGGCCGTGGTGACCCCTTAACGCCCGATGCCCTGCCGCATGACGAATTGTCTGAGCGGACCAATCGACGCCAGTGCCAGCAAGCCCGCGCCTCTGGCAAAATCAACCGGCAGATAGGGGCTGAGCAGCGAGCGGTTGAGCATATCCACACCGAGGCTGCGGGTCGAAATATCCTTGAGCCGCAAGGCCTGATAGCGTTGCGTGGCCTCGGCTGCCCCTGCGTCGGGGCTATGATCCAGACAGTCAAGCAGATCGCTGATGTCACGCAGACCCAAATTCAGCCCTTGCGCGCCGATCGGCGGAAACGCATGGGCGGCATCGCCCATCAAGACGCAGCGCGGGGCGGTGATGGTGTCGATCCGGTCGATGCCCATGCCGATCTTGCCGCGCGGTCCGGCCAGTTGCATTTTGCCCAGCATGGATTGCGCCTGATCCTCGACCGCCCGGCCGAAGGCCGCATCATCCATGGCTGAGAGGGTCTCTGCTCTGTCGGGAGCCGTCAGCCAGACCAGACTGGAGCAACGGCCGGGCAAAGGGACCAGCGTGAACGGCCCATGGCGGGTGTGGAATTCGGTGGATGTGCAGCGATGGTCGCGCTCGTGCTTCAGGATGCCAGTGACAGCCACTTGCGGATAGGCCTTGCGGGCCACAGCAATGCCGAGGGCGGTGCGAATGGCCGAGCGGCGGCCGTCTGCGGCGACCAGCAAAGGCGTCTCGAGAGGGGCATGATTGGCGAGCGTCACCTGACGCAAGCCATCCCTGCTTGTTGTGCCGGTCACCTGATCGTTGAGGAGGGTTATCGCCGGATGCGCGGACACGCGGGCCGACAGGGCTGCCAGCAAAGCGTGGTTTTCGATGTTGATGGCAAAGCAGTCCAGCCCCAATTCGCGCGCCTCGAAGGCCACAGAAGGCGGGCGGAACAGGCTGCCGCTGTCGTCGATCAACCGCAGGGTTTCAAGCGGCGATCCCGACGTGGCCAGAACGTCCCCGAGCCCCAGCGAACGCAGCAAATCGAGGGATTGCGGCATCAGGGCTACAGTGCGCCCGTCAGGAGGATGTGTCTGGCCACTGATGACAGTCACCGGCCAAGCGCGTTCCGCCAGAGCCAGCGCGGCCGCCAAGCCGACCAGTCCGCCTCCGGCCACGACAATCGGGGCCGAAGCGCGTGGCGTGCGGGCGGGGGATGGAGAGGCTACGGACATCAGACTCAACCTTGGATAAGTTCAACAACGGGTGGTATGGCATCGGTCAGCCCGTTCAGGGGCCCTCCGCCACAATTTTGCCGAACGGGCTTGATAATGCCCAGAACGGCAACAGATTATCAACGCTTTGTTTATATTGATCTGTCAGGAAAGACCCTGCTGTGCCCGTTCAGGCCGCAGCGGGACCATAGTGATATCTAGGATGTTTGAAAGATCGGGCAAGTGATGACACGTCAAGCTACCAAATCCGGCATGTCGCGGATCAACCTTTCGCGCAGACAAGTCAGCCTGTCGGCCCTGTCGCTGTTGCTGGGTGCATCGGGACTGCCGAAGCAGGTCTGGGCGGCTCCATCCGAGCCTGTCAGCCAGCAGGCGGAATGGGGGCAGACCTATGATGCCGCCGCGTCGATGAAAATCCAGCAGTCGCAAAGCCCGATTCTCTCGCCATCCACCTTTGCGGCGACCGAAGCAGCCATCGAGCAGATGCGCAATGTGGTCGCACAAGGCGGTTGGCCGCAAATGCCCAAGGGTAATCTGAAGCTCGGCATCCGCGACAAGAATGTGATTGCCCTGCGCCGCCGCCTGATTGCCAGCGGTGATCTGGATGCCAGCCTTGGCAATTCCAATGTCTTTGATTCCTATGTCGAGGCAGCATTGCGCAAGTTCCAGGGGCGCCATGGCCTCTCGCCCAGTGGCGAATTCGGCACGCAATCGCTGACGGCAATGAATATTCCGGCGGATGTGCGCTTGCGCCAGCTTGAAATCAATTTGGTGCGTTTGCGCTCCTATGCCGCATCGCCGGGCTATCGTTTCGTGGTTGCCAATATTCCGGCCGCCATTGTCGAAACCGTCGAGAACGGGCAGGTCGTGACCCGCCACGCCGCCGGTGTCGGCAAGATCGACCGCCAGTCGCCCGTCATGACCACACGGGCCACCGACATCAATTTCAACCCGTTCTGGACCGTGCCCGCCTCGATCATCCGCAAGGATCTGATCCCCAAAATGCAGGCCGATCCCAAATATCTGACCGACAACCATATCCGCGTCTATGATCGGAATGGTCAGGAGGTGGAACCAGGCCGCATCAATTGGCGGTCGGACGAGGCCACACGCTATGTGTTCCGTCAGGACACCGGCGGCGAATTCAATTCGCTGGGTTTCGTGCGCATCAATATCGCCAATCCCTACGGCGTTTACATGCATGATACGCCCGCCAAGGGCATTTTCGGCGATGATTTCCGTTTTGTATCCTCGGGCTGCATGCGACTGCAGAATGTGCGTGACTATGTGACATGGCTGTTGAAAGACACGCCGGGCTGGACACGCGACCGGATCGACGAGGTGATAGCCTCGGGCCAGCGCGTCGATGCGCGCCTGACCCAGACGGTCCCGGTCTATTGGATCTACATCACCGCCTGGGCCACGCCCGAAGGCACGATGGAATTCCGCGACGATATCTACAACAAGGATGGTTTGGGTGCGGTGCCGGTGGCCGCCGCCGTATCGGATCAGGATTGAGAATATCAAAGGCAAAACAAGGGGCCCGTATCCCTTGTTTTGCAAGGCTGATCCCGATTTTTTATCCTTGCAATCCTTCATGTGCCGTTTCATAACCCGAATATCAATGCGAGGGGGTACGGTGCATGGCAAAAGTTTACTCAGACGCAACTTCGGCTTTGGCAGGCTTGCTGAAAGATGACATGGTCATCATGGCTGGCGGCTTCGGCCTGTGCGGCATTCCGTCATTGCTGATCAAGGCGATCCGCGAAACCGGCGTCAAAAATCTCACCATCATTTCCAACAATGCCGGTGTGGACGGCGAGGGCCTAGGCCTTCTGCTCGAAACACGCCAGGTCAAAAAAATGATCTCATCCTATGTGGGTGAAAACAAAACCTTCGCCCAGCAATATCTGGCTGGCGAGCTGGAAATCGAATTCAACCCGCAAGGCACGCTGGCCGAACGCATCCGGGCAGGCGGCGCAGGGATACCGGCCTTCTACACCAAAACCGGTGTCGGCACGCTGATCGCCCAGGGCAAGGACGAGCGCGAGTTCAATGGCGAGAAATACGTCATGGAAACCGGCTTGCTGGCCGATCTGGCGGTGGTGCATGCGTGGAAGGGCGATACCGAAGGCAATCTGGTCTATCGCAAATCGGCCCGCAATTTTAACCCGATGATGGCCACTGCCGGTAAAGTCACGGTCGCACAGGTCGAACATCTGGTCGAATGCGGCACGATTGATCCCGACCACATCATTACCCCGGGCATTTTTGTGCAGCGGATTATCCATGCGGCCGGTCTTGAGAAAAAGATCGAGCAGCGCACCGTGCGTCAACGCGCTTAAGAGGGAGGCTGATCATGGCTTGGACACGCGAAGAAATGGCAGCCCGCGCGGCAAAGGAATTGCGCGACGGCTATTACGTCAATCTCGGGATCGGTATTCCGACCCTTGTTTCCAACTACATTCCCGACGGAATGACCGTGCAGCTGCAAAGCGAGAACGGCATGCTGGGCATGGGTCCATTCCCTTATGAAGGCGACGAGGACCCCGATCTGATCAATGCCGGCAAGCAGACCATCACCGAATTGCCGACCACCAGCTATTTCAGCTCGGCCGACAGTTTCGCGATGATCCGCGGCGGCCATATCGACCTGTCGATTCTGGGTGCGATGCAGGTGGCCGAAAACGGCGATCTCGCCAACTGGATGATCCCCGGCAAGATGATCAAAGGCATGGGCGGCGCGATGGATCTGGTCGCGGGCGTCAAAAAGGTCGTCGTGCTGATGGAACATGTCGCCAAGGAAGAGAAAAAGCTTCTGAAGCGCTGCACCCTGCCGCTGACCGGCGCCGGCGTGGTCAATATGGTGATCACCGATCTGGGCGTGTTCACGGTGGGCAAAGACGGCATGACCGCCATCGAAATAGCCCCGCACGTGACCCGCGAGGAAATCTCCGCCAAGACCGAAGCCAGCTTGCGCTTTGCGGATAACCTCGTCCAGCATTGAGGCGGGCTTAATCTCATCAATAAAAAAAACCGGCCTGGATGTTCAGGCCGGTTTTTTGTTGGAGGTTAAGGATCAAGCCTGTTTGGCTTTGGCCTCCTGAATCGCCTGCCAGACCAGCTGCGGGGTGGCGGGCATGTCGATATGGGTGATACCATAGACCGACAGCGCATCGACCAGAGCATTCATGACCGAGGAGAGAGAGCCCGCGCAGCCCGCTTCGCCGCAGCCTTTGGCGCCCAGCACATTGGTTGTGGCGGGCACGGAATGATAGCTGACGCTGAAAGGCGGTGTCATATCGGCGCGGGGTAGGCCGTAATCCATGAAGGAGCCGGTGACCAGCTGGCCGTCCTCGTCATAGACGGTGTGTTCGAGCAAAGCCTGCCCGATGCCCTGCATGACCCCGCCATGCAACTGGCCTTCGACCAGCATCGGATTGATGACCGTGCCGAAATCATTGACCGCCGTATAGCGCGCAATCGTCACGGTGCCGGTGTCGGGATCAACCTCGACCTCGGCGACATGGCAGCCGTTGGGATAGGCCGAGGGGGCTTCCTTGTGGATGTGGTCGACATCCAGCGTGGCTGGCACATCGGCGGGCAGGGCAATCAGGCCGTCTTGCAGGCGGCGGTTGAGATCCATGATGCCGATGCCGCGATCGGTGCCGGCAATGCTGAAACGGCCCGATGCAAATTCGATATCGCCGACGCCGGCTTCCAGCGCATAGGAGGCGATGAGCTTGCCGCGCTCGATCACCAGATCGCCCGCCTCCGAAAAAGCCGCGCCGCTGGCCATGATGGATTTGGAACCTCCGGTGCCGCCACCCGCGATCAGCCTATCGCTGTCCCCCTGTACCAGTCTGATCGCTTCAAACGGCACGCCGAGCTTTTGTACCACCACCTGTCCGAACGCGGTGCTATGGCCCTGTCCGAAATCGAGCGAGCCGGTCAGCAGTGTGATGGTGCCATCTTTTTCGAAATGGATGCCGCCCATCTCGTTCATCGGCGGGGCCGTGACTTCGAGATATTGGCCGATCCCCAAACCGCGCAACAGGCCCTTCTTGCGGCTTTCGAGACGGCGCTTCTTGAAACCCTCCACATCGGCCTGTTCGAGCGCCTGATCCAGCACGGCGGTGAATTCGCCCGTGTCATACAAGGTGCCCGCCGGTGTTTTGAACGGCATTTGCGCGGGCTTCACATGGTTGCGCTTGCGCAAGGAGGTTGAAGAAATCCCCATCTCGCGCGCGGCCTGCTCGATCAGCCGTTCCATATAGTAATTGCCTTCCGGCCGTCCTGCCCCGCGATAGGCGGCGATCGGCACGGTATTGGTAAAGGCACAGCGGATATGGGCAGCAATCAGCGGGGTTTTATAGACGCTCATGATGTTCTTGACGACGTTGAGCGTCGGCATCATCGGCCCGAATGGCGACATATAGCCGCCGAGATTGCCATAGCCTTCGATGCGGAGCGCCAGAAAATGGCCTTTGCTGTCGAGTGCAAGTTCGGCTTCGACCGCGCTGTCGCGCCCGTGGAAATCCGACAGGAAACTGTCCGAGCGTCGATCAGCCCATTTCACCGGCTTGCCCAACTCGCGCGCCGCATGCAGCAGGCAGATATATTCGGGGAAAACCGAAATCTTCATACCGAAGGAGCCGCCAACATGGCCTGTCAACACATGCACCTTGTCCGGAGTGACACCAAGCACCGCACTCAAATTGGTGCGCATACCGAAGACACCTTGCGAATTGGCGTGGATTGTAAAGCGGCTGGATTTTTTGTCATAATCAGCTACTGCAGCCCGAGGCTCCATCGCCGCGACCACAATGCGGTTGTTGGTGAGCTCAAGGCGCGTCACATGGGCCGCCTTTTCGAATACCGCATTGACGGCTGCCATATCGCCAAAACCGAAATTGAGCGCGACATTGCCGGGCACGTCATCATACAACTGCGGCGCATCGGCTTTGACGGCCTCGCGGGCGTCGGTCACCGTCGGCAGGGCTTCCAGGTCAAGCCGGACCGCTTCGGCCGCATCAATGGCTGCGCGGTGGCTTTTGGCCACTACCATCGCCACCGGATCGCCGACATAGCGGACCTTGTCATCGGTCAGCGCCAGACGTTGCGTGCGCAGCATCGGCGAACCGTCGGCATTGGTGAAGGGCAGAATGCAGCGGATCGGGCCATAGCCACGCGCATTCAGGTCCTTGGCGGTATAGATCGCCACCACACCCGGAACCGCCAGGGCATCCGCCGTTTCGATCCCTTTGAGGACGCCATGGGCAATCGGGGAGCGCACCATCACGCCAAAGAGTTGGCCCGGCAGGTTTACATCATCCGAATAACGGCCTTCCCCGCGCAGCAGCACAGGGTCCTCACTGCGGCGGACCGGCTGGCCGATGCCGAACTTCTGGATACCAAGGGTGGCTGGATCAAGCTGGATGGTCATATTTGGCTGTTCCTGCTGTCGATATTCTCGAAAATTTTTTGCCGGCTCATCATGTCCGGCGGGATATTCTGTATTGATCATACGGGATTTGCAAAGCATGGATTGCTCCAATCCTGCAATCGGACCGCATAGCCGCTATGTTTTTTGAAGTTTACGGCCCGCATTTCCGGTTCTGCGCGGCAAATGTGCAAAGTTCACCGTTTGGGGCTTGTCAAACCGCCCCTGTTTCGCTAATGAGCGGCCTCTAGATGTTTTCACCAACATCACGGAGCGCTTACATGCTCCAGTTGGGGGATAGTTCAACGGTAGAACTACGGACTCTGACTCCGTCAATCTTGGTTCGAATCCAGGTCCCCCAGCCAAATTTCATTCTCCCAATCCAAAAATTATTATGAAACGGCCGTATTCGATTGCGGCCGATTGTTGCCCTTATCGTGTTTTGGATATTCATGCAGGTGCTGGTTGCTGTGCCCAAGGATTGCTGTCGACAGCCCCTTGCGGCTTCTGGTATATCAGAGGCCTCTGCTGTAAATTTTTAGTATCTGGGACGGGTTGAATGCATAAGCAATCGGTGATTGTCGCGGCCTTGATCGGGGCCGGTTTTGCGTTGGGGGGGGCTTTGACGGCTCCGGTCATGGCGCAGAACGCGCCTCCGGCCCAGAGTTCGGGGGCCGCCCCGCGCACCGTTCCTGTGGCTTTGGGCAAGGCCGAGCGCCGCGCCATGCCGGTGCGGTTCGACACGATCGGCACAGTGCAGGCTTTGTCCACCGTCACGCTGCGTTCGCGGGTGGAAAGCCAGATCATCGAAGTGGCCTTTGCAGATGGGGCTCTGGTCAAGAAAAACGATGTGCTGTTCCGGCTCGACTCGCGCGGTATCGAAGCGCAGATCAAGCAGGCCGAGGGCAATCTGGCCCGCTCGGCCGCCCAATTCGAGCAAGCCCAGCGCGATGTGAAGCGTTACGAGCAATTGATCGCCAGCGATTCCGGCTCAAGGCTCAATCTGGAAAACAGCAAGACGCAGGTTGCCGCCTTTGCCGCGCAAATCCAGGCCGATCAGGCGGCTCTGGACAATCTGCGGGTGTCGCTGAGCTATTACACGATCCGCGCCGCCATTGATGGGCGCATGAGCGTGGCGGCCCTGAAAGAGGGCAATATCGCCAAAACCGGTGATGCCAGTGTGGCTTTGGCCACGTTGAACCAAACCTCGCCCATCTATGTCGCCTTTGCGGTGCCGCAACGCTACATCATGTCGCTGAAAGAGGCAGGCAAAGAAGCCACGGCTTCGGTGATGGTGACCCCGCAAGGGTCCAAGCGCAGTTTCGAAGGCCGGATCTCGGTCCTTGACAATGCGGTGGATGCGGCAACCGGTACACTAACAGTGCGGGCCGAATTCACCAATGCCGACGAGGGCCTGTGGCCCGGTCTGTTGTGCAATGTGCGGGTGATCTTCAGGGTTGAAAACAATGCCGTCGTCGTGCCGCGTTCTGCCGTGCAAACCGGACAGAAGGGCACATTCGTGTTTGTCGCAGACCAAGGCGTGGCCCGCGTCCGCACTGTCACCGTCGATCGGATCATTGACCAGTTCGCAGTCGTTTCCGAGGGTCTGACCGGTGACGAAACCGTTGTAACCGACGGCCAGTTGCTGATTACCGACGGTGTGAAGGTCGAGCAGCGCGGTGGTGGCGGAGGCCAGGCGCCTGCCGGGGCCGAACAGAAAAAGGGAGCCTCCTGATGTCGCTTCCAGAGGCCTGTATCCGTCGTCCGGTGATGACGACA